>NZ_CP114910.1:5938522-6251076 GCF_027497395.1 Solwaraspora sp. WMMA2080 | reverse complement strand
GGGTGGCTACAGTGCGGTTGCCCGCTATCCGGTACGACGCGACATCGGTCCGACCCGCCTGGGCGGACCTCCCACCCGACCTACGCGCGGCGATCTGTGGTCGGCTCGGCAGCCCGGTGACCTGGGCGACCAGCGCCGGCGGCGGCTTCACCCGGGGCTTCGCCGCGACACTGACCACCTCCGCCGGTGAGCGGGTGTTCGTCAAGGCGGCGTCGCTGGTCGAGCAGCGACACCTCAGCGACTGGTACGCCCGCGAAGCGGCGCTGACGGCCGAACTCCCGGCCCAGGTGGCGGCGGCCAGACCGCGGTGGACACTCACCACCGCCGGCTACTTCGTACTCTGTCTCGACGCTGTCGACGGCCGGATGCCGGCGCTGCCCTGGGCTCCGGCCGAGCTGGACGCAGCCCTGGCCAGCTGGGCGGGCGCGGCCCGCGCCCTGCGCCGGCCGCCGGCCGGGCTGGTCAACATCGGTCTGCCCGGGCTGGCCGACCTGGCCAGCGCCGACCTGGCCTGGTGGCAGGAGATCGCCGCCGGCCGGGAAGCCATGCCGGTGTTCGATACCGACACCGACGGCGACGGGCTGCTCCGGCGGCACCTGCCAGAGCTGGCGTCGCTGGAGGCGGACCTGCCCCGCCTGGTGTCCGACGACGCGGTCATCCACGGCGACCTGCGTCTCGACAACCTGCTGATCGACCGGACCGGGATGGCGTGGATCTGCGACTGGACCTGGGTGTGTCACGGTCCCGCCTGGTTCGACACGACGAGCCTGCTGGTCACCGCGTACGCCAGCGGCCTCGACGCAGACGCGCTGTTCGCCCGGCACCCGACCGCTGTCGACGCGCCGCCCGGCGGGCTGGACGCTGCGCTGGCGGCGCTCTCCGGCTACTGGCTGACCCGGGCGTCCGCCGGGCCCACCGGCGCCTCGCCGCATGTCCGCGCCCACCAGCGGTTCAGTGGCGAGACGGCGTTGGCCTGGCTGGCCGCCCGGCGTGGTTGGTCCGGCCCGTTTTGGCCGGCGCACCGATGAGCTGGTAACCTTGCCCTTCGCGCGTGGCGACACGCGTCGCCAGCATGCATCCCGGTTGTCGGGCCCGACCATCCGTCGGACTCCGGCACCTGTCCGGACCGCCACTGCGTCGGACCCGGTCACCGGGATGACTCGGGCGGACGCGTACGCCGCAAACGGATTGTCATTTTGGTCGTTTCGATTTCGGATGAGCAGGGCGAGGCTGTCGCGTGGCGAACATCAAGTCCCAGATCAAGCGCAACCGGCAGAACGAGAAGCGTCGGCTGCGGAACAAGTCGGTCAAGTCGGCGCTGAAAACCGCCGTCCGTAAGTTCAACGAGGCCAACGCGAACGGCGACACCGAGCAGGCTGCCGCGCTGATGCGGGAAGCCAGCCGCAAGCTCGACAAGGCCGTCAGCAAGGGCGTGATCCACAAGAACCAGGCGGCGAACCGCAAGTCCGCGATCGCCAAGCGCCTGCAGTCGATCGGCTCCTGACGAACCCGCTCCCACCGGCCAGCCGACCTCGCGAGGTCGGCTGGTCCGTGTTGGGTGACCATTGCCACCAGCCGGGCCCAACCCAGCTGAGCTGCGTCGGTCCCGACCCAACTGGTTCACGTCACTCGGGTGCCGGTGGTTGGTGATCGCTGAGCTGACCGGTGTGAAGCACGTTCAGCAGCACCGTCGGCGCGGCAAGCGCAGCAGCGGTAGCGGAGTTGGCTCCGACGGTCTGCAGGAAGACCGTCGGAGCCGCGAGGGCCGCACAGGTCGCCGCTGACGCAGTAGCCGTCGCGGCTGTCGCCTCGACGTGGGCGCCGCCGATCCGCCTGATCCGGATACCGGGGCCGGTCTGGATACCGGGGCCGGTGCCGCCAGCCGGAAACGCCGATCCGGTCCGGGTACCGGTCACCGACCGTACGGGCTGCCCGGCCGCCAAGACCACCTCACGACGGAATATCTCCTGTTCCCGCTCGGGGACCAGCTCCGCCGACCGCTCGACCGCACCGGCGACCAAATCGTTGATCTTTACCATGACGGCCACCGCGACCGGCAGGACCAGCATGCCCCACCAGGGAATGAGTTCCGCCAGGGCGAGCAGCCCACCCAGCACGAAGCTGCCCTCGAAGAAGGCCAGACAGGTCAGCCCGCTGGGCTGCAGGTACCGGAGCCGTAGCGCCCGGGCGTAGACCGGTTGGAACTCGTCCTCGATGGCGTCCTGCTCGTCGGCCGGGTCCAAATGGTCACGCGGATCCCGATGGTCGCGGCCGCTCACCGCTGATCACCACCGCTGCGCCGGGCCTGCGCGACCGCGACAACGGCCCGCTCCAGTGCGTAGTCCCGGTCGTCCGACCCGCCCTTGACATCGGCGTTGCACCGCGCCGCCGCGTGCATGGCATCAACCAGGCCTTCCGCGCTCCAGCCCCGGCTCTGCCGTTGCGCACGCTCGATCTTCCACGCGGGCATGCCGAGACTGCTCGCCAACTGGTACGGGCTCCCCCGACCGGCGGACGCGACCCGGGCCACGGTACGGATGCCGTCGGCGATCGCGTCGGCGATCGGCACCGGATCGACTCCGACGTGCAGGGCCCACCGCAGTGCTTCCAGGGCTCCCGACACGTCGCCGATGATCGCCGCGTCCGCCACGGTGAATCCACTCACTTCGGCGCGACCCCGGTAGTACCGGGCCACGGTCGCCGCGTCGACCCTGCCGCCCGTGTCCGCCAGCAGTTGGGCGCAGGCCGCGGACAGCTCTCGCAGGTCGTTGCCGACGGCGGCGAGTAGTGTCTCGGCGGCGTCGTCGGTGCACCGGCCGCCGGCGCGGCGGAACTCGTCTCGGACGAAGGCGACCCGTTCCCGGTGCCCCTTGAGCTTGGCCGCCGGCACCACGGTCGCCCCGGCCGACCGCAGCCCGTCGGCGAAGGCCTTCCCTTTGGCGCCGCCCGCGTGGGTGACCAGCAGCGTCACGTCCGGATCGGGTTGCTTCGCGTACCCGAGCAACGCGGCGGTCAGGTCCTTGCGGGCGTCCTGGCCACTGCGCAGCACGAGCAGTCGCCGACCGCCGAACAGGGACGGGCTGAGCATCTCGGCGACCTCGCCGGCACTGACCGCGCCCGCCTCGTACTCCCGTACGTCGGCGTCGGGATCGGTGGCCCGGGCAGCCTGGACGGCTTCCGTCACAGCCCGAGTGACCAGAAGTTCCTCGTCCCCGAGCACGAGTACCACGGCGGGCGGGGCGGCAATTTTCACGCCCGCCATAGTCGCACGGGTCGTACCACCGAGATCAACCCCCAATTTCTCGCAGAGTAGTTGTTCGATCACGCTCCGATAATAGGGACATTTGCCAGCGAGCTGTCACGAACAGCACCGGAACACCGCAGTTGACTGCGGTCTTCCGTCCCACCCGGATCAGCCGGTACGGGAGTTGATGTCAGCTCTCTGGTGGGAGACCGCGAGCCCGCCGGCACGCCGTACCACCGCGAGATCACCGTCGACATCGGTGCGCAGCACCCGCGCTCCCCGTGCCGACAGCCGGGCGAGCACTCCGGGATCCGGATGCCCGTAGCGGTTGTCGGCACCGACCGGCACCACCGCGACCGCAGGAGCCACCGCGTCCAGGAAGCCGACGTCCTGGAAGGCCGACCCGTGGTGGGCGACCTTGAGCACGTCCGCCCGCAGTCCGGCCGCCCCGAACCGGTCCAGCAACGCTTCCTGCGCGGCGTGCTCGGCGTCACCGGTCAGCAGGATCCGTACTCCGTCCACGACAGCCAGCAGCATCAGCGAGTTGTTGTTCGGATCGGACCTGGTCCCGATGAACGGCTCGGTCGGACCGAGCACCATCAACTCGACCTGGTCACGACGGTAACTCCAGCCGGGCGGAACCGGTCCGACCGCGACGCCTCGGGCCGCCGCCGCCAACTGCACCGCGTCCCGGCCGGCAGCCGGCTCCGGCCACCCGGTGGTCGCCACCGCCGAGACCAGACGGTGCCGCAGGACACCATCGACGCCAGCGACATGGTCGGCGTGGAAATGACTGATCACCAACAGCGGCACCCGGCTGATGCCGAGACGGCGCAGGCACCGGTCGGCAGCAGCCGGGTCCGGTCCGGCGTCGACGACCACAGCGGACCGGGCACCGGCGGGTAGCACCACCACGTCCCCCTGACCCACCGCACAGACCGCGACCACCCAGCCATCCGGTGGCCAGCCCGACGCGGCGAGCCGCACCGGCAGGGCCCCGACCACGGCTCCGACCGCTATGACCGCCAGCACTCGACGAGTGAACCCGTGACGGGCCAGGAGCAGCACGACGACCGTCAACGCGGCAAGAGAGAGCGCACCGAACGCCCCGTCCGGCCACGGCAGCGAACCCGCGGGAACCCGCGCCCCGTACCGGGCCACCGTCACCAGCCACCAGGCCGGCCAGTGACCGAGCCAGGCGAGCAGTTCGGCACCGCCCGGCCAGACCGGTGAGACGACGGCTGTCGCCACCCCGAGCACCGTCGCCGGGGCGATCGCCGGCACCACGAGCAGGTTGGCGGGGACCGCGACCAGGCTGATCAGTCCGGATAGGCCGGCGACGACCGGGGTGCAGGCCAGCTGCGCCGCCGCCGGGATCGCCAACGCGTCCGCCAGCGGAGCGGGTACACCACGGGCCACCATCGCGTCCCGCCAGCCGGGTGCGAACAGCAGCAGACCACCGGTCGCCAGTACGGACAGGGCGAAACCCGCGTCCGAGGCCAGCTCCGGATCGACCACGACCAGGACGGCCACGGTCGCACCGAGCGCCGGCAACGCCGCCCGCCGACGTCCGGTCGCCAGCGCGAGCAGCCCGACCGCACCCATCACCCCGGCCCGTACCACGCTGGGCGAGGGACGGGCCAGGATCACGAAGCCGACCAGCGCCACGGCGCACGCGACCGCTGTCAGGCCGGGACCAGCCCGACACCAGCGCATCCCGAGCAGGACGAACCCGACGACGACCGCGACGTTGGACCCACTCACCGCGACGAGATGGGTCAGCCCGGTGGCCCGGAAGTCCTGCTCCACCGCAGGATCCAGCCGGCTGGTGTCGCCGACGACGAGACCGGGCAACAGGCCACCGGGCTGGTCTGGCAACGGCTCGCAGGCGCGCTGCAGGCCCGACCGCAGGACACCGGCCGCCCGCTGCGCCCAGCTCGAGGACCCGACCGGCGTCGGATCTTCCCCGGTGGACAGCACTGCTGCGGTCAGATCACCACCGCGCGGTGGCGCCAACCGGCCGGCGACCCGCACCCGCTGCCCGGGCAGCAGCCCGTCCCAGGCGTTGCTGGTGCCGAGGACGAGCAACCGCACCGGACCGACCAGCCGGCCGGCGACGCCGTGGTCGGACCCGACGGCCGGCGAGCCGGACAGGCTGGCCAGCCGGACCGGTACCAGCCACAGCGGCGGTCCGGCCACCGCCGACCTGACCCGTCGAGGATCGTCCCGGATCACCAGCTCCGCGGCGACCGCCGCACGGTCGTCGACCAGCGCCGCGAGCGGCCCGGCGTCCCGCGCCGCCACCCGCGCGCCGGCAGCGGCGGCACCGCAGACGACGCCGAGCACCACCGCCATGGCCAGCCAGCCGTACGCGTGGATCCACCTGGTCAGCCGGGGCAGGTCGGCGTAACCGCCGGGCGGCCTGGCAGCGCGGCTGCGGCCGGTGCCCGTACCTCTGGTCAGGTAGACGCCGAGCAGACCGACCAGCGTCACGCCACCGCTGACCAGTGCCACCGCCAGTACGGCCGTGCCGTACACCACGGCGAAGGCTGCCAGCCAGCAGGCCACCGCGAACCCGGCCAGCCGCAGATCAGGCGGCCCGACCCGGTCACCGCCGGACGCCTTCACACTGTCACCAGCTCACGCAGTTGGTCGAACCGCGCGTCGCCGATGCCGCTGACCTTGCGCAGGTCGTTGACGGACGCGAACCCACCCACCCGCTCGCGATGGTCGATGATCCGCTGGGCGAGCACCGGGCCGACTCCCGGCAGCGTCTCCAACTGCTGCTGGCTGGCGGCGTTCAGGTCGACCTTGCCGGTCTCGCCCGGCTGGCCGGCGAGCGGGGCAGGTCCAGTCTCGGCTCCCGGCGGAGGGGTGACCCCGACCACGACGAGCTCGCCGTCCTGGACCGGGCGGGCCAGATTGAGCCAGGCGATGTCGGTGTCGGGCAGTGCGCCACCGGCTGCTTCCAGGGCATCGGCCACCCGGGCACCTGCCGGCAGGGTCACCAGGCCTGGCCGGTGGACCCGGCCGGTCACCGCGACGATCAGCTGTGTCGGCCCGCCGGTGCCGGTCGTCCCAGGTCCTGCCGCAGCGGGGCGGCCCTCAGGACTCGGGCCGGCGGCGACGGCCGACACCGGGGCGCCCTGGGCCGAGGCGCCGTCGGCGGACGGCACCGGCTCGACCTGGGGTCGTGCCCGCCAGGCGAGCAGCGCGGCGCCGGCTACCACCACGACAGCCACGGCGGCGAGCGCCCGCACCCCCCGCCGGCCAGGGTCGAAGGCGGGCAGCCGGGCGGTCGCCCCAGAGAAGGCCGGGTCATCGCCATCGATCGGGTCGCCCGATCCGGCCGGGTCATCGAGGTCGCGGACGGACGAACGGACGGGGTCTACCAGCACCCGTAGGTCGCCGTCGGCGCGGGTCAGTAGGCCGCCGTCGGCGCGGGTCAGCCGGGCCAGCCGACGCTGGACGGTGTCGTCGTCGATCACGTGCAGAAGCTAGGCCGCCGGCCAGGACGGTGGACCGGACTGCGGGCAGGGCTGTGGACGACCGGCGTGTTGTGGACAGTGCCCCGTACCAGACCCGGATCTTGCTATGGGCCGGCGGTCAGGGAGCCCGCCCGCCGGTGCACCACGACCGAGAGCAGACCGGGGCCGGCGTGTGCGGTCACCACCGCCCCGATCTGCGTCACGTGAACGTCCTGGAGCCGGTCGCCCAGCCGGGAGGTCAGTTCGGCACACAGGGCGGCGGCCCGGTCCGGATCGTCGAGGTGGTGCACGGCGACGTCGACCCGCGAGGCGTCGCCGGCCGCGAGACAGGCGAGGTCGACCAGCTTGGCCAGGGCACGGGCGGCGGTACGTACCTTGTCGCGCAGCACGATGTGCCCGTCCGGCACGTGCAGGATCGGCTTGACCGCCAGCGCCGTACCGAGCAGCGCGGATGCTGCCGTGATCCGACCACCGCGCCGCAGATGCTCCAACGTGTCGACGTAGAAAAACGTTCGGGTGCGGGCCGCTGCAGCGGTCGCGGCGGCGCTGACCTCGGCCAGGTCACCCCCGGTAGCCGCCACCGTCGCCGCGGCGAGCGCCGGGAAGCCCAGCCCCATGCCGGTCGAGCCGCTGTCCACCACCGCGACCCGGTCCGGGCCGGTCTGCCGGGCGGCCAGTTCGGCGGCCGCGACCGTGCCGGACAGCCCGGCCGACAGGTGCACCGACACGACCCCGGAGCTACCGGTGCGCAGCAGTCGCCGGTACGTCCCGGCGAACTGCTCGGGCGCGGGTCGCGAGGTGCTGACCGTCGAGCGCCGCGTGGTCAACGCGTGGGCCACCTCGGTCGGGGTCAGATCGAGGCCTTCCCGACGTTCGATGCCGTCGACCAGCACGGTCAGCGGCACCACCGTGAGGTGGTGCCGCTGCGCCAGATCGGCCGGCAGGTAGGCGGTGGAGTCGGTCACGACCGCGACGGACATGCCGGCACGCTAGCTGATCATCGGCAATCGTGCCGGACCAGGCGACCTGTGGGGTCGGACCGGCTGCCGGATCAAGCCGGCGATCAGGTCGGACCGGCTGCCGGGTCAGACCGGGGCGGGAATGTCCCGGGTGCTGCTCACCCCGACGTTGTGTGCCCGCAGTTGCCAGCCCCGCGACTCGTCGTACCGTAGCTCGGTCCAGTGGCAGTTCTGCAGCGGCGCGACGGTACGCAGCACCGGCACCCCCCAGCCGAGCAGATGGCCACAGCCCTGCCGGGCCGCCCCGCCGTGGGTGGCGATCACCACAGTCCCGCCTGGCATCGCGTCAGCCGCGTCCTGCAACGCCTCCCCGACCCGTTTGCCAAGGTCGTCGAGGCTCTCCACAGCGCAGCCGGGCGACGGATCGCCGGCCCGCCAGCGGGCGTGCTCGGCGGGGAACCGTTCCGCGATGGTCGGCATGGTGAGCCCTTGCCAGAGCCCGTACTGCCGCTCCCGCAGCCGGGGGTCGGAACGGACCGGAAGGCCGGTGAGTGCCGCCAGGGCCGCCGCGGTGTCGGCTGCCCGCTGGAGATCGCTGGCGACGATCGCGTCCGGTCGTAGCGCCGCGATCAGCGGCGCGGCGGCGGTGGCCTGGGCCCGGCCGAGGTCGTTGAGGGCGGTGTCGGTCTGGCCCTGCACCCGGTCGGCGGCGTTCCAGTCGGTGTTGCCGTGCCGCCAGACGATCAACCGGGTCACTCGGTGGCCCCGGCTTCGGCCTCGACCAGGTCACGGTCGACGAACGGGATGACCGGACAGTCCTTCCAGAGCCGGTCGAGGGCGTAGAACTCGCGCTCCTCGGTGTGCTGGACGTGCACCACGATGTCGTTGAAGTCGAGCAGCACCCACCGGCCGGCACGGTCGCCTTCACGCCGGATCGGCTTGGCCTTCTCCGGCAGCCGGACCAGGCTCTCCTCGATGGCGTCGACGACCGCCAGCACCTGGCGCTCGTTGGGCGCGGAGGCGAGCACGAAGGCGTCGGTGATCGCCATTCGGTCGGCCACGTCGATGACGACGATGTCCTGCGCCTTCTTGTCGGCGGCGGCCTGGGCGGCCGTCAGGGCCATCTCCCGCGCGCGCTCTGAGGCGCTCATCGGATCACCTCGACAACACTCCTTCAGCTAGACAGCTTCGCTGCTCTAGCCTCTCACACTCGCCCAGCCAGAAAATACGGATATATTACCTATATTGTGACAGCAGGGGGTCATTCACCCGAAGATTCCGTCTCGTACAGCCGACGTTTGGCGATGTACTGCACCACCCCGTCCGGCACGAGGTACCACAGCGGCTTGCCGGCAGCCACCCGCGCCCGGCACTCGGTTGACGAGATCGCCATCGCCGGCACCTCGACCAGGGACACCGTGTCGGCCGGCAGGTGCGCGTCGGACAACTCGAACCCCGGCCGGGTCACCCCGATGAAGTGGGCCAACTCGAACATCGCGTCCGTGTCCTTCCAGGACAGGATCTTCTCCAGGGCATCCGCGCCGGTGATGAAGAACAGCTGCGTCTTCGGCCCGTACACCGAGTGCAGGTCGCGCAGCGTGTCGACGGTGTAGGTCGGGCCAAGCCGGTCGATGTCCGCCCGACTCACCTGGAACGTCGGGTTCGACGCGGTCGCGATCACGGTCATCAGGTACCGGTCCTCAGCCGGGGTGACCGTCAGCCCAGCCTTCTCCCACGGATCCCCGGTCGGCACGAAGACCACCTCGTCGAGCGCGAAGCGCTCGGCCACCTCGCTCGCCGCGACCAGGTGACCCTGGTGGATCGGATCGAAGGTGCCGCCCATAATGCCGACCCGACGGATGCCATCGTCCATCGACGAATCGTATGCCGATGATCTACCCAGCCGGGCTGTCGCGTGGCGTAGGCAACACTTTCGGGGGCCTGCTCCCGCTTTGCGCCTCCGGCGATCACCGCCTACGCCGGTCCGGCACCGGCACCGGCTCTGGACGCGTACCGACGTCGAGCGGCCAACGCCCGGTCCAGTTCATCGGTGGCGTCGGTGACCACCCGACGTAGCCCGGCGGTCAGATCGTCGCGGGCGAGCATCGCGGTTGCCGCCGCCCGGGTCCGCTCGCTCACCGCGAACTGCGGGAAGGCCGTCTCCGCCACCCGGTCGGCGAGCCACGCCGCGCGGCGCCGGGTCGCCGCCGGCAGATCGGCGAAGTACCGGTCCACGTACGGCGCCGTCAGCTCGGTCTGTTCCGGCTGCCAGAACCCTTCGGCGTACGCCTCGACGAGACGGTTGGACAGGCTGGTGTCGGTCACGATCGCCTGCCAGGCACGCTCCTTGCCGGCCGGGTCCGGCACCGCCGCACGGCACTTCGCGGCCCACTGCTCACCGGCCGCGCTGCGGTCCCGGCCGGCCTCGTCGGCGATCTCGGTCGTGCCGACGCCGCCGCACGCCGCCAGCCGGTAGAGCAGCAACCAACGCAGGTCGGCGTCGACCGTCAGCCCGGCGGGCACCGCCCACCCCGCCAACCACCCCCGCAACCAGTCGACGTCCCCGCTGGCGGTGATCGCCCCCCGGGCCGCGGCCAACTGGACCGATGTGCCGGACCCGGCTGCGGCCAGCAGCCGGGTGCAGGCGGTGCCGAGCCGGGACCGCAGCACTGGACGGTCCACCGGGTGCGCGTACCGGTCGATCACCGACCGGCTCAGCCGCAGCACGTCCTCGACGACGACCACCACGGTCTCGGCCGGCAGGGCCAGCTCGATCAGCGCCGCCAGGTCGGCCACCGGCTGCTGGGCGTCACGTACCGCGTCCAGGGTCGCCGTCCACGACACAGCACGGGCCAACGGATCGGTCATTCCGGGCAGCATCGCCGGCAGCGCGGCCGACGAGGCCGGGTCGAGCCGCACCTTGGCGTACGTGAGGTCACCGTCGTTGACCAGCAGTAGGTCGGCCGCCGGCTCACCGACCAACGCCGGCACCAGGGTACGTCCGCCGTCGACGTCCGGGGCCAGGTCCACCGCCAGCCGGCGCCGCCGCACCGATCTCCGCCGGTCCCCGGTCGCCTCGGCATCGAACAACCCCAGTCCGATCCGGTGCGGACGCAGCACCGGATAGGGCTGCGGCGCGGTCTGCACCAGGGCGACCTCCCGGTAGCGGCCGGTCTCGTCGACGATCGTCTCGGCCCGGATCGTGTTCACCTGCGCCTGCCGCAGCCACCGCGTCGCCCAGCCGGACAGGTCGCGGCCACTCGCCTTGGTCAACGCGTCGAGCAGGTCGGCCAGCGTAGCGTTGTCGAACCGGTGGGCGGCGAAATGTGCCCGCAGCCCGGCCAGGAACGGTTCGTCGCCCAGCCAGGCCACCAACTGGCGCAGCACCGACGCGCCCTTGGCGTACGAGATGCCGTCGAAGTTGAGCAACGCCCGCTCGGCGTCCGCGACCTCCTCCGGCGCCACCGGATGGGTCGACGGACGCTGGTCCGCTGCGTACCCCCAGGATTTGTAGCGAATGCCGAACGTCGTCCAGGCGTCGGTGAACCGGGTCGCCTCGGCGGTCACCCGCACCCCGAGGTACTCGGCGAACGATTCGTTGAGCCACAGGTCGTCCCACCACCGCATGGTCACCAGGTCGCCGAACCACATGTGGGCCATCTCGTGGGCGATCGTGGTGGCCCGCCGCTCGCGTTCGCTGTCGGTGACCGCCGACCGGAAGATGTGGTCGTCGCGGAAGGTCACCAGGCCCGGGTTCTCCATCGCGCCGGCGTTGAACTCGGGCACGAACGCCTGGCCGTAGCCGCCGAACGGGTACCGCACGTCGAACAGTTCGTGGAACCGGTCCAGGCACTGCCGGGTGATCGTGAAGATCTCCTCGGCGTCGGCGTCCAGGTGCGCGGCGAGCGAACGTCGGCAGTACAGCGACAGTGGGACCCCGTCGTGCTCGGCGTGGCGGGCGTGGTACGGCCCGGCGATCAGGGTCACGAAGTACGTTGCCAGCGGCGCCGTCGGCGCGAAATCCCACCGGCCGTCCACCGGCGCGCCGACCGGCTGGCCGTTACCGGCCACCGTCCACTGCGGTGGCGCGGTGACCCGCAGCCGTACCGATGCCTTCAGGTCGGGCTGGTCGAAGCAGGCGAAGATGCGCGGCGCGTCGTCCAGGAACGACATGGCGTACAGGTACGTATCGCCGTCGGCGGGGTCCACGAAGCGGTGCAGCCCCTGCCCCGAGTTCGAGTACGCCATCCGGGACTCGACAGTCAGCGTGTTGTGTCCGGCCAGCCCGGTCAGCGGGAACCGGTTGTCGTCGAGCGTCGTCGGATCAAGATCGACCTCGTTGAGCCGTACCCGCGTCAGCTTCACCGCAGCGACCTCGACGAAGGTCGCTGCTCCCGGCGTGGCCCGGAACTCGATCACACTGGTCGACCCGAACTCGGTGTCACCGGCGGTCAGATCGAGGTCGATGGTGTACGACTCGACGGTGATCGTCGCGGCGCGTTCGACGGCCTCGGCGCGGGTCAGGCTCGGCATCCGACCATCCTGCCGCACATCGTGCAACCGGCGGCGGCTAGCCTGTGCCGGTAACCGGGCGTGTACCGCCTGACAAATCCCGCGTGTGTTCCCGTGCAGAAGGAGTCGACGATGGCGCAGCACCCCAAGGGCGATTTCGACCTGTCCCGTGCGGTGTGGCAGCGGGCCGAAGGTGACGACTCCGAGGGCGCGGTCGAGATCGCGTTCGTCGACGACCTAATCGGGATGCGCAACTCGGCCGAGCCGGACGGGCCGATCCTGGTCTTCACCCAGGCCGAGTGGGACGCGTTCGTCGCCGGCGCCCAGGACGGCGAGTTCGACCTGGAGTGACCCGGTGGTCGCGGCGGCCTGGGACGCACGGTCTACCCCGGGTCGCCGCCACCCCAGCTCAACGCGTTGATCCCGGCCGCGCGGTGGAAGCCGGGATGTTCGAGTACGTCGACACAGGTCTCGCTGTCCGGGTCCGGCCCGACCGCCCCGCAGAACAGCGGCTCGGCCAGGTGCCAGGCGTCCGTGTAGGACAGCCGCGCGACGCCGATCGCCACCTCGGGCCGCGGGACCGTCAAACGGCGAGTACTTCCCCTGCTCGATGGCGATGACGGTCTGTCGGGTGACGCCGAGCCGTCTGGCCAGCTCGGCCTGGGTCATCTCCCCGTTGGCAAAGCGCAGGGCCCGGATCGAGTTGGTCACCCTGGTCGGTCTGCCCACGCTTCACCACCCCCGGTGGTACGCGACGATCCCCAGGGTGGTCACCAGGAACGCCCAGGTGCCCTTCTCCTCGTACGACTTGACATCACTAAGGTAAAGGAGACGGAACATGATGTCGCTAATCTTTGACATGGCCGGACCAGGGGCGCACCCGTAGGTGCAGGATGACCAGGACTACAGCGCGTCGTCGAGCAGGATGCGCCGCTGGTCCGTCGGCGTCACCAGGTGTACGCCGAGCAGCCGCACGCCGGCCTGACCGCACACCTGGTACGCGGTGTGGAACCAGAGCCGGTCCGGGTCGCTGACCGCGCTCGATCCGGACCGGGTGAGCACCACCAGCATCGAGCCGTCACCCGCCCGCTCCGCGAGCGCGTTGGCGAAGATCCCGACCGCCTGGGCGCAGTCGTCCGGGTCGAGCCGCGCCGGCAGGTCGTCGACCGGGCAGTGGACCTGTACACGGTCCTCCTCGTCGCAGAGAACGAACCGCACCCCGCGCCGCCCCCGCTCCCACCGCTCGATAGCGGCGGCGAGATGAGCATCGATAGCCTCGGGACTGTCCAGAACCGGCGAATCGCTCATGACCCGACATCGTCCACCATTCGCCCGGGTTCGGCCACCCCGCCCGCGTCGCCGGGCACCATGAGCCAGGACAGTCAGGCCGCGGCGACCGGAACCCGTTTCTCAAAGCAGACGCTGTACGGATTACCGACGTACTCGCCGTAGACCGGGATCCGGGCGTAGCCCGCCGAGGCGTACAGGTGCATGGCCACCGGCAGGTAGCTGCCGGTCTCCAGCCGGAAGATGGTGTGGCCGGCGGCGTACGCCGACTCTTCCAACGCGGTCAGCAGGTGCCGCGCGATACCCCGACCCCGGTAGGCCGGCCGTACGTACATCCGTTTGATCTCGGCGGTCTGCGCGTCCAACGCCTGGACGGCGCCGCAGGCGACCGCCCGCCCGTCCAGCACGCACACCAGGTACCGGGCGTCGTCGTGTACCTGGTGCCCGACCGGATCGACTGGCCGACCGGCACGCTCCGCCTCAGCCAGCTCGCGCTGCTGGGTCATGATCAGGGCGGCGACCTCCGGGTCGGTAGGCAGACGGCGCTCGATCAACACTCAGTCACGATAGGCAAAGCGCGTTTCCCGAAGGTTTCGTCCAGTTGGCCGGGATCAGGCCTGATTCCGACAACCCGACGTTCAACTGCCACCAACCCGCTTGGTAACAATCAGTTACCTCGATACGTCCGAGTCGTCCTCTGCTGGCCGCTGCCGGCGGGCCTTGCGGTCCGCCAGCCGCTGCGCGGCGCTGGCCCGGCTCGACTGCTCCTCCAGCCGGACATCGGTGCCGCGGGAGCTCGGCACGTACTCGACGTCAGCGAAGTGGCTCGGCTGCCAGTCGAACTCCCATGATCCGATCCTCACCAACGCGCCCGGCTCGGCGCCCGCCTTGGCCAACGCCTCCTCCACGCCCAGCCTGGCCAGCCGATCGGCGAGGAAGCCGACTGCCTCGTCGTTGTCGAAGTTGGTCTGCCGTACCCACCGTTCCGGGCGGGATCCCCAAACCCGGTACGCACCGTCGGCCGCCGGCTCGACGGTGAATCCGGCGTCGTCGACGGCCGCCGGCCGCAGCACGATCCGGGTCGGCTCCAGCTCCGGCGCGGCCGCACGGGCAGCGGCGACCAGTTCCGCCAGGGCGTAGGTCAGCTCCCGCAGCCCTTCCCGGGTCGCCGTACTGACCTCGAACGCCCGCAACCCGCGCGCAACCAGGTCGTTCCGGACCAGCTCGGCCATTGCCCTGCCGTCCGGTACGTCGATCTTGTTGAGCACCACCAGCCGTGGCCGGTCCGCCAGACCGCCGTAGGCGGCCAGCTCCGCCTCGATCGCGTCGATGTCGGCCAGCGGGTCCCGCCCGGGTTCCAGAGTCGCCGTGTCCACCACGTGGGCCAGCACGGCGCACCGCTCGATGTGCCGCAGGAACTCCAGACCGAGGCCCTTGCCGGTGGCCGCACCAGGAATGAGCCCGGGTACGTCGGCGACCGTGAAGGTGTGTTCGTCGGCCCGGACCACCCCGAGGTTGGGCACCAGCGTGGTGAAGGGGTAGTCAGCGATCCTCGGCCGGGCCGCCGAGATCACCGAGATCAGCGACGACTTTCCGGCCGAGGGGAAACCGACCAGGCCCACGTCGGCGACGCTCTTGAGTTCCAGTACGACGTCAAGCTGCTCGCCCGGCTCACCCAACTCGGCGAAGCCGGGTGCCTTGCGCCGGGCGCTGGCCAATGCGGCGTTGCCCCGGCCACCCCGGCCGCCCCGGGCGATCTCCAGGCTGGTGCCGGCACCGACCAGATCGGCCAGCACCTCGCCGTCGAGACCCTGCACACTCGTCCCGTTCGGCACCTTGAGCACCAGGTCGGCGCCTTTGGCACCGTCCCGGTTGCCACCGGCCCCGCCCTTGCCGTTCTCGGCCTTTGCGTGCGGCCGGAAGTGGAAGTCGAGCAGGGTGTGCACCTGAGGGTCGACGACCAGGGTGACGCTGCCGCCGTGCCCACCGTTGCCCCCGTCCGGCCCGCCGAACGGCTTGAACTTCTCGCGGTGGATCGAGACGCAACCGTGCCCACCGTTCCCCGCCAGCACATGCAGTACAACCCGGTCGACGAAGGTCGTCACGGCCCTATCCTCTCCATTGCCGCCGGCGGGACCGGCGGACACGACAAAGCGGGCTGGGACCTCTGGTCCGCAGCCCGCTCGTCAGGTTGCTCGACAAGCGTCAGCCAGCAACGCCAGGGCGCCTGCCTGCGGCGGCGCTGTACGGCAGATGCTACTGCGTCGCCGGAACGATGTTGACCGTCTTGCGGCCGCGCTTGGTGCCGAACTGCACCGAGCCGTCAGCCAGCGCGAACAGCGTGTCGTCGCCACCCCGGCCGACCAGGTCACCCGGGTGGAACTTGGTGCCGCGCTGACGGATCAGAATTTCGCCGGCGCTGACGACCTGACCACCGAACCGCTTCACGCCGAGACGCTTGGCCTGGGAGTCACGGCCGTTCCGCGAGCTGGACGCACCCTTTTTGTGAGCCATGGCTGGTGCCTACTTCCCGTTCGAGATGCCGGTCACCTTGACCTGGGTCAGCGGCTGACGGTGACCCTGGCGCTTGTGGTAGCCGGTCTTGTTCTTGAACTTGTGAATCCGGATCTTCGGACCCTTGGTCTGCGCGGCGATCTCGCCGGTCACAGCGACCTGGGCAAGCTTGGTCGCGTCGGTCACCAGGTCGTCGCCATCGACGAGGAGCACCGCGGGAAGCGTCACCGCGTCACCGGGGGCACCGGTGATCTTCTCGACCTCGATCACGTCGCCCTCGGCGACCTTGTACTGCTTGCCGCCGGTCTTGACGATCGCGTACATCGGACGCGGACTCCTGTCGTTTGTCGCTGGCGGATGGTGTTCGTGGCAGCTCGGTGGACCGTCGGCTACGCCGTGGGGAACGGACGCGGCGGTCTGCGACTGAGCAGTCACGGGCACGCGGGAACCTGGCGCACCGGGTGCGCCACCGGCAAGCGTACGGCATGCCGGTGGCTACCCTCAAATCGACCCCGGTCAGGGACGAGTCCGGCGGCGGGTGCCGCTGCTGCGGCGGACCCGTCGCCGACCGCCGGCGGCGTGATCGCCTGCGGACGCGTCCCGGTCATCGTCGTCATCGGCGAGATCGGGATCGTCCGCCCCGGCCAAGCGGACCGGTGCCGCGCCGTTGCCGGTCTCGACCACCGGATCCACCTCGTAGCGGGACAGGTCGTAGCCCATGGTCTCGTCCTCGTCCTCCGCGGTCGGATCGACCAGCGGTTGCGCCGCCGCGACGGGAACTCTGATCACGCCGGTGGTAGTCGGGGCAGCCTCGGCCTCGGCGACACCGGCGACCACGTCTGCCGGCTCATCCGGCTGGTCCGCCCCGGTCACAGCCGTCACGTCAGGTGCAGAGGTGACGTCAGGGGTATCGGTGACGTCAGGCGCCGGGAATGCCTCGTCCGCCGGTTGGTTGGCCTTGCGACCCCGGCGGCGGCTGCCACCGGTTGCCGCACCACCCGTAACGCTCGTACCACCACCGCTGGCCGGAGCTGCGGCGACCGTCTTCGCCCGGTCCCCGGCCCCGGTACCGCCCGACGATCGCGGCTTCTCCGGCACCGGCTCGGTGTGGATGATCAGCCCGCGGCCCTTGCAGCAGTCACAGGTTTCGCTGAACGCCTCCAGCAGCCCGGCACCGATCCGCTTACGGGTCATCTGCACCAGACCCAGCGACGTGATCTCGGTGACCTGGTGCTTGGTGCGGTCCCGACCCAGGCACTCGGTCAGCCGGCGCAGCACCAGCTCCCGGTTCGACTCCAGCACCATGTCGATGAAGTCGATCACCACGATGCCGCCGATGTCGCGCAGCCGCAGCTGGCGGACGATCTCCTCGGCGGCCTCCAGGTTGTTGCGGGTGACCGTCTCCTCCAGGTTTCCGCCGGCGCCGGTGTACTTGCCGGTGTTCACGTCGATGACGGTCATCGCCTCGGTCCGGTCGATCACCAGGTGACCACCGGAGGGCAGGAACACCTTGCGGTCCAGGCCCTTGAGGATCTGCTCGTCGATGCGCCGCTCGGCGAACACGTCCGCCACCGCGGCGTGCCGGCGCAGCCGGGCCAGCAGGTCCGGCGAGACGTGGGCGAGGTAGGACTCCACCATCTCGTACGCGGTGTCGCCCTGAACGACCAGTTCGCGGAAGTCTTCGTTGAACAGGTCCCGAACGACCCGGATGACCAGGTCCGGCTCCTCGTAGAGCAGCGTCGGCGCGCCACCGGAACCCGCCTTGGCCTGGATGTCCTCCCACTGTGCCTGCAGTCGTTTGACGTCGCGGGACAGCTCGTCCTCGCTGGCACCCTCAGCTGCGGTCCGCACGATCACACCGGCACCGTCGGGCACCAACTTCTTGAGGATGTCCCGTAGCCTCTTGCGCTCGGTGTCCGGCAGTTTGCGGCTGATCCCGGAGGCGTTCCCGTTCGGTACGTACACCAGATGCCGGCCGGAGAGCGCAACGTGACTGGTGAGCCGAGCGCCCTTGTGCCCGATCGGATCCTTGGTGACCTGCACGAGCACCGAGTCACCGGAACGCAGCGCCTGCTCGATGGACCGGGACCGACCTTCCAGGCCGGTGGCGTCCCAGTTGACCTCACCGGCGTACAGCACCGCGTTGCGGCCACGACCCACGTCGACGAAGGCTGCCTCCATGCTCGGCAGCACGTTCTGCACCTTGCCGAGGTAGACGTTGCCAGCCATGGTGCCCGACGAGGCCCGGGTGACGTAGTGCTCGACCAGGACGCCGTCCTCCAGCACGGCGATCTGGGTCCGGTCACCGCGCTGACGCACCACCATGTCCCGGTCGACGGCCTCCCGCCGGGCCAGAAACTCCGACTCGCTGAGGATCGGCGGACGGGTCCGCCGCTGCTCTCGGCCGTCCCGACGGCGCTGCCGCTTCGCTTCCAACCGGGTCGACCCGGTGACGCCCTGCACCTCGTCGACGGTTTTGCGTGGTTCACGAATCTTGACGACGGTCGGCACGCCGTCCTCGGCCCCGGACTCCGCGTCGCCGGAGCCACGGCGTCGGCGGCGACGCCGCCGACGGGTCATGGAGTCGCCATCGCCATCGCCATCGGCGTCGTCGGCCGACCCACCGTCATCGGACGCCTCGGTCTCGTCGCCGGTGTCGGCGTCGCCCTCCTCCGCGCCGCCCTTGCCCCGGCCCCGGCCCCGGCGCCCACGGCGCCGACGACGCCGGCCGGCCGGCGTGTCGTCGTCATCGTCGTCCGTGTCGGCGTCGGTGGTCACCTCAGCGGGCTGCTCCTGCGGTGCCTCTGCGGCCTCGGTGACCGGCTCGGCCGCCGGCTCGCTGTCGGCGCTACGCCGGCCCCGCCGACGCCGCCGCACCGGCTCGTCGTCGCCGGCCGCCTCGGCACCGTCGATGGTCTGGACAGCGGGCTCCACTGCCGCCGGCTGACCAGCGTCGGTGGCGACCGGCGGACTCTGCGGATCGGGTGCCATGAACAGCACGACAGGTGGTCCGGCTGCCGCTCTGCGGCGTCGGGACGACGGCGCGACGCCAGACACCGCAGCGGCGTCGTCGGTCGCCGGGCCGGCCTGGCCCACGGCGGCACCCGGCTCCGCGTCGGAGTCGGCGGCGGCCGGGCCGGGCATCGCCGCCGACTCGGACTTCGCCGACCGGCCGGCTGCTCGGGTCGGCACCGGCTCGGCGGCCGGTGGTGTCTCGGTGGCCGGCGTCGCAGGACCGACCGGCGACGATGTGGCCAGTTGGGCAGCGGCTGCTCCCGGGGCGGGTTCGCTCTCCTCGACCGGCACCACGACTGCCGGCTCGGCCGCCTTCTTCCGCCGGGTCCGAGTGGTCTTCTTGATCGCCGGCTCAGCAGTGGAGTCGGCCGACGGGCCGGCGGTGTCGTCCGGGCCACCCGCGTCAGCGGTATCAGTACCGGTGGTATCCGTACCGGCCTTGTCCGCTGCCGTCGAACGGCGACGGCGGGTCCGGGACACCGCAGCCGGTTCGCCGGTGGCTGGTGCCGGACCAGCCGAACCACCGGTCGTGGCCGCGTCGCCGCCGGCGACCCCCGCCGCGGCCTTGCTGGTCCGCCGCCGCGTCGTGCGGGCGGTTGTGGATCGGGTCACATCAGCGGGAGCGCCGGCCGGTTCGGTACCGGTCCGGTCCCCGCCCTCTGGCTCGTTTTCGAGCATTGGACGTTCTCCAGTTCTGGCCGCCCCGGGCGCGGGTGAGCGCTGCCACGCAGGGTTGCCGCAAAAAGTGATCCGGCGGACGCGCCGCTGAGCTTCCGGCCCGGTGGGGCGAGAGACCCGGAGGCAGACCGCCGAAGTCTGGCTTACTGAGCGCCGGCCGGAACACGGCTGGCGTTCACCGATGGCTGCCCAGCTCGATCCGCCTCCAACGGATCGACGATCTCCCCCTGCGCGGTCAGTGTTCCCTGAGCTAGCCGGGTCACTCGGGGCGGCACCGGCGGCTCCAGGTCGGCCATGACGCGCAGGCCGGAGAGGACGTCATCGGGTCGTACCGACGGGGTGACCTGCCGGACGACTAGGTCGAGTATCGCACACGGCACCGAGCTGACCTCGGAAGGTAGGCCGCTGCCCGGACCGGCACCCGGTCCGTCGGTGTTGTCGGACCGGTCGGCGACCACGATCCGCACCACTGCGGCACGGGCGTCGAAGGTCCGCCGGCCCTGCTTGGTCAACCGCTCCACCAGCACCTCCTCGGCGGCGGTGAACGTCGCCACCGCCCGGCCGGCCGACTCCGGATCGACCTCGGGCAGCTCGATCCGCCATCGCGACGCGTCGATCCGGTCGGCCAGGCTACCGCCGGCCGCCTCAACCGCCTCCAGTACGTCGAGGCCGGGCGACAGCGCAGCGTCGAGCGCCACCCGCAGCCGGTCGGGGTCGACCTGCTGCTGCAGACCGATCTCCAGATACTCGGCCTCACTGGCGACGCCGGTCGGGGCCGCGCTCGCGTAGGAGATCTTGGGGTGCGGGGTGAATCCCTGAGAGAAGGCGACCGGGACACCGCCGCGGCGCAGTGCCCGTTCGAACGCCCGGGCGAAGTCGCGGTGCGAGGTGAACCGCAGCGGGCCGCGCTTGGCGTACCGGATCCGGATCCGTTGCACGACCGGCGCCTGGCCGCCTGCCGGTTGTGGCTTCCTGCTGATCGTGATGCTCCTCGGAAGGGGTAGGGAACGTCGTCATCCTCACCCGGATGGGTGCGGCGCGCCAGTCAGCCCGCCGCCGGGGTCCGCAGGCCGGTGTTGACCGGCGTCAGCGGCAGCAGTTTCTGCCCGGTCGGACCGATCTGGATCTCAGTATCCATTGACGGACAGACACCGCAGTCGAAACAGGGCGTCCACCGGCAGTCATCCTGCTCATACTCGCCCAACGCGTCCTGCCAGTCCTGCCAGAGCCAGTCCTTGTCCAGCCCGGAGTCCAGGTGGTCCCAGGGCAACACCTCGGTGGTGTCCCGTTCGCGAACCGTGTACCAGTCCAGGTCGACCCCGTACGCCGGCAGCGTGTCGGCGGCCGCGTCGACCCACCGCTGGTACGAAAAGTGCTCGCTCCAGCCGTCGAACCGGCCGCCGGACTCCCAGACCCGGCGGATCACCGCGCCGACCCGCCGGTCACCGCGCGACAGCAGCCCTTCGATCAGCGACGGCTCGCCGTCGTGGTAACGGTAGCCGATCGCCCGACCGAGCGACCGGTCCGCGTTGATGGCCTGCTTGAGCAGCCGCAGCCGGTTGTCGATCACCTCCGGGTGCTGCATCGACGCCCACTGGAACGGGGTGTGCGGCTTGGGCACGAACCCGCCGATCGAGACGGTGCACCGGATGTCCTTGGAACCGGTCGCCGCCCGACCCGCCTTGATCACCTCGTGGGCGAGCCGGGCGATCTGCAGCACGTCGTCGTCGGTCTCGGTGGGCAGCCCGCACATGAAGTAGAGCTTCACCTGACGCCAGCCGTTGGTGTACGCGGTCACCACGGTCCGGATCAGGTCCTCCTCCGAAACCATCTTGTTGATCACCCGGCGGATCCGCTCCGAGCCGCCCTCCGGGGCGAACGTCAGCCCGGTACGCCGACCGTTGCGGGACAGCTCCTGCGCCAGCTCGATGTTGAACGCGTCAACCCGGGTGGACGGCAGCGACAGCGACACGTTCGTGCCGGCGTACTGCTCGGCCAGGCCGGAGCACATGTCGCCGATCTCCGAGTGGTCGGCCGAGGACAGCGACAACAGACCGACCTCGTGGAAGCCGGAGTACTCCAGGCCGTCGGCGACCATCTGCCCGACCGTGGTGATGGACCGCTCCCGCACCGGACGCGTGATCATGCCCGCCTGGCAGAACCGGCAACCGCGCGTACAGCCGCGGAAGATCTCTACCGCGTAGCGTTCGTGGACCGTCTCGGCCAGCGGGACGATCGGCTTCTTCGGGTACGGCCAAGCGTCCAGGTCCATGGTGGTGCGCTTGTGCACCCGGAACGGCACGTCAGCCCGGTTCGGCACCACCCGCTGGATCCGGCCGTCCGGCAGGTAGTCCACGTCGTAGAAGCGCGGTACGTAGATGCTCTCCGTACGGGCCAGCCGCAGCAGCAGCTCGTCGCGCCCACCCGGCGACCCTTCGGCCTTCCACCGCCGGACGATGCCGGTGATCTCCAGCACGGCTTCCTCGCCGTCGCCGAGCACCGCCGCGTCGATGAAATCGGCGATCGGCTCCGGGTTGAACGCGGCATGCCCACCGGCCAGCACCACCGGGTGTGAGTCGTCCCGGTCAGCGGCGGACAACGGGATCCCGGCCAGGTCGATCGCGGTCAGCAGGTTCGTGTAGCCCAGCTCGGTGGCGAACGAGACACCGAACACGTCGAAGTCGCCGACCGGCCGGTGCGCGTCAACGGTGAACTGCGGCACGCCGTGCGCCCGCATCAGCCGTTCCAGGTCCGGCCAGACCGCGTAGGTCCGTTCGGCCAGCACGTCGGGCTGCTCGTTGAGCACCTCGTACAGGATCTGCACGCCCTGGTTCGGCAGGCCGACCTCGTAGGCGTCCGGATACATCAGCGCCCAGCGCACGGCTGCGGCCTCCCAGTCCTTGGCCACCGCGCCGAGCTCGCCGCCGACGTACTGGATCGGCTTGCTGACCTGGGGCAGCAACGGCTCCAACCGGGACCAGACCGACCTGGCCGTCGGGCCACCCACGGTCGCCGTCGGGGCAGCGCCTGCCGGGACACCCATCAAACCTCCTCCAAACCGCACCGGACACCGGGTCAACCACCCACAGTACGCGGGCGGGGCGGCCGGGCTAGCCGCACGGTACTAACCTCGAACGGGTCCGAAAGGAGATGCATCTGCGATGCGGCAGCCGCAACCGGATGAAGGTCCGACCACGGACCAGCCAGCCGGGGCGGGCGGGTCCGACCCGGCCACGTCACCCGCCACGTCACCGGCCCCGTGGCGGGGCTCGGCAGCGGTGCCGCCACCGCGGCCGCGCCAGCGCTGGTGGCAGCGGGACGCCCCCCGGACGGATCAGCCACCACCCCGTGACCCGACCCTGCAGCTACCACCCGACGGGTACGCCGAAGACGATCCAGCGACCCGCACCCCGGTCGACCCGTGGGCCGCCGCCGACCCCTGGCCGGCGGGTCAACCGACCGACCCGCCCGACGAATGGCCCGGTGCCAACCCGCCGACGCCGGAACCGGCGGCCTTCCCCCCGCCGGTGGCCCCACCCGCGCCCACCTCGCCCCCGGACACGCCACCACCGGTCGCCGGTCCGCACCCGCCGAACCCGAGCCGGCTCCCGGTGACCCGACCACCGGTCACCGGGCCACCGGTCACCGGGCCACCGGCGCCGACCGGAAAAGCGGCCCGTCGGCAGCGCCGACAACAACGCCGACGACGGCGCTGGCCATGGAAGACGACGCTGTTCACCCTGCTCACCGTCGCCTGTTGCTGCGGCTGTCCGGCCTACTACGGCAAGCCGCTGTGGGACCAGTACCCGGCGAACGCCGCGCTCCCCGGGCAGGTCGCCGACCTGCGACTCAGCGACGACGGCTCCAGCCAGGAGACCGCCGCCCGGTTGGAAGGTGAGATGCGCACCGCCCATCTGCTTGCCGAGGACACCTTCGCCGGTGTGTACCGGGACGGCAACGGCAAGCTCGTGGTGCTCTACGGCATCACCGGTTTTCGGATGACGCCGGGCAGCGACCTGGACAGCGAGGTCGGCCGGATCAGCGACGCGTACCAGATGGATACCGTCGAGATGTTCGAGACCGGCACCCGGGGCACCCACCTGAGCTGCGGAACCGGCGTCTCCGACGGCGACGACGTGGTGGTCTGCGCCTGGGCCGACCACGGCAGCCTCGGCACCGCGCTGTTCACCCGCCGGTCGGTCGAGGAGAGCGCGACGTTGACCGGGCAACTACGCGCCCAGGCGATCAGCCGGGAGTGACCCGGGAGTGGCTCAGCCGGCGGCGTCGCCGTTACCGTTGCCCGGCTGGCCGTCGCTGGTCCTCGCCCCACCGGCGGTACGCGGTGGCGCGTACCGGGGCACGTACTCCTGGCCGGTGAGCTGCTGAATCTCGCTCATCACCTCGTCGGTGATCCGACGCATCTCGGAGCGGTCATCGCCGCGCCCGGTGAAGTCGAGCGGCTTGCCGAACCGGACCGTGACCGTGCCCCGGCTCAGCTTCGGCCAGAGCGACCCGATCGGCTGGATCTGCGCGGTGCCGACGAACCCGACCGGGACGACCGGCACCCCGGCGGCCAGCGCCAGCCGGGCCACCCCGGTCCGGCCCCGGTACAGCCGCCCGTCCGGCGAACGGGTGCCCTCCGGGAAGACGGCCACCTGCCGGCCGGCCCGCAGCAGCGGGATCGCGCCGTCGAAGGCGCTCAGCGCCGCCCGCCCGCCGCCGCGTTCCACCCGGATCGCGCCGAGCCCGGTCACCAGGCCTTTGGTCAGCAGCCCACGGAATCCGGTGCCGTCGAAGTACTCGGCCTTGGCCCAGAACGCCACGTGCCGGGGCAGCACCGCGCCGAGGAAGTACTCGTCGGCGACGGACAGGTGGTTCGCGGCCAGGATCACCCCGCCGGTGGTGGGGATGTTCTCCCGCCCTTCCACCTTGGGTCGCCAGCCCAGCAACAACGCTGGTCCGACAGTGACTTTGCCGATCGAATACAGCGGCGGCACGGATCCTCCGGCGACGGGACAGGCATGGGTGGGTCGGACAGACACGGTAGCGGACGGGATCCCGCCCGGACCGGTCAGACCCGCTGCACCCGCACCGACACCGGCTCACCGTCGCCCACCTCACCGGCGAATCCCCCCGCCGGGCCGGCCCCGGACGGGTCGACCGTCACCTCGTCGGCGAGCACCTCACCGGCGACGAAGTCCTGGTACGCCCGTACCGCCGCCGCCACCTCGGCCCCGGCGACCACAGTGACCCGGACCCGGTCGGTGATCCGCAGGTCGGCCTCCCGCCGGGCCTGCTGGATCACCCGGACCAGGTCCCGGGCCAGCCCTTCGGCGGCCAGCTCCGGCGTGACGGTGGTGTCCAGCACCACCACCCCCTGCCCGGCCGGCAACGGTGCGGAATGCTCCGGGTCGGCGGCGACCAGCTTCAACTCGTACTCCCCGTCGGCCAGCCGGACCCCGGCGGCGACCGGCGCGCCGTCGTCGCCCAGCGCCCAGTCGCCGGACTTCACCGCCCGGATCACCGCCTGTACCTGGCCGCCGACCCGGGGGCCGAGCACCCGGGGCACCACGGTCAGCACCTGCTGGCAGTGGTCGGCGACGGCGTCGGTGAACTCCACCGACTTGACATTGACCTCGTCGGCGACCAGGTCGGCGAACGGCCGCAGTTGTGGCGCGGCGGCGCTGGCCACGGTCAGCGCCGGCAACGGCAGCCGGACCCGCAGATTACGGGCCTTGCGCAGCGACAGCCCGGCCGAGCAGACCTCGCGGACCGCGTCCATCGACGCGACCAGGTCGTGGTCGGCGGGGAACTCGCCGGCGGCCGGCCAGTCGGTCAGGTGCACCGACCGTTCACCGGTCAGCCCGCGCCAGATCTCCTCGCTGGTCAACGGTGCCAACGGCGCCACCACCCGGGTGAGCGTCTCCAGCACGGTGTACAGGGTGTCGAACGCGTCGGTGTCGCCGGACCAGAACCGGTCCCGGGACCGGCGGACGTACCAGTTGGTCAACGCGTCGAGGTAGGTACGCACGCTGGCGCAGGCACCGGAGATGTCGTAGCTGTCCATCTGCCGGGTGGCCTCGTCGACCAGTTCACCGGTCTTGGCCAGCACGTACCGGTCGAGCAGGTGGGTGCTGTCGGTACGCCGGGTCGCGGTGTAGCCCTCCGCGTTGGCGTACAACGCGAAGAAGTACCAGACGTTCCACAGCGGCAGCAGCACCTGCCGGACGGCGTCGCGGACGCCGCTCTCCACCACCGCCATGTCGCCGCCGCGCAGCACCGGCGAGGCCATCAGCATCCAGCGCATCGCGTCCGAGCCGTAGGTGTCGAACACCTCGTACACGTCCGGGTAGTTGCGCAGGCTCTTGCTCATCTTGCGCCCGTCGGCGCCGAGCAGGATGCCGTGGCTGACGCAGTTGCGGAAGGCCGGCCGGTCGAACAACGCGGTGGCCAGCACGTGCATGGTGTAGAACCAGCCACGGGTCTGCCCGATGTACTCGACGATGAAGTCGCCCGGGTAGTGGTGCTCGAACCACTCACGGTTCTCGAACGGGTAGTGCACCTGGGCGAACGGCATCGACCCGGACTCGAACCAGCAGTCGAGCACCTCCGGCACCCGGCGCATCGTGGACCGTCCGGTCGGGTCGTCCGGGTTGGGCCGGGTCAGCTCGTCGATGCCGGGCCGGTGCAGGTCGGCCGGGCGTACGCCGAAGTCACGCTCCAGCTCGTCGAGCGAGCCGTACACATCGACCCGCGGATAGGCCGGGTCGTCCGAGCGCCACACCGGGATCGGTGAGCCCCAGAACCGGTTCCGGCTGATCGACCAGTCCCGCGCTCCGGCCAGCCACTTGCCGAACGAGCCGTCCTTTACGTGCGCCGGCGTCCAGGAGATCTGCTGGTTCAGCTCCACCATCCGGTCCCGGAAGGTGGACACGGCCACGAACCACGACGACACCGCCTTGTAGACCAACGGCGTGTCACAGCGCCAGCAGTGCGGGTACGAGTGGGTGTAGGTGTCGTGGCGCAGCAGCAGGCCCCGGTCGCGCAGCTCACGGATGATCGGCTTGTTGGTGTCGAAGACCTGCTCCCCCGCGTACGGCGGGACCAGGGCGGTGAACCGGGTGTGGTCGTCGACGGTGACGATCGTCGGGATGCCGGCGGCGTTGCAGGTGTTCTGGTCGTCCTCACCGAACGCCGGGGCCATGTGCACCACCCCGGTGCCGTCCTCGGTGGTGACGAAGTCGGCGCCGAGGACCTGGTAGGCGTTCGGGCCGGCCCGGTCGACCAGGTAGTCGAACAGCGGGGTGTAGCGGCGTCCGACCAGCTCGGCGCCGCGGACCGTGCCGACCCGCTCGAACCCGTCCAGTTCCTTGGCGTACGCCTCGACCCGTGCCGCCCCCAGCAGGTACCGCTGCCCGTCGCGCTGCAGCACCGCGTACTCGATGTCCGGGCCGACGGCGAGGGCCAGGTTCGACGGCAGCGTCCACGGCGTGGTGGTCCACACCCCGATCCGTTCCGGCTCGCCACCGGGCTGCGCCGGCGCCAGCTCGAACCAGACGGTGACGGTCGGGTCCTGCCGGTCGCGGTAGACGTCGTCCATCCGGGTCTCGGTGTTGCTCAGCGGCGTCTCACAGCGCCAGCAGTAGGCCAACACCCGGAAGCCCTCGTAGACCAGCCCCTTGTCATACAGGGCCTTGAAGGCCCACATGACGCTCTCCATGTAGTCCAGGTCGAGCGTCTTGTAGTCGTTGACGAAGTCGACCCAGCGGGCCTGCCGGGTGACGTAACGCTCCCAGTCCTGCGTGTAGGTCAGCACCGAGCTGCGGCAGACGTCGTTGAAGCGCTCCATGCCCAGCTCGACGATTTCCGCCTTCGTGGAGATGCCGAGCTGGCGTTCGGCCTCGACCTCGGCGGGCAGCCCGTGGCAGTCCCAGCCGAAGCGGCGCTCGACCCGCCGGCCGCGCATCGTCTGGTAGCGCGGCACCACGTCCTTGACGTAGCCGGTGAAGAGGTGGCCGTAGTGCGGCAGGCCGTTGGCGAACGGCGGGCCGTCGTAGAAGACGTACTCGTTGGCGCCGTCCGGACCCGGGTCACGCTGGTCGACGCTGGCTTCGAAGGTCTTGTCCGCCGTCCAGTAGTCCAGGACACGGCGCTCCACCTGGGGCAGGTCCGGACTGGCCGGCACGCCGGTGGCGGGGTCGGTCATCGGGTACGCCATGGTGGTGCCCTCTCCTCGCGCAGCTCACTGTCTCGTGGTCTGCGAGGACGAACCCGTCGGGCGGTCGCCGACTGCTGCCGGACGTCGCCACGGTGGGCCGCGGTACCACCTCGCTTGGCGGTCGCCGAGGTGCGCGACCGCCCGCTCATCGGCCGGCTGTGACGGGCCGGACCCGTCCGGTTCTACTGGGGCCGCCGCTGCCGGGCAGTGGTAGCCGGTTCTTCCGGAGGCTCACCGGTGATGGCCGGGTCGTCGCCTTTGGGTTGCCTTCAGTTTTGAGCGTATCCCACCCGTCGAGCTGGTTTCCGTCCGCCTGCCACTTCCGGTTTCAGCGGGCGGACGGGGCCGGCAGGGTGGCCGACCAGAGCGAACGGCCGTCCCGGTCGCGCAGGTGCACGGTGAACGCCCGGGATTCGCCGTCGACGAACACCTCGCCGTAGTGCTGGAAACCTTCGGCCGGTGAGGTGTTGACCCGCGGTGGGGCGTTGACGAACACCGCCTCCGGGCCGAACGTACCGTCGAGGGTGTTCGGGCCGAACGCCCCGGCGTGCGCCGGGCCGGAGACGAACTCCCAGAACGGGGTGAAGTCGGCCACCGCTGCCCGTGCCGGATCGTAGTGATGGGCGGCGGTGTAGTGCACGTCAGCGGTGAGGAAGACGATACCGGTGACACCGGCCCGGTGCGCCGCGCCGAGAATCTCGGCGAACTCCAGCTCCCGCCCGGCCGGCGCGCCGCCGTCGCCCTGGGCGATGCCTTCCTGGGCTGCGCCACCGTCCGGCACGATCAGACCGAGCGGCAGGTTGTTGGCGATCACCTTCCAGGTGGCCGTCGACCGGGTGAGCTCGCGGATCAGCCACTGCCGTTGCTGGGTGCCGAGCAGGCCCCGATGCGGGTCGGCGTAGGTGTTGCCGTCGTTGGGGTCCTTGTAGGTGCGCATGTCGAGGACGAACACGTCCAGCAGCGGCCCGTAGCGGACCACCCGGTACAGCGGTCCGTCGTCCGGGGTCGGCAGCCACTCGTGGAACGCCTGCCGGGACCGGGCGGCCAGCACGTCGACCCGGGTCTCGGTGTAACGCGGGTCGGTGAGGATCTCGCCCGGGTACCAGTTGTTGGTCACCTCATGGTCGTCCCACTGGTTGAGTTGCGGCACCTCGGCGGCGAACGACCGCAGCTGCGCGTCGAGCAGGTTGTAGGCGAACTGGCCACGGAACTCGGTGAGCGTCTCGGCGACCTTGGACTTCTCCGGGGTCACCAGGTTGCGCCACACCCGCCCGTCCGGCAGGGTCACCGTCTCAGCGAGCGGGTTGTCGGCGTACACCGTGTCGCCGCTGCACAGGAAGAAGTCCGGCCGGCCACGCCGCATCGCCTCGAAGATCCGCATCCCGCCGAAGTCCTCGCTGATCCCCCAGCCCTGGCCGGCGATGTCCCCGGTCCAGACGAACCGCACGTTGTCGACCCGACCCCGGGTGCCGCCGACCGGCCGGCCCCGGTGGTGTCCGTGGTGACCACCGGCGCGGGGTGCGGTGCTCAGCGAACCGGTCAACGGTTCGCTGACCAGGCTGGGACGGTGCAGACTCTCCACCCGCACCCGGTAGTGCAGCCGCTCGCCGGCGGGCAGGCCACGCAGCCGTACCTTGCCGGTGTAGTCGCCGCGGCTGTCGAGCACCGGGCCGCGTACCCGCCGGGCGTCGCGCAGGTCCGGCCGGCGGCCGACTTCGACGATCAGCCGGCCGACCCGGTCCGCGCGGGTCCAGACGACGGCCTCGCCGGGGCCGGCCACGCCGCTCTGGACGCCGTGGGTGAGCACCGGCCGGCCGGTGGGGTGCCAGGCCGGCGCCGCAGGCCGGCCCGACGCTGCGGGCCCGCTGGCGGCCGCGCCGGCTCCGCCGAGCAGCGCGCCGCCAGCGAGTCCGGTGCCGCCGGCCAGTCCGGCCCGCAGCAGGGTACGGCGGTCGAATGGGTTCATCGAATCCTCCTGGGAAGTCCGGTGTCCCCAAGAGGTCTATCGATGAAATGTGGCGAGATCCCCCGAATCAGGTGGCCAGCACACGAACCGGCCGACAACCTGCGGCTGATCGACCGGGGTCAGCCCAGGTCGGGGAACCAGAGCTTGATCTCGCGGGCCGCGCTCTCCGGGGAGTCCGAGGCGTGCACCAGGTTCTCCCGGTTGGACAGCGCCAGGTCGCCGCGAATGGTGCCGGCCGTCGCCTTTCGCCCGTCGGTGGTGCCGATCAGCCCACGGACCACATCGATGGCCTGGTCACCGGCGAGCACCAGGGCGACCAGCGGCCCGCCGGTCATGAACTCCTTCAGCGGCGGGTAGAACGGCTTGTCCACATGGTCGGCGTAGTGCGCGCCGGCCAGGTCCTCGTCCATCCGGCGCGACTGCAGGGTGACCAGGTACAGTCCCTTACGCTCGAACCGGCCGAGGATCTCGCCGACCAAGCCGCGCCGGACCGCGTCCGGCTTGATCAACACGAGGGTACGTTCGACATCGGTGGGGCTGGACACGCTGGCTCCTTATCGACGGACCGGCAGCGCTCCCCTGCGGAGCGATCCGGTACGGACTGGCGCTGCCAGCCTAGTGGGTCCACGCCGCCCCGCGCGTCATGATGGAGGGCCAGGGGACGGACGAGGACCGGCGGCTACCGACGCCACCGGTCGTGGCTCTTCCATCCTCGCCGGGCCCGGCCTAGCCTGGCCTTGACGCAGGGAGGTCTACTGTGGCGAACGGCCATCGATCGGTTTCCACCGCCCGCAAGCTCATCGGCACGGTGCTGGGCACTTTCGCCACGTTCATCATCCTCTTCGGCGCAGGCATGACCAGCTGGGCGATCGCCGCGCTGGGCGTGGCGCTGCTGGTGCTCGCGGTCAGCCTGGTGCTGATCACCGCGTTCCCCGGCACTGAGCGCGCCTGGGTGGCTGGCATCGCCCACGTCCGCAGCGTCTCCGAGCCGCCGGCCTCCTCCACCTACGGCCGCTGCGAACTGCAGATCCTGGTGGACGCGCCGGGCGTACCGCCACGGTCGGTCAAGGTCCGCGACCCCCGGGTGCCGGTGGCGAAGTGGCCCGACCCCGGTGCCACGCTGCCGATCATGGTCGCCATCGACGACCAACGTCACGTACGGATCATCTGGGACGACGTGCTCACCCACGCCGAAGCCGCCGCGCAGCGGGCCGACCTGCCGCCGGAGTTCGACGAGCCCGATTTCAGCACCCTCGACGACGACCTGCTCGACGTCGATGAGGAGCCGCCGTGGGTGCGGCGACGCTCCGACGACCTGTTCCTCGACCCGGACACCACCCGGACCGCCGATCTCGGTGCGGGGCTGCGCGACGACGATCCGGCCGAGCCCGCCGGTCCGGCCGACGATCCGCGTCAGCGCCAACGCGACCCGGCGGAGAACCCCCGCCCGGACTTCGCCACCCCAGGGTTCGACCCGGACATCGAACCGTCCGAGCCGGAGGATCCCGGCAACCCCGGCAAGGACCCCGGCAAGGTCGGCGACCCCGTCGTGGTGAGCCAGTCTCCGGGCGGCCACAAGGTGGTGGACGGCACGGTGGTGGACCCGCAGCCGGTGCCGCTGCCGCGCCGTGCCCGGCCACGGCCGTACTCCCCACCCGCCGAGCCGGAGGCCGGCACGGTCACCGCCGGAGCGGACCGGGGCCGGGCCGCCGCCGAGGCCCGCGCCGAGTCACCGACCGCCACTGGGACGGCGCTGGCCGACCAGCCCGACCCGGACGCAGACGACCCCGACGGCGGGTCGGTGCCCGACCCGGACGGACCGCTCGCCGACCTGGCCGCCGCCGGCCCCGACACCCTGGCCGGCGAACCGGCCGACGATCACGGGCCGATTCACGGCGTCGGTCTGACCCTGCTCGTCGCGGACCTCGACCGGTCGGTCGAGTTCTACCGCGACATGCTCGGCTTCTTCGAGATCGACGGCGGTGACGGAAACGCAGTGCTCGCCTCCGGGCAGACCCGCCTGGTGCTGCGGTCGGTGCCCGAGGTCGCCCCGGTCAACCGTCGGCTCATGCACCTCAACCTAGAAGTCGACGGCCTGCAACGGATGCACGACGAACTCAAGGCCAAAGGGGTGCGGTTCACCTACGCGCCCCGGGCAGTCAACCGTGGTGCCCGGTTGGAGCTGTGGGCAGCCGCTTTCCGCGACCCGGACGGCCACGGCATCGCCATCATCGAGTGGCGTGACCGCGACCAGCCGACGTCCGACGCCGACGTGTCGCAGTGACCCCGGCGACGGCTGTGGTCAGCTGAGAATGACCCGCCGGACGTGCCACACGTACGCCCAGACGATGCCGAACAGCACCCCCACCACCAGCAGCGACCAGTGCAGCAGACCGGCGAGCAGGACCAGCCCCTGCAGCACGGTGCCGGCGTACCAGGCCCAGCGGCGCCGCAGCAGACCGGCGAGCAGCACCGCGCCGACGGCGAGGACGGCGCTGGCCACCATGGCCGCCGGGACGGAGCCGTCGCCCAGCATCCGGATCGGCTGGATCGCCAGCACCAGCACCAACGCTTCCAGGCCGAGAGTCGCCGCGCCGAGCCCGCGCGCGGCGGCCGACGGGTTGCGCAACCCGGACCGACGCGGCGGCAGCCCGGCTGGGTCGTCGCTCACGGATTCGTCGCTCACCGGGCCGTCGCTCACCGGGTCAGCAGCCGGCGTGCGTCGGCCACCGTCACCACCGACCCGGTGATCAGGACCCCCACCCCGCTGAGCTCCCCGTCGAGGTCGGCCTCGGCCAGCTCCACCGCCGCTTCGATCGCGTCCGGCATCTGCTGGGTCACCCGTACCCGGTCCACGCCGAACGCCTCGACCGCGAGGCCGGCCAACTGACCGACCGGCATCGCCCGCGGCGACGTGTTGCCGGTCACCACCAGCGCGTCCGCCACCGGCTCCAGCAGATCCAGCAGCGCCTCGGCGTCCTTGTCGGCCAGCACGGCGAGTACCACCACGAGCCGCCGGAACGCGAACTCCTCCTGCACCGCGGCGACCGTAGCCGCCATCCCGTGCGGGTTGTGGGCGCCGTCGAGCAGGATCGTCGGCGCGCTGCGTACCCGCTCCAGCCGGCCCGGTGACGACACCCCGGCGAAGCCCTGCCGGACCGGCTCGGCGTCCAACGTCCGGCCCGGACCGGCACCGAGGAACGCCTCCACCGCCGCCAGCGCCAACGCCGCGTTCTGCGCCTGATGCGCCCCGTGCAGCGGCAGGAACACCTCGTCGTACCGGCCGCCGAGCCCCTGCAACGTGAGCATCTGCCCGCCGACCGCGACAGCGCGGTGGACCACTCCGAACTCGCCGCCCTCCCGGGCGATGGTTGCCCCCACCTCGGCGCACCGGTCCAGAATCGGCCCGGCCGCCTCCTCCGGCTGCACCGCGGTGACCACCGTCGACCCGGCGTGCACGATGCCGGCCTTGGCCCAGGCGATGTCGGTGAGGGTGTCACCCAGCCACTCGGTGTGGTCCAGACCGATCGGCGTGATCACGCAGACACCGGCGGACAGCACGTTGGTGGCGTCCTCGGCGCCGCCCAGCCCGACCTCCACCACCGCCACGTCGACCGGGGCGTCGGCGAACGTCGCGAACGCCAGCGCGGTCGTCGTGTCGAAGTACGTCAGCGGCTCCGCTGCCTGCTTGTCAACCAGGCCGGCCAACGGCGCGACCTCCCGGTACACTGCGGCGAATCGCTCCTCGCTGACCGGCTCACCGTCCAGGCTGATCCGCTCCCGCACCGTCTCCAGGTGCGGACTGGTGTAGCGGCCGGTGTGCAGCCCGAAGGCCCGCAGCAACGAGTCGATCATCCGGGCGGTCGAGGTCTTGCCGTTGGTCCCGGTCAGATGGATCGACGGGTACGCCCGCTGCGGGCTGCCCAGCAGGTCCAGCAGCTGGCCGATCCGGTCCAGGTCGAACACCATCCTGGTGAAGCCCCGGTCGGCGAGCTCCTGCTCGACCCGCGCGAACTCGCCACCCGGCCGCTGCTTCGCGCCGCCGGTGGCTCCAGGTCGACGTACCGTCACGACTGCTCACCGTCGGCGGCCGGCAGCGCGGCGAGCGCTCCGGCGATGCGGGCCAGCTCCGCCTCGGCCGCCGTCAACCGGGTACGGATCTTGTCCACCACCGGGGCAGGTGCCTTGTCGACGAACGCGCTGTTGCCCAACTTGGCCCGACACTGCTCGGCTTCCCGCTTGGCCGCCGACCGGTCCTTGGTCAACCGGGCGCGTTCAGCCGCCACGTCGATCGAACCGCGGGTGTCGAACTCGACCCCGACCTGCGCGGTCACGGCAAGCTTCGCGGTGGCCGAGAACTCGACGGCCGGTTCGTCCAGCCGGGTCAGCGACCGGATCAGCGGCTCGTGCCCGCCGACGCCCGCGTCGGCCAGACCGGTCAGCCGGGCGCTGACCCGTTGGGTTGGCCGCAGCCCCTGATCCGACCGGAACCGGCGGACCTCGGTGACCACCCGCTGCACCACGGCCAGCTCCGCCTCCGCCGCCGGATCGTGCCACGCCGGATCGGCGACCGGCCAGGAAGCCACCATCAGACTGCCGGCCACCGGCTGGCCCGACCCGGCCAGCGCCGACCACAACTCGTCGGTGACGAACGGGGTAACCGGGTGGAGCAGCCGCAGCAGCTGGTCGAGCACGTGGCCGAGCACCCGGCGGGTCCGGTCAGCGGCCTCCCCGCCAGCGCCCAGCACCGGCTTGCTCAGCTCCAGGTACCAGTCGCAGACGTCGTCCCAGGCGAAGTGGTAAAGCGTGTCACACGCCTTGGCCAGCTCGAACGCCTCGAACTGCTGGTCGACCTGCGCTGTCACCTCCTGCAGTCGGGACATGATCCACCGGTCGGTCATGCCCAGATCCGCCGGATCGGGCAGGTCGCCGGTCAGGTGCGCGCCGTTGAGCAGCGCGAACCGGGTGGCGTTCCACAGTTTGTTGCAGAAGTTGCGGGAACCCTGGCACCACTCCTCGCTGATCGGCACGTCGGCGCCCGGGTTGGCGCCCCGGACCAGGGTGAACCGGGTTGCGTCGGCACCGAACCGGTCGATCCAGTCGAGCGGGTCGACGACGTTGCCGTACGACTTGGACATCTTCTTGCCGAACTGGTCCCGGACCATGCCGTGCAGGGCCACCACGTCGAACGGCTGCCGGCCTTCCATCGCGTACAGCCCGAACATCATCATCCGGGCCACCCAGAAGAACAGGATGTCGTAGCCGGTCACCAGCACGCTGGTCGGGTAGAAGGTCCGCAGGTCGTCGGTCTGGTCCGGCCAGCCGAGCGTGGAGAACGGCCACAGCGCGCTGGAGAACCAGGTGTCGAGGACGTCCTCGTCCTGCCGCCAGCCGGCACCGGCCGGCGGCTGCTCGTCGGGTCCGACGCAGACGACCTCGCCCGCCGGGCCGTACCAGACCGGAATCCGGTGCCCCCACCACAGCTGCCGGGAGATGCACCAGTCGTGCATGTTGTCGACCCAGGCGAAGTAGCGTGCGGCCAGCTCCGGCGGCTCCACCCGGGTCCGACCGTCACGCACCGCGTCCCCGGCCGCCTTCGCCAGCGGGCCGGTCCGGACGAACCACTGCAACGACAGCCGCGGCTCGACCGTGGTCCGGCACCGCGAACAGTGACCGACCGCGTGCACGTACGGCCGCTTCTCGGCCACCACCCGCCCTTCGGCCCGCAACGCCGCGACGATCGCCGGCCGCGCCTCGAACCGGTCGAGTCCTTCGAACGGTCCGGCCGCCGTGACCACCGCCCGCTCGTCAAGGATGGTCAGACTCGGCAGCCCGTGCCGTTGGCCGATCTCGAAGTCGTTGGGGTCGTGCGCCGGGGTCACCTTCACCGCGCCCGTGCCGAACGTCGGATCGACGTGCGCGTCCGCGACGATCGGGATCCGCCGACCGGTCAACGGCAGCTCAACCTCGGTGCCGACGAGATGACGGTAGCGGTCGTCGTCCGGGTGCACCGCCACAGCGGTGTCGCCCAGCATCGTCTCGACCCGGGTGGTGGCCACCACGATCGACGCGTCGCCCTCGCCGTACCGGATGGAAACCAGCTCGCCGTCGTCGTCGCTGTGTTCCACCTCGATGTCGGACAGGGCGGTTCGGCACCGCGGGCACCAGTTGATGATGCGCTCGGCGCGATAGATCAGCTCGCCGTCGTAGAGACGCTTGAAGATGGTCTGCACCGCCCGGGACAGACCCTCGTCCATCGTGAAACGCTCCCGGTCCCAGTCGACCGAGTCACCGAGACGGCGCATCTGCCCGAGGATGGTGCCGCCCGACTCCGCTTTCCACTGCCAGACCCGGTCGATGAACTGCTCCCGGCCAAGGTCGTGCCGGGACAGCCCTTCGGCAGCGAGCTGTCGCTCCACGACGTTCTGGGTGGCGATCCCGGCGTGGTCCATGCCGGGCAACCAGAGCGCCTCGAAGCCCTGCATCCGCTTGCGTCGGATCAGTGTGTCCTGGATCGAGTGGTCGAGTGCGTGCCCGACGTGCAGCGACCCCGTGACGTTCGGCGGCGGCACCACAATGGTGAACGGCGGCTTCCCGCTGCCCGCGTCGGCTCGGAAGTACCCCTCGGCTACCCACCGCTCGTACCGCCGATGTTCGACCTCGCCCGGAGCGTACTGGGCCGGCAACATGGGGGCAGCGTCGTGATGGGGTTGCGAAGTTTCGGTCACCCATCGAGTTTACGGAGCCAGCGCACCTGGATTCACGCAGGCCCGGTCGCGGCTGACCGGCGGCCTCGGCCCACTTGGCGGGCCGACGGGCCACACCCACCGCTCGGCTGGCCCGGTGACGTACGGTGTCGGGCATGGTCGACGACATATTCGGCGGACGGCGGCCGGCTCACCAGGAACCGGAAGACCGTCAGGAACCGTTCGACGTCACCCCGGACGCCCTGCCGACGCCGGGCGACGGACACGGCCGCAGCCGAGGTGTCCTGGCCGGGCGCGGTCGGCGCGTCGCCGTCATCGGCTCGCTCGCCGCGATCGGTGTACTGGGCGCCGGTCTGCTCGGTTCGACGGGGCTGCGCATCGTCGCGCAGAAGGATGCCAGCCTGAGCGCCCCGGACGAGGCGGCCGGGCTCGTCCGCGACGACGGAGAACAGGCCAGGGGTACGGCCGATTACCTGCACAGTGCCTTCGCCGCCGGAATCGACCTGGACCACAGCACGGCCGCGGTCTACCGGGATCCGTCGGCGGCGGACCGCAGCGTTCTGGTTTTCGGTGGCACCGCCCTGCTGTGGTCACCCGAGCACGACCTGGACGCGCTGCTGGAGATCGTCGGTGACGAGGAGGGTTCGGTGGCCGGCGTCCACCGGGTGCCGGCCGGGACGTACGGCGGGGTGATGAAGTGCGGCAGCACGCCCACCGACGACCAGGAGATGCCGGTCTGCGGGTGGGCGGACCACGGGAGCATCGCGGTGGCACTGTTCCCTGGACGCACCGTCGACGAGTCCGCCGCGCTGCTCGCGGACCTGCGCGTGGACCTCCAGCAGCGGAGCTGACGTCCGCGCCGCGGTTCTCGGCACCGCCGGTGCGGGGGTCTGTGCCTTCTGTCCGGGGGCCGTCGTCTGCGGACTTTCCCGGAAAACACTTGTGGGCCACCCGTACGGGTGGCCCACAAGTAAAGATGTCCGGCGGTGACCTACTCTCCCACACCCTCACGAGTGCAGTACCATCGGCGCTGGAGAGCTTAGCTACCGGGTTCGGAATGTAACCGGGCGTTTCCCCTCCGCCATAACCGCCGTAACCCTAACAACAAACCAAACACACACAAGTGTTCGTTTGCCCAGAATCACACAGTGGACGCGTACATCTTCGAAGTCAAGTCCTCGGCCTATTAGTACCGGTCAACTGAACCAGTTACCTGGCTTACATCTCCGGCCTATCAACCCAGTCATCTACTGGGAGCCTTACCCCACAAAGTGGGTGGGACACCTCATCTTGAAGCGAGCTTCCCGCTTAGATGCTTTCAGCGGTTATCCCTTCCGAACGTAGCCAACCAGCCGTGCCCCTGGCGGGACAACTGGCACACCAGAGGTTCGTCCGTCCCGGTCCTCTCGTACTAGGGACAGCCCTTCTCAAGTATCCTACGCGCGCGGCGGATAGGGACCGAACTGTCTCACGACGTTCTAAACCCAGCTCGCGTACCGCTTTAATGGGCGAACAGCCCAACCCTTGGGACCTGCTACAGCCCCAGGATGCGACGAGCCGACATCGAGGTGCCAAACCATCCCGTCGATATGGACTCTTGGGGAAGATCAGCCTGTTATCCCCGGGGTACCTTTTATCCGTTGAGCGACACCGCTTCCACACGCAAGTGCCGGATCACTAGTCCCGACTTTCGTCCCTGCTCGACCTGTCAGTCTCACAGTCAAGCTCCCTTGTGCACTTACACTCAACACCTGATTGCCAACCAGGATGAGGGAACCTTTGGGCGCCTCCGTTACCCTTTAGGAGGCAACCGCCCCAGTTAAACTACCCACCAGACACTGTCCCTGAACCGGATCACGGTCCGAAGTTAGAAACCCAAATCAACCAGAGTGGTATTTCAACAACGACTCCACCGATACTGGCGTACCAGCTTCACAGTCTCCCACCTATCCTACACAAGCTAATTCGAGTACCAATGTCAAGCTATAGTAAAGGTCCCGGGGTCTTTCCGTCCTGCCGCGCGTAACGAGCATCTTTACTCGTAATGCAATTTCGCCGGGCCTGTGGTTGAGACAGTAGGAAAGTCGTTACGCCATTCGTGCAGGTCGGAACTTACCCGACAAGGAATTTCGCTACCTTAGGATGGTTATAGTTACCACCGCCGTTTACTGGCGCTTAAGTTCTCAGCTTCGCCCCGAAGAGCTAACCGGTCCCCTTAACGTTCCAGCACCGGGCAGGCGTCAGTCCATATACATCGAATTACTTCTTCGCATGGACCTGTGTTTTTAGTAAACAGTCGCTTTCCCCTGGTCTCTGCGGCCATACAACGCTCCACCCGAAAAGAGCTTCACGTCTCCGGCCCCCCTTCTCCCTAAGTTACGGGGGCAATTTGCCGAGTTCCTTAACCACAGTTCGCCCGATCGCCTCGGTATTCTCTACCTGACCACCTGTGTCGGTTTGGGGTACGGGCCGCTAGAAGCTCGCTAGAGGCTTTTCTCGGCAGCATAGGATCACTGACTTCACCTGAATCGGCTCGGCATCACGTCTCAGCCTCACGCACCACGGATTTACCTATGATGCAGCCTACACGCTTACCCCGGCACAACCACCGGCCGGGATCAGCTACCTTCCTGCGTCACCCCATCGCTTGACTACTACCCGCCAGGTTCCCGCGCTCCCTCAGATCAGTCCGAAAACCTCACCAAGTTCGGGCAGTTAGCACAACGAGGTTCATCATGGGCGCTCCTTCGCGGGTACGGGAATATCAACCCGTTGTCCATCGACTACGCCTCTCGGCCTCGCCTTAGGTCCCGACTCACCCAGGGCGGATTAGCCTGGCCCTGGAACCCTTGGTCATCCGGCGGAAGGGTTTCTCACCCTTCTTTCGCTACTCATGCCTGCATTCTCACTCGTGCCGCGTCCACAGCTGGGTCACCCCGCTGCTTCACCCCCGGCACGACGCTCCCCTACCCATCCACACACCTGCACCAACCCAAAAAAGGATCAGCAAAGTACACGCGTGAATGCCACAGCTTCGGCGGTGTGCTTGAGCCCCGCTACATTGTCGGCGCGGAACCACTTGACCAGTGAGCTATTACGCACTCTTTAAAGGGTGGCTGCTTCTAAGCCAACCTCCTGGTTGTCTAAGCGACCCCACATCCTTTTCCACTTAGCACACGCTTAGGGGCCTTAGCTGGTGATCTGGGCTGTTTCCCTCTCGACTACGAAGCTTATCCCCCGCAGTCTCACTGCCGCGCTCTCACTTACCGGCATTCGGAGTTTAGCTGATTTCGGTAAGCTTGTAGGCCCCCTAGACCATCCAGTGCTCTACCTCCGGCAAGAAACACGCGACGCTGCACCTAAATGCATTTCGGGGAGAACCAGCTATCACGGAGTTTGATTGGCCTTTCACCCCTAACCACAGGTCATCCCCCAACTTTTCAACGTTGGTGGGTTCGGCCCTCCACGCGGTCTTACCCGCGCTTCAGCCTGCCCATGGCTAGATCACTCCGCTTCGGGTCTAGAACATGCGACTCAAACGCCCTCTTCAGACTCGCTTTCGCTACGGCTACCCCACACGGGTTAACCTCGCCACATGCCACTAACTCGCAGGCTCATTCTTCAAAAGGCACGCCGTCACCCCGAAAGGCTCCGACGGATTGTAGGCGAACGGTTTCAGGTACTATTTCACTCCCCTCCCGGGGTACTTTTCACCATTCCCTCACGGTACTCGTCCGCTATCGGTCACTAGGAAGTATTTAGGCTTACCAGGTGGTCCTGGCAGATTCACGGCAGATTTCAGGGGTCCGCCGCTACTCGGGAACATCCACAGAAGACCAGAAGTTTTCACCTACCGGACTATCACCGTCTACGGCTGGCTTTTCCACACCATTCAGCTAACAACTGGCTTTATCACTTCTCGACCGAATGTCAGTCCGATCAGCAGAGTCCCACAACCCCGACCACGCAACCCCTGACAGGTATCACACGCAGCCGGTTTAGCCTCATCCGCTTTCGCTCGCCACTACTCACGGAATCACTATTGTTTTCTCTTCCTGCGGGTACTGAGATGTTTCACTTCCCCGCGTTCCCTCCACACACCCTATGAGTTCAGGTGCAGGTGACACCACATGACTGATGCCAGGTTTCCCCATTCGGACACCCTGGGATCACAGCTCGGTTGACAGCTCCCCCAGGCCTATCGCGGCCTCCCACGTCCTTCATCGGCTCCTAGTGCCAAGGCATCCACCGTTCGCCCTTGACAACTTGACCACAAAGATGCTCGCGTCCACTGTGTAATTCTCAACAAACGACCAACCCGCAACCCCCAGCCCCACACCAGCACCACCACACACGATGGCCGGTATGCAAGACCAGGCCGCGCCTGGCACCAGAGACAACAACCCACCACGTGGCCTGTTCCCTCAGGACCCAACAGGATGCCCACCATCCACACCAGCCGCACCAACACCACCCTCCACACCCCCACCCGAAAGCAGAAGCAGTACTAGCAGCATCAGCCGTTGCCGACACGAACTCACCAGTGTCTCCGCCAAATGAGCACCCCCACCCCACACTCGGAGGCGGCAGGCTCCCTACCCGACCTTCGCCGGGAGAGCGCTCCTTAGAAAGGAGGTGATCCAGCCGCACCTTCCGGTACGGCTACCTTGTTACGACTTCGTCCCAATCGCCAGCCCCACCTTCGACAGCTCCCTCCCACAAGGGGTTGGGCCACCGGCTTCGGGTGTTGCCGACTTTCGTGACGTGACGGGCGGTGTGTACAAGGCCCGGGAACGTATTCACCGCAGCGTTGCTGATCTGCGATTACTAGCGACTCCGACTTCACGGGGTCGAGTTGCAGACCCCGATCCGAACTGAGACCGGCTTTTTGGGATTCGCTCCACCTCACGGTATCGCAGCCCATTGTACCGGCCATTGTAGCATGCGTGAAGCCCTGGACATAAGGGGCATGATGACTTGACGTCATCCCCACCTTCCTCCGAGTTGACCCCGGCAGTCTTCGATGAGTCCCCGCCATAACGCGCTGGCAACATCGAACAAGGGTTGCGCTCGTTGCGGGACTTAACCCAACATCTCACGACACGAGCTGACGACAGCCATGCACCACCTGTGACCGCCCCCGAAGGACCCCACATCTCTGCAGGTTTTGCGGCCATGTCAAACCCAGGTAAGGTTCTTCGCGTTGCATCGAATTAATCCGCATGCTCCGCCGCTTGTGCGGGCCCCCGTCAATTCCTTTGAGTTTTAGCCTTGCGGCCGTACTCCCCAGGCGGGGCGCTTAATGCGTTAGCTGCGGCACAGAGAACCGGAGAGGCCCCCCACACCTAGCGCCCAACGTTTACAGCGTGGACTACCAGGGTATCTAATCCTGTTCGCTCCCCACGCTTTCGCTCCTCAGCGTCAGTATCGGCCCAGAGACCCGCCTTCGCCACCGGTGTTCCTCCTGATATCTGCGCATTTCACCGCTACACCAGGAATTCCAGTCTCCCCTACCGAACTCTAGCCTGCCCGTATCGACTGCAAGCCCACAGTTGAGCTGTGGGTTTTCACAGTCGACGCGACAAGCCGCCTACGAGCTCTTTACGCCCAATAAATCCGGACAACGCTCGCGCCCTACGTCTTACCGCGGCTGCTGGCACGTAGTTGGCCGGCGCTTCTTCTGCAGGTACCGTCACTTACGCTTCGTCCCTGCTGAAAGAGGTTTACAACCCGAAGGCCGTCATCCCTCACGCGGCGTCGCTGCATCAGGCTTCCGCCCATTGTGCAATATTCCCCACTGCTGCCTCCCGTAGGAGTCTGGGCCGTGTCTCAGTCCCAGTGTGGCCGGTCGCCCTCTCAGGCCGGCTACCCGTCGTCGCCTTGGTAGGCCATCACCCCACCAACAAGCTGATAGGCCGCGAGCCCATCCCAAGCCGAAAAACTTTCCACACACCACCATGCGGCAGCATGTAATATCCGGTATTAGCCCCGGTTTCCCGGGGTTATCCCAAAGCCTGGGGCAGGTTGCTCACGTGTTACTCACCCGTTCGCCGCTCGAGTACCCCGAAGGGCCTTTCCGCTCGACTTGCATGTGTTAAGCACGCCGCCAGCGTTCGTCCTGAGCCAGGATCAAACTCTCCAACAAAAACTTGTGAAGAAATCAAACCCGGCATTATAAAATGCCAAGGAATCACCAACCAGAAAACCACCACAAACGCAGCAGTCAACCAGCCGGGAACCAAACAAACTTTGGCACTGGCTTATCAAGCACCCTGTTGAGTTCTCAAAGAACAAACACACACCAGCAGAACCACCCACACCAAGCAGGCAACCCCACCAGGGCCATCCGTCCCACCCGACTTCCGCCGGGCAACTTCTCTACCCTACCCGGTTGGCTTCGCGTTGTCAAGAGCCAGTTTCACTCTCTCGCACCACCCGGATTCCCCCGCGCTTGATCCAGCCGCTTCGCGGCTGTCTTTGGTCGGGGTGTCCAGCAGACCGGCCCGCCTCGTTACCCGAGGCTCGGCCCGGCTCCCTGCCGGCTTCCTACCTTACCCGGTCGGTTTCGCAATCTCAAGTCCGGCTTGCCGGTGAGTCGCACCGCCCGCCCAGTCTGGTTCGGTGGTCTCCCACCCCATCCTGGCTGTCTGCGTTTCCGGCCGTTTTGTCCGTGTCCCGCTGACAGAGAGAAAGTTACGCGGCGCCGCGGCGGAACGCAAGTTGATCTTGAAGATTCCTGGCGTGTTCCACGTATGCACAGGTCAGTGCGGGTGCAACCGGATGGGTTCGGGTCCTGACTCGGCCAGCTGTCCGGCGGCTGACCTACGCGGCGTGAGGTTCCTGGGTACCGGAAATGCCGCGTTGCGGTGCGCCCCTTCGGCGACGCCGACCTCTTCGAGCTGGCCGCCGGTCCCCCGCGCAGCGGCCGACCGTGTAACAGTGGCTCTCATGACTGTCGAAGGACCACAGGCCATCGACGCCATCTCCGCCCTACTGCTGCCGTTCTGGCAGATCGTGATCGGCGCTGTGGTGGTGGTGGCCGTGATCGTCTCGATCCACCGGCTCATCCTTCGCGGGCCGTCCCGGATGACGAAGGCGCTGCTGATCCTCGGCGGCACGATCATCAGCCTCGCGGTGATCGGCGTACTCACCTCTGGTGGTTGACGCTGCGGCCGACGTAGCCGGCGGTCCCGGCGGCACTCGTCGCCCGCCGGCGTCAGAACCGGCGGTTAGCCAGGCTCGGCAGCTCGCGCCGGATGGACTCCACCCGCTCTGGGTCGAGATCAGCGAATACGACACCGGGGACATCCGGCGCCTGGGCGACGACGACGCCCCAAGGGTCGACCACCATGCTGCGGCCGAAACAGGTACGGCCCGGCTCATGCTCGCCGATCTGGCCGGCCGCCAACACGTAGCACTGGTTCTCGATCGCCCGGGCGCGGAGCAGAACCTCGAAGTGGTCCCGCCCGGTGTGCAGCATGAACGCTGCCGGCACCACCAGGACCTGGGCGCCCAGCTCGGTCGCCAGCCGCCGGTACAGCTCAGGGAACCTCAGGTCGTAACAGATCGACAGACCGATCCGGATGCCGTCGCACTCCACCACGACCGGGTCGGCACCGGGTGCCACCCTGCTCGACTCGTGGTAGGAGACCCGACCGGGAATCTCGACGTCGTACAGGTGGATCTTCCGGTAGGTGGCGGCCAGCTGGCCGCCACGGTCGAAGACCAGGCAGGTGTTGAACGTCCGGTCCGGATCGGGCCCGCGTTCGTGGTAGGAGCCGACAACCACCCACATCCCGAGATCGCGCGCGGCGTCGGCGAAGAACCGTCCGACCGTGCCGTCGACGGGCTCGGGGGCGGGCAGCCCTGCCGCGGTGCCGAGGTAATCGACGTACTCGGGAAGCACCGCGAGATCGGCGCCGCCGGCGGCGGCCGACGAGAGCAGACCGTACGCGGTCGCCAAGTTGGCGGCCTGATCGGAGCGACTGTTCAGCTGGCAGACAGCGACACGCACGGCGGTGCTCCCTGGTTGCGTTGCGGCTAGGCCGACTTCTCCTCGCGGTCGCGCCGACGCCGGCCGGTGAACTCCCGGGGCACGATCGTCGGGTTGACGTTCTCCAGCACTGCCTCGCGGGTAATCAGGACCCTGGCGGCGTCCGGGTTGCTCGGCACCTCGTACATCACGGAGAGCAGCACCTCCTCCATGATCGCCCGCAGGCCACGGGCACCGGTGCCGCGGAGCATCGCCTGATCAGCGATGGCCTCCAACGCGCCTGGATCGAACTCCAGCTCGACGTTGTCCAACTCAAACAGACGTTGGTACTGGCGGACCAGGGCGTTGCGGGGCTGGGTCAGGATCCGGACCAAGGCCTCACGGTCCAGGCTGCGGACGTTGGTGATCACTGGGAGCCGGCCGATGAACTCCGGGATCAACCCGAACTTGAGCATGTCTTCCGGCATCACCTGGGTGAGGATGTCGTCGGTGGACCGCTCGGACACTGCCCGGAGCCGGGCCCCGAAGCCGGTGCCGCCCTGCCCGGTGCGCGACTCGATGATCTGGTCCAGGCCGGCGAACGCACCGCCGCAGATGAACAGCACGTTGGTGGTGTCGATCTGGATGAACTCCTGGTGCGGGTGTTTACGCCCGCCCTGGGGCGGCACGTTGGCCACCGTACCCTCGAGAATCTTCAGCAGGGCCTGCTGGACGCCCTCGCCGGAGACGTCCCGGGTGATCGACGGGTTCTCCGACTTACGGGCGATCTTGTCGACCTCGTCGATGTAGATGATCCCGGTCTCGGCCCGCTTGATGTCGTAGTCGGCCGCCTGGATCAGCTTGAGCAGGATGTTCTCGACGTCCTCGCCGACGTAGCCGGCCTCGGTCAGCGCGGTCGCGTCCGCTATGGCGAACGGCACGTTGAGCATCCGGGCGAGGGTCTGCGCGAGGTGGGTCTTGCCGCAGCCGGTAGGCCCGATCAGCAGGATGTTCGACTTGGCGACCTCGACGGCCTCGTTTGCCCCGGGCGCGCCGGCGGCATCCGCCTGGATCCGCTTGTAGTGGTTGTAGACGGCGACCGCGAGCGCCTTCTTGGCGTGGTCCTGGCCGACCACGTACGAGTCCAGGAACTGGCAGATCTCCATCGGCTTGGGAAGCTCTTCCCACTTGACCTCGCCGGACTCGGCCAGCTCCTCCTCGATGATCTCGTTACAGAGATCGATGCACTCGTCGCAGATGTAGACCCCTGGGCCCGCGATGAGCTTCTTGACCTGCTTCTGCGACTTGCCGCAGAAGGAGCACTTGAGTAGGTCGCCGCCGTCGCCGATCCGTGCCACCTACGTTCTCCCTGCGCTCTCGGCCGGTCTCGCCGGCCCTGGCCTAAGGACGGTCTGCCTCGTCAGTGTCGAGCACCTGCCGCCGGTCAACTCCGTCAGACGGTGCATCTCGACGTTACCCGCTGGCGGGGCAAACTCCGACCCCCAAAATCGGGTGTGTCAGAGGTCGGCCAGTCTACTCACTGCCCGGCCGACCTCTGACCGTGCGTCGTCAGCTGGCCGAGCTGCCTGCCAGCACACCCTTCTTCCGGCTGGTCAGGATGGTGTCGACCAGGCCGTAGTCGCGGGACTCCTCCGCGGTCATGATCTTGTCGCGGTCGATGTCCTTACGGACCTTCTCGACCGCCTGGTTGCAGTGCCGGGACAGCATCTCCTCCAGCTGGGTCCGCATCCGGAGGATCTCGCGGGCCTGGATCTCGATGTCCGAGCCCTGCCCGTAGCCGCCCTCGGTGGCCGGCTGGTGGATGATGATCCGCGAGTTCGGCAACGCCATCCGCTTACCGGGAGTGCCGGCGGCGAGCAGCACCGCGGCCGCGCTGGCCGCCTGCCCGAGGCAGACCGTCATGATGTCCGGCCGGACGTACTGCATCGTGTCGTAGATCGCCGTCATGGCGGTGAACGAGCCACCCGGCGAGTTGATGTACATGATGATGTCGCGGTCCGGGTCCGTGCCCTCGAGGGTGAGCAGCTGGGCCATCACGTCGTTGGCCGACGCGTCGTCCACCTGCACCCCGAGGAAGATGATCCGGTCCTCGAAGAGCTTGTTGTACGGGTTCGACTCCTTGATCCCGTACGAGGTGCGCTCCACGAACGACGGCAGGACGTACCGGTTGTGCACCGGAGCGAACCCGGGCGGCATGGTCAGGTCAGTCATCGTCGCCTTCCTCAGTTGCGGGTGCCAGCGCCGGTCGGGACCTGCGTGGCTCCAGTGATCACCCGGTCGATGAAACCGTAGTCGAGCGCCTCAGCGGCAGTGAACCAGCGGTCACGGTCCGAGTCCGCCTCGATCTGCGCCGGCTCCTGCCCGGTGTGGAACGCCACCCGCTCCTGGAACATCCGCTTGGTGTAGAGCATCTGCTCGGCCTGGATGGCGATGTCGGAGGCGGTACCACCCATCCCGCCGGACGGCTGGTGCATCATGATCCGCGCGTGCGGCAGAGCGTACCGCTTGCCCGGCGCACCGGCGCAGAGCAGCAACTGGCCCATGGACGCGGCCATACCCATCGCGATGGTGGCCACATCGTTGCTGACGTACTGCATGGTGTCGTAGATCGCCATGCCCGAGTAGACCGACCCGCCCGGCGAGTTGATGTACAGGTTGATGTCCCGGTCCGGGTCCTCGGCGGCCAGCAGCAGCAGCTGGGCGCAGATCCGGTTGGCCACCTGGTCGGTCACCTCGCTGCCCAGGAAGATGATCCGTTCCTTGAGCAGGCGGTTGAAGACCGTGTCGTCGAGGTTGCCACTGAGTGAGTCACCGCCGCGGGCCTCGCTCACCCGGTTGGGCATAGCTGGGATGTGCAGATCGGTCATGGCAGCCCTTCGCTCTCCGTGCGTCGTTAAGCCCGACATTAACCGTTGCTAACGGGCCGGGCGCCGTTCTCAGGGTGCTGTTCGCTCACAGCGCAGGGGGCCGCGACACGTGGTGCAGCGGTCACCCCGGTTGAGCAGGCGGGTGGTCCGCTACGACGAACGGGCCACCGGCCGGGCAGGAGCATCCCGGCCGACGGCCCGCAGTCGGTCACGCTCAGTGCTCGTGGTTGTGCTCGGCCTCGTTGGCTTCCCGGATGGCATCCATGCTGATCGGGTTGCCGGCGGCGTCCTTCATCGTGATCCGCTCCATCACCAGGCCGAGTGCCTTGCCCCGGCGGACGTCGCCGTAGACCGCTCCCGCCGCACCGGACCGGGCCAGCTGGTCGTAGTACTGCTGAGGCGCCATCCCGGCCCGCTGGGCGCGGTGCACGATCTCGTGGCCGAACTCGTCATCGGAGACCTGCACGTCCTCGGCGTCGGCGAGGGTGTCCAGCAGGAGCTGAATCTTGACCGCCTTCCCGGCCGCCTCGGTCAGCTCCGCGTCGATGTCGGACTCGGACTTCTCCTCGGAACCGAGGTAGTCCTCCCAGGAGGCCCCGATCCGCTCCAGCTGATCGGTCATCGCCTGCTTGCGGTGCTCGACCTCCTCGCGGACCACGCCGTCGGGTGCCGGTACGTCAGCCGCCTCGACCAACTGGTCGAGGGCCTTGTCCCGGGCGGCGTAGATCTGCTCGACCCGCTTGACCCGCTCGACCTTCTGCCGCAGGTCGTTGCGCAGCTCCTCCAGGCTGTCGAACTCGCTGGCCAGCTGGGCGAACGCGTCGTCCAGCTGCGGCAGCTCCTTCTCCTTGACGGTACGCACGGTCACCGCGACGTCCGCGTCCCGGCCAGCGTAGTCGCCGCCGACCAACTGAGTGACGAAGCTCGTCGCCGCGCCGGCGGCCAGGCCGACCAGTACCTCGTCCAGGCCGGGCAGCAACTGCTTGCTCCCGACCTCGTGGGAGAGGTTGGACGCCGAACCGCCCGGCACTTCCTCGCCGTCGACGGTCGCGGCCAGATCGATCTGGACGTAGTCGCCCTCCTGGGCCGGACGCTCGACCGTCTTCAGGGTGGCGAACCGCTCACGCAGCCCGCCGATCTGGTCCTCGATCTCCTTCTCGTCGATCTGCAGCTCGTCGACGGTGACCTCGATGGTGCTGAGATCCGGCAGGCTCAGCTGTGGCCGTACGTCCATCTCCGCAGTGAACTTCAGCGCCTCACCGTCGGTGAAGTCGGTGATCTCCACCTCCGGCCGGCCGAGCGTCTTCACCTCGTGCTCACGGACCGCGGCCAGGATGTTCTGCGGGATCGCCTCCTGGACGGCCTCGTTGAGCACCGAGCCCCGGCCGATCCGCTGGTCGATCACGGCCGCCGGCACCTTGCCCTTACGGAAGCCGGGGATGGTGACCTGCTGGGCAATCTCCCGGTACGCCTTCCGCAGGCTCGGTTCGAGCTCGACGAACGGCACCTCGATGGCGAGCCGGACCCGAGTCGGGCTCAAGGTCTCGACGGTGCTCTTCACAGGCGTACTCCTTGATGCATGTCAGTCTTGTCCGGTCGTCGCTGTCGGCGCCGGGCGCTGCTCGATGCAGCCACCCCCGCCGCGTGGCATGGCACAGCCCATCGAGTGTAGGCCTGCCGGCAGGCCGGATCGTTCTCACCCGGTGCCGAGCCGGCGGTTGACAGTCGGGGTGGCGGGATTTGAACCCACGGCCCCTCGCTCCCAAAGCGAGTGCGCTACCAAGCTGCGCCACACCCCGTGGCACCGGTCATTCTATGCCGTCGGCAATCCGCCACGCCGCCCGGTATCCCGCCGGCTGTCGGATCAGCCCTCCGCGCCGGCCGGCGGGACCCCCGTGCGGCAGACCCGCGACAACTTGTACGCTAGATGGTGTGCCCTGCTCGCCGGGGCGCCTGCGGGCGTAGCTCAATGGTAGAGCCTCAGTCTTCCAAACTGATTACGCGAGTTCGATTCTCGTCGCCCGCTCCATCGGCTCCACCGCAGGTCAGCGGCGCTACTCCCCTTCCGGTACGCCGTCGGCGGTCAGGGCGCCCTGCCCCGGCGCGGCCGGGAGGAAGATGTGGGTGTGCCCGTTGCCAGCGTCGACGTTGAGCACGTCGAGTTGTGTCGCTGCAACCGACCAAGTGGTGACCGCGATGTCCCGCTGACGGCCAGCGAGCTCCAGCAGAGTTCCACGGTCATCCTGTGGAAGGGCCAGCGCCGCCGTGTATGTGTCGACCGCGGCATCGAGCGCCCGTACCGCCGCAGCCAGACCGGAACGGGCGATGTTGACACCGGTGCCACCGGACGGCGGGTTGGCGAAGTCCTCGACCACGTCCCTGGTGATGCCCCGCCACCCTTCGACGTCTGACTGGGGAGCTGCCGGACCGGGCGGTTGGCCCGCCGGCACCGCACCGGCTAGCCCGTCGAGCACTGGCAAGAGGTTCTCCTGCGTACGGCGGGCAAGTGAGGTCAGCTCCACGATCTGGGCAGCGTTCCGCTCCTCCTCCTGCGCCTGCAGCTGCGCGACTCGGTCGTCGAGCGGTGCGGAGTCAGCTGCGTCGGTGGAGTCGCCTGCGGTCACGGCTCCGATCGGCGCAGCGAGTAGTGCGCCCAGCGCGAAAGCGATCACCAGTGGAGCCAGGCGACGAACCAACGGCGTCCCCGGCGAGGCTGGCCGGGTGGCCGGCCGGGCGGAGTCACGGGCACTGCGGCTTCGGCGATCTGCCGGCATGGTGGAGCCTCTCCACTGCTGGTGACGGGTGGGGTCACGCATAGGCTCGCCGAAGGCCGCTACGTCTCGCAGGGTGGGCCCGGCAACGGCCCGCCGAGGCCGGCGCCGAGGTCGAAACCACCCTAACGGACCTCCCTACCGCGCCGCGGGGTACCGACGTGTCGGCACCGCTGGCTGGCAGCACGGGAGCGCCACCGCCCGGGTCGGAATGATCCGCCGGGCATCGTCGTTGTGCATGGTCGCGCCACGCACTCCGGCCCGCAGCCGCCAGGCCCCGGCCAGGCGGCCCGGCGGGTGGGCCCGGTCGGGAATCGTCGACGGGTCGGCGTGGTTGTACATGGTCACGGCGCGCGGCAGCGCACCCGCACCCCCCATTCGGGGCGTGCCGGAGCCGCCCGCGAGCCGACGTCGCACGTCTGACATCCCGTACCACCCGGACGACCGTTTACCGCGCACCCGCCCGTGACAGGTGTGGTGTGCCCCCTCGGCAAACGGAAGGTGGACCCCCATGACCACGATCATCACCCGTACCCTGCGTACCAGCCTGCGCACCACCGCCCTCGGCATCGCCGGGCTCACCCTGGCCGGCGGCGCGGTCGCCGCCCCCGCCCTGGCCGCCGACCACGCCCCCACCGCCCTGACCGCACCCGCGGCCGCCGCGAGCAGCGACAGCGTCGACACCGACAAGCTCACCCCGCACGGCGTGCAGGGCGAACAGTCCCGCATCAGCCTGTCCGGCGAGCAGACCGACAACGTCAAGGGCATCATCGCCGCCACGAAGAAGGCCGGCATGCACGAGCGGGCCGCCGTGGTCGCCATCGCCACCGCCCTGCAGGAGTCAAAGCTGGAGAACCTGGGCCACCTCGGTGACCGCAACGACCACGACTCGCAGGGCCTGTTCCAGCAGCGCCCGTCGTCGGGCTGGGGCACCGTGGAGCAGATCACCGACGTGGAGTACTCCACCACCGCGTTCCTCACCGGGCTCAAGGCCGTCGACGGCTGGCAGGACATGCCGCTGACCCAGGCCGCGCAGACCGTGCAGGTGTCGGCGTACCCGGACCACTACTCCCAGTGGGAGACCCAGGCCGCCGAACTCGTCGCCCAGCACTGGAACAGCTGACCGCAGACACAGCGTCGAAGGGCCGGACCCCGCACCCGGGGTCCGGCCCGTCGACGTACTCCGACAGCTCAGCTGCGGCCGAGCAGGTCGGCGTTGAGGATGGTGCCGCCCAGGCACCAACCACCGTCGATGACCTCTTCGAGGATCACCAGCGTGGTTGGCCGGGCGCGTTCGCCGTACCCGTCCACGAAGGCGTCGGTGACGGCGGTCAGGCAGGTCAGCGGGCGTGCGGGTCGGCGGCGTTGAGGGCGGCCACGACCTGGTCGTAGTCGCCGCGTACCTCGGCGTACCGAAGGAACTTCACTCGCTCGACGAGGATCTCGTGAGCATGCAGGTCGGACTTGATCAGGGCCATCACCTCGTCGGCGAACTCGTCGAGCGGCATCGCGAAGTCCGAGGTCTCCTGGCCCGGCAGCAACCCGGTCCGCACGGCGGGCGGGACCAGCTCTGTCACCTGTACGCCGACCGGCGCCAACTGCAGGCGTAGCGTCTCGCTGAGCTGGTGGATCGCGGCCTTGGTGGCGTTGTACGTCGGGGTGACGCGCAGCGGGACGTGCGCCAGCCCGGAGGAGACCGTCACGATCGTGGCGTCGGGCCGGGTCTGGAGGTGCCCGGTGAACGCGGCGATCAGCCGGATCGGGCCGAGCAGGTTGGTGGTGACGATCTCCTCGGCGTCGGCGAGAAAGGCCGGGTCCGTCCAGTCCTCGCGCCGCATGATGCCGGCCATCGCGACCAGGACGTTCAGCTCCGGGTAGCGGTCGACGACGGAGGCGGCGGCCTGCGCGATGGACGCCGGGTCGGTGACGTCGACGTGTACGGTGCCGAAGCCGTGCTCGGCGGCGAGCCGGTCGAGCAGGCCGGCGCGCCGACCGCCGATGATCACGGTGTTCCCGGTGGTCTGCAGCCGCTCGGCCAGGGCGAGTCCGATGCCCGAGGTGCCACCGGGCACGAAGACGGTGTTTCCGGATGGGTTCATGCCCACCACCTTCGGCGCCGGGCGCGCCGGCCGGCAGAGACCCGGTGATCGGGGGACCGGCGATCCCTGGTTGGGCCGGGCCCTGCGGTCGCAGGATGGGGACATGGACCGTACCGGCCTGGCCGATTTTCTCCGCCGCCGCCGTGCGGCGCTGCGTCCCGCCGATGTCGGCCTGTCGCCGGGCGCTCGTCGGCGCACGCCGGGGTTGCGGCGCGAGGAGTGTGCGGCGTTGACCGGGATGTCGGTCGACTACTACGTACGGCTGGAGCAGCGACGCGGGCCGCAGCCGTCGGAGCAGATGCTCGCCGCGCTCGCCCGTACGCTGCGGCTGACCGCCGAGGAGCGCGATCATCTGTACCGGCTGGCCGGCCACAACGTGCCGCGTCGCACGCCTGAGGACGGGCATGTCGCGCCGGCCCTGCTGCGGGTGTTGGACCGGATGGCGGACACTCCGGCGCTGATCCTGTCGTCGCTGAGCGAGGTGCTGGTGGCGAACCGCCTGGCCGTGTCGATCTTCGGTGATCCGGCGTCGCGGACCGGTCTGGCCCGCAGTGACGTTCACCGCTGGTTCACCGACCCGGCCGCCCGGTCGGTGTATCCGCCGGAGGACCACGACCGGCAGGGCCGGAGCCTGGTCGCTTCGCTGCGGGTGGCGTACGGCGCGGCAGGTCCCCGGTCGCGCGCCGGCGAGTTGGTGCGGGCGTTGCTGGCCGGTTCGGGTGAGTTCCGCGACCTGTGGCAGCGGCACGAGGTGGCCCGCCGGTTCGCCGATCACAAGACGCTGGTGCATCCCGAGGTCGGCGACATCGAGGTGGACTGTCAGGCGCTGTTCACCGAGGACCAGGGGCAGGCGTTGCTGGTGCTGACGCCCCGGCCGGGCAGCGAGGCCGAGGAGAAGATCCGGCTGCTCGCGGTGCTCGGTCAGCAGGACTTCGCCGGCACGGCCCGGTAGCGCACCGCCGTCGCACCCCCTGCCGCCCAGGCCAGGTCAGCCTCGGGGACGTCCCGGTCAGCCCAGGATCGTCCATAGGGCGTCGACCACCCGGTCCTGGTCAGCGTCGGTCAGGTCGGGATGGATCGGCAGGGACAGCTCCTCGGCGTAGTACGCCTCCGCCGTCGGGCACTCCCCCTGCCGGTAACCGAGATCGGTGAACACCGGATGCCGGTAGACCGGCAGGTAGTTGACCTGGACACCGATGCCCGCCGCCCGCATCCGGTCGTAGACCTCGCGGCGGCGATCAGCGAGTACGCGTACCGGGTAGAGATGCCAGACCGGGTCGACCCAGGGCCGCTGCTCGGGCAGCCGCAGACCCGGCAGATCGGCAAGCTGTTCGTGATACCGGGCCGCGAGTCGGGCCCGGTCGACCTTGAACCGGGGCAGCCGGGTCAGCTGGTTGAGCCCGAGCCCGCAGAGGACGTCGGAGAGCCGGTAGTTGAGGCCGAAGCTGTGCACCTCCTGATGCCAGCCGCCCTCGTCGCGGCGCCGCAGCCGGTCCGGGTCGCGGACCATGCCGTGGTTGGCGAACCGGCGTACCCGGTCCAGCAGGTCCGGGTCGGTTCCGGTCACCGCTCCGCCCTCGCCGGTGGTGAGGTTCTTGGTTGGAAAGAACGAAAAGGTCGTCAGGTCGGCGAGCGCGCCGACCGGCACGCCACGGTACGTCGACCCGATCGCGTGCGCCGCGTCGTCGAACAGCAGCGCCCCCGCGTCGGCGACGACCTTGCGCAGCTGCCCGTACTCGGCGGGGTGGCCGGCGTAGTCGACGGCGGTGACCACCCGGGTCCGGGGGGTGACCGCCGCCTGTACGGCGGCCGGATCCAGGTTGCCGGTCGCCTCCTCGACGTCGGCGAAGACCACCCGGGCGCCGTGCAGCGCGGCGGTCGCCGCCGTCGCGACGAAGGTCAACGGCGTAGTGACCACCTCGTCGCCGGGGCGCAGGCCGACGGCACCGTACGCGGTGTGCAGCGCGGCGGTGCCGGAGCTGACGCTGACGCAGCCCACCCCGCCGAGGTAGCCGCCCAGCTCGCTCTCGAACCGGCGTACGGTCGGCCCGGCGGTCAACCACTCGGTGCGTACGGCGGCGGCGACCGCTTCGGCGTCGGACTCGTCCAGACAGGGACGCCCGTAGGGAAGCATCGACATCACTCCATCACTGATCGGTGGGTCACACCGGGCTGAGCGGGGCCGGTCGCGGCGGGGAGTCGCCGGCTCCCTCGGGGCGCGGGTCGGCGGAGTCCGCGTGGCTGGGTCCACCCAGTCCCCGCCGGCGGTCCGCACCTGGTCGGCGGCGGGCAGACCGGGGCGCGGCCCGGCGGGTCAGCAGCAGCCAGGACGACGCCGAGATGCCGGCGTACACCGCGACGCAGGCGACCGCTGCGCCCACCTCGCCCCAGAGTTGAACGGCCAGCAGGAACAGCACCATCGCCGCGGCGCTCCAGGCCAGGCCGAACGCACCGACCGCGCCCATCCGGCCGGCACCGAGCAGGGCCCGGCTCGCCACCGCGTACGGCACGAACGCGACCTCGGCGACCAGCAGCACCACCAGCAGTGGTCCGGCGGCGGCGAACCCGGGGCCGAGCAGCGGGATGACCACCAGCCAGCCCAGCAGCCCGGTCACCGCGCCCACGACGGTCACCACGCCGGCGGTCGCCGCGACCGTGCGGACTGGGCGCAGCGGTCCGGACGCGACGGCCGCGTCCCGGTTGACGAGCTGGCCGATCGCGTTCGGCACCATCCTCGGCACCTGGCCGAGGGTGGACGCCACCGAGTAGACACCGACCGCCGCCGCCCCGGTGAGCGCGCCGAGGACGTAGCGGTCCAGCCGCAGCGCCAGTGCCAGTCCGAGGGTGAGGCCGAGTGCGCGGCAGCCCCGGCCGAGCAGTCGGGACAGCTCGCGTCGGCTCGGCGCCTGGAAGCAGAGCAGCCCGGTGGCCCGCAGCGCGACGACCTGTGCGGTGGTTGCCGTCAGCATGCCGGCCCCCTGCCCGAGCAGCAGCGACCAGACGCTCGGTGCGACGGTGACCGCGACGAGCAGGCCGAGCCCGCCGCCGAGGGTGGTCGCCATCGCCCAGAGACTGCCGGCCCGGAACAGACCGGCCGCGTACCAGCCGTCGGGTAGCTGGGTGTGGGCGACGTACCCACCGGTCAGCACCGACAGGGCGAGCAGATAGCGGGGGTCGGCGAGCGCCAGGTCGATCAGCGGCGCGGACAGCGCCGAGACCGCGACGGCGAGTACGGCGGCGCTGACCGTGGCCGCCGCCGACCACCAGGTGTAGCTGGCGACCAGGTCGCGTCGCCGGGCACCGCCGCCCGCCGCCGGATACGCCGAACGCAGTTGCGGTCCGGTGCCGAGGCCGGCGAGCAGCGGGACGATGCCGGCGGTGGACACGCCCAGCACCATCAGGCCGCGACTATGTGGGCCGAGCACGCTGGCGGCCAGCAGCGCCGCCACCATGTTGCTGCTCATCTGTACGGCGCTGGAGCCGGCCAGTAGGGCCAGGGTGGACCGCCGGGCGCGGTTCACCGTGCCTCGGCCCGCCACAGCGACCGCCACTGTGCTGCGGCGTGCCGGGTCTGGAACGGTGACGCCGCGAAGCTCGCCCGGATCCGGTCGCGGTCGGCCGGTCCGGTCCGGGCGCTGCGCAGTACCGCCTCGGCCCACCGGTGCGGGCCGGCGCTGAGGTCGACGAGGGTGAGTCCGTCGACGTACCGGGACGCCTCGCGCAGGCAGGGCAGGTCGGTGGCGACGACGGGCAGCCCGGCGGCGAGCGCTTCGAGCACCACGCCGGGCAGCCCTTCCCAGTGGGAGGGCAGGACGAACACGTCGGCGGCGGCGAGCACCGGGGCGATCTCGTCCACTTCCCCGCCGAGGATGACCGTCGGGTCCTCCGGCACGTCCGGGTAGGCCGACACCACGTCGTCGACTCCGCACGGACCGACAATGAGCAGCCGGGTGCCCGGCGACGCCGGGCCGTCTGGGGCTTCGGTCCGGGCCTGGACCGCACGGTGCACGTCGACCAGGAACGGCCGGTTCTTCTCCGGCGCCGCCCGACCGATGTAGCCGATGACCATGGTGTCGGGTGGGATGCCCCATCGTCGGCGGGCCGCTGACCGGTCGCCGCCGTCGACCCGGGTCGTGTCAACGCTGTTGTAGAGGATCCGGCAGCCGGGCATGCCGACACGCCGGCCGGCGTACGCCATCGCCGCGTCGCTGACCGCGACGATGTCGGTGGCGACCACGTGCAGCAGGTGGCGCAGGACGGCGCGCAGCAGCCGGCGGGCGACGGTGTCGCGGCGGCCGTCCCCTTCGCTCCACATCCGGGCGATGCGCACTGGCACGCCCATCCCGGCGGCCACCGCCAGCACCACCGCGCTGAACAGGCTGATGTGCGACACGACGACGTCGGGCCGCCGCCAGCGCAGGCAGCGCCGCAGCCGCAGCGGGAAGGTGACGGCCGGACGCTGCGGAACCTGGACGACCGCTGCCCCGGCGGCCCGGAACTGCGGTGCGAGGCTGCCGTCCCGTCCGCCCATGGTGATGAACGTCTGGCGCACCTCGGTGGCCGGGACGGCCCGGCACATGTCGAGCGAGAGCGTCTCTGCGCCGCCACGGTCGAGGGTGCCGATGACGTGGACGACGTGCACGGGCCTGCCGGCCGGCGGGGGTGAGCCGCGCCCGGGTGTCTCGGCGGTGGAGGTGGCGGCTGGCTGAGTCACGCGTAGCTCCTGTGGCTGGCCCGGCTGGCCGCACCGGTGCGTCCGCCGGTGCGCTCGGCGGTCGCCTCGGCGACGGCCTGGTAGTAGGCAGTCCGCCGGGCAGTGAGCACGTCGGCCGAGAAGTCCCAGGCCCGGCGGAGGTTGCGGGCCGACGCGGCGGCCATCAGCTCCGGGCGGTCCAGTAGCGCCGCGACGGCGCCGGCCCACCGACCGGGGTCGTCCGGCGGGACCAGCAACCCGGGTGGCAGCAGCTCGGGGATGCCGCCGACGGGTGAACCGATCGCGGGCAGTGCCCGCGCCATCGCTTCGATCAGCGCGCGGGGAAGCCCTTCGGTGCGGGACGGCATGACGAACAGGTCGGCGGCGTCGAGTTGCCGGCGGACAGCTTCGCCGCCGGGCAACGCCCCGGTGAAGACGACCCGGTCGGCGACACCGTACCTGCGGGCGAGGTCGGCCAGCTCGGCGCGGTGCCGTCCGTCGCCGACGTGGACCAGCCGGACCGCCCGGCCGTCGGCGGTCAGGGTGGCGAGCGCGGCGATGAGGGTGTCGATGCCCTTGTACCGCTGTTCGAGCGAGCCGACGGAGATCAGGGTGGCGGGCTGCCGGTTCGGTGTGACGCTTCCGGTCCGTCCGATGGTGCGGGCGGTGTCGACGTACGCGGCCGGAGTGAGGTCGACATCGGACACCGCGACGCTCAGCGCACCCGCCGAGGTCGGGTACCTGTCCTGCAGGAAACGGTCGGTGACGTAGGCGGCGCCGACAGCCCGGCGGCACTGCCGGCGCAGCCGGTCGACGTAGAGCCGCCGTAGGACGGGCCGCAGCGGGTGGTCGACCACGCCGGGGGCGAACAGGTCGTACGGATCACCGACCACCTCCATCGCGTACGGCAGGCGACGGCGGTCCCGGGCGACGGCCAGCAGCGTGCCGATCGGCGACGGCGCCCGCAGGATCACCGCGTCCTGCGGGCCTGCGCAGTCGCGCACAGCTCGACCGATCGCCGCCCGGTGGGTGAGGTAGCGGTACGGCCCGAGGTAGTACGGCACCGGCCAGACCTCGACGCCGGGTCCGTCGACCCGTTTCGCCTCAGCGGCCGGCTCGGCCTCGTCGCGTATCCGGGCGACAACCCGGACCTCGTCGAACGCCGCCAGGTACCCGCTCCAGAACTGGTGGTCCTGCCCGGTCCGGGCCCAGATCGCGCCGTCCGGGGTACGGGCGAACCGCGCCTCGATGGTCACCACCACTCGCATCGTTCCTCCACGGGCACCCGTCGGAAACACCCTGTTCAGAGCGGTATCTACACTTTCATTCGGTGATCCGCCCCGGTCCCGACCACTGACGGCTCGGGCGGCAGTGGGCGGTGGTAGCCGTACCTGCGTAGCAGCGGCGCGCACAGTCCGGTGAGGGTCCGGCGGGCGGCAACCGGCAGTCCGGTGCGCCAGGCGTCGTCGACGCGCAACGCCAGACGGCCGGTGGTGAACCGCATCCGGTTGCCGGAGACGCTGTGCAGTTCGCCCAGCTCCACCTCCCCGCCGGACAGGTAGGACAGATCCAGCCCGGTCTGCGGCAGACCGGCGAGTCGGCTCAGCGTCGCAGCCGCGCCCGGCGGATCGGCGAGGAACTCCTCGTACCGCATCCGGTGCACCAGCCGCCCGGCGACCGCGCCGTGCCGCCGCCGGCCCAGCCGGCCCAGCAGGTCGTACGCGGCGTTGTGTCCACTCCAGGTCAGGGCGCACCGGGCCGCCGGGAACCGCGGCACCCCGACGTCGGTGCCGGACTCCGGATCGTGCACCCGTCGCATCCAGGAGTACGCGACCCCCCTCGGGTCCCGCACCAGGTGCAGGATCCGCAGATCGGCCGGACCGGCCCAGCGCAGGCCGTACGCCAACGCGGTGTCCTTGGACGAGTCGACGACGACCCGGGCCCCGGTGACCGCCGCAGCGGCGGCGTAGATGCGCGCGTGGTAGTCGACGTACTCGATCACCCGGGCCCGACGCCGCTCGCCGAGCCACGGGGCGGCGAGCAGCCCGACGTGCCAGGTCCGGCCGACGACGGTCCGCAGCCAAGTGATCCGGTCAAGGTCGACGTTGTCCCAGCCGCCGTAGGCGTACTCGCCGATCTTGCTCCACAGCGGGCAGTCCCGGAACGCCGCACCGCACCCGCACAGCCGGTTGTCCCGTACCCCGTTGTCCCAGACCTGCGCGACCTCGCCCAGCCCGCACACCCCGGGCAGCTCGTTGAGCACCCGCTCGACGAGGGTACTGCCACTGCGGCCGATCCCGCCGATGTAGCACAACCGCATCATTGCCTGCCCCGGGAGGCGTACACGTAGTACGGGATCCAAGGCCGGGGGTCGGCCGGTCGGGTGGTGATCGTGTACCCGGCGTCGCGCAGCAGCGCCTTGACCGGCGCGAAGGTGCGCATCCATGCGTCGGCCGGGCCCTCGGCCTTGAAGTCGTGGCAGGAGACTACGAGGTTGCCGACCACGTCGAGCACGTCGCGGGCCCCCTCCAGCACGCCCAGCTCGGCACCTTCGATGTTCATCTTGAGCAGGTCGACCCGGTCGACGCCGCAGGTCCGCAGGATCTCGTCCAGCCGGCGGCCGGTGACTTCGATCCCGCCGGTGCTCTCCTGGGTGATCCCGTTGCGGATGTGGCTGGCGGCGTCCTCGCCGATGCGCACCGGGCCGGCCTCACCGACCACCGCGCACTCCAGCAGCGTCACGTTAGTCAGCCGGTTCAGCTCGACGGTCCGGCGCAGGCAGCGGAAGGTACGCGGGTGCGCCTCGATGCTGAGCACCCGGCCCCGCTGGTCGACCACCCGGGAGAACAGCCGGACCTCGGTGCCGACACCGGCGCCGAGGTCGACGACGGTGTCACCGGGGCGCGGGTGGTAGCCGTACAGGAAGGTGTCCCGGACGACCACGTCCTCCCGCTCGGCGGACAGCCCGCCCAGCTCGGTGTTGACCACGGTCCCGCCCTGGTACCGGTGGATCCAGGTGTCCTCCTCGTACCGTACGACGCAGCGCGAGCGGGACCGCAGCGTCAGCGCGATACCGCCGAGGCCGGCGATGATCCGGGGGTCGACGCGGTCGTCGACCAGGTCGAGGATCCGGCGACGCAGACTCACCGCCATGCCGGCACCTGTCCTTCAGAGACGGTCGGTCGGTCGTGGTCGCGGTACCAGGCGAAGGTCCGGCCGACGCCCTCTTCCAGGGCCACCGCCGGCTGATAGCCGGTGAGCCGGCGCAGCAGACCCAGGTCCGGGCAGCGTCGGTGCACCGAGCCGGCGGGGGCCGGTTCGGGTCGCAGGCTCGCGCGACTGCCGGCGGTACGCAGCACCAGCTTCGCCAGGTCGGCGATGTTGGTCTGCTCCGTGTCGTCGCCGATGTGCACGATCCGGCCGGCGGCGTCGTGGGTGGCCATCAGCCGGACCACCGCCTCGACGGCGTCATCGACGTAGCAGAAGGCGCGGTACTGGTCGGCGCCCGGCACCCGGAACGGGTCCTCGCCACGGAGCGCCCGCAGCGACATCTCCGGTACCACGTGGTCGGTGCCCATCCGGGGCCCGTACACGTTGTGGAACCGGCCGACCACGGCGTGCGCCCCGACGGCGCGGGAGCCGTGCAACACGGCCGCTTCGCCCAGCAGCTTGCTGGTGGCGTACGCGAAGCGGGGTGCCGTCACGTCGGCCACCATCGCCGGGACGTCCTCACCGGTCGGTACGGCGGCCACCCCGGCGTCGACCGCACCGGCGTACACCTCACTGGTGGAGCTGAAGAAGACCCGGTCGGCGGCGGCGATCCAGTCCATCAGGTGCAGCGCGACGAGCGTGTTGATCCGGACCACCCGGGCCGGGTCGGCCTCGACATTGCGCACCCCGACCACGGCGGCCAGCAGGTAGATCTGGTCCCAGTGGCGGGGCAGCGCCGCCCAGGTCGCGGCCCGGGTGAGGTCACCGGCGACCACCTCGACCGCCGGGTCGGCGCCGACCCGGGCGAGTGCGGTGTCGTCGCGGCCCCGGGAGAAGTCGTCGACCACGGTGACCGTGTGACCGTCGGCGACCAGCCGGCGCACCAGGTGCAGACCGATGAACCCGGCACCGCCGAGCACCAGCGCCCGCATCACACCGGCTCCCTGGTCGGCCGGTAGCCCAGGCTCTCGTAGTGCACCCCGGCCGCCCGCACCGCGTCCTCGTCGAGGATCCGCCACGAGTCATAGACGAACCGGACCGCGGTGCCGGGCAGCAACGTCCCTACCGGCAGCCCCCGGTAGTCGGGGTGGTCGTTGAGCACCAGAACCGCGTCAGCCTCACTGAACGCCTTGTCGAGGCTGACCGGCTCGCCGCCGTGCGCCCGGATCACCTCGTCGGCCACCAGCGGATCGTGGCCGAGCACCCGCAGCCCGGCCCGGTCGTACGTCGGCAGCATCGTCATGATCGCCGCGCCGCGCATGTCGTCGGTGGGCGGCCAGCCCTTGTACGCCCAACCGAGGACGGCGAGGGTCGCTCCGGCGGTCGCGCCGCGCAGTTGCCGCAGTCGCCCGACGACGGTCTCCGCGACCTGCACCGGCAGTTGCTCGTTGCGCTGCCGGGCTGCGGCGACGAGCAGCGAAGTGTGTCCAGGCGCGCTGGCGCCGAACAGGTACGGGTCCTTGGACAGGCAGCTCCCACCGACGAAGCCGGGTCTGGCCAGGTCGGGTCGGGGGTAGTCGTGGTTGGCGGCCCGGACGACCTCCAACGGATCCACCCCGTGCGCCCCGGCGAGCAGGGCGACCTCGTTGCCGTACGCGTAGATCAGGTCGGTGTGGCAGTTGTTGGCCAGCTTCACCAGCTCGGCCGTCTCCAGGCTGGAGACCGGGACGACCTGCCGGGCGAGCCGGCCGAACAGCGCCACCCCGGCGCGTCGGCTGTCGTCGTCGAGACCACCGACCACCTGAGGAAGTTCGGTCAGCTCGCGCAGCGCCTGCCCCTGGATGGTCCGTTCCGGTGCCATCACCAGCCGGGCCCGGCCCCAGGCGGCGGTCAACGCCGGCAGGACGACCCGCCGGCTGGTGCCGACCGGCACGGTGCTGCGCACCACGACCAGGGTCTGCGGTCCGCAGCGCCGGGCGATCTCGGTCGCGGCGGCCGCGACGTTGGTCAGGTCCGGCTGCCGGGTGCGGTCACGGACCGGGGTCGAGGTGCGGTCACGGACCGGCGTCGAGGTGCCGTGTCGGACCGGCATCGAGGTGCCGTCACGGACCGGCGTCGACACGCAGATGACAGCGGCGTCGAGGTCCGGCGGAAGCGTCGGGTGGACGAACAGGTTGCGGCCGAGGGTGTCCCGCAGCGCCTCGGCCAGACCCGGCTCGTACAGGTGGACCCGGCCGGCCGACAGCTCCTCCCGGACGCGCGGCTCGCTGTCGACGCCGTGCACCTCGAATCCGTTGCGGGCCAGACCGGCCGCCAGGGTCAGCCCGACGTAGCCCATGCCCACGATGCCGATCCGATTCGCCATTGTCGCTCCTTGTCCGAGATCGAGATCTGTCCGGGCCGGGCGCGCGCTCATGCGGACTCCCTCAGCGCGGCCGGCAGCAGGATCGGTTTCAACGTCTCGAAGCTGCGGTTCGCCTCGTCGTAGTCCTCGGGTCGACCGATGTCGAGCCAGTAGCCGTCGAAGTCGTAGGCGGCGGGCGGGTTGCCCTGGTTGATCAGGTCGAGCATCAGCTGGTCGAAGCCGAACGTGATGCCGCTCGGGTACGCCGCGATCGTCTGCCGGGTGAGCCCGTACACGCCCATGCTGACCCGGTAGTCCAGGGTGGGTTTCTCGTTGAACTCGACGACCTTGTCCCCTTCGACGGCCAGGACACCGAAGTCGACCTGGACCTTGCGCCGGAAGGTCGCCACGGTCACCGGGGCACCCGAGTCGGTGTGGACGCGCAGCAGGTCGGCGTAGTTGAGGTTGGTGAGAATGTCGCCGTTCATCACCAGGAAGCGCTCCGGCAGCCGGTCGCGCATCGTGAACAGTGGCCCGACGGTGGACAGCGGGGTCCGCTCCTGGGCGTAGTCGACGGACAGGCCGTGCCGTGAGCCGTCGCCGACGAATGCCCGAATCAGCGAGCCGTGGTGGTTGATCGCGATGGTCACGGTCCGGAAACCGCAGGCGGCCAACTGGTGCAGGACCACGTCGAGGATCGCGTAGTGCTCGCCGATCGGCACGAGCGGCTTGGGCAGTGCGGTGGTGTACGGCCGCAGCCGCACCCCTCTGCCGCCCGCCATGATCACGACATGCATGTCGTCCACCCGATGCCCCTTCGGCTATTTGCGCTGGTTTGAGGCTAGCAGCGCTTTAGGCACTGATTGTCGGTATTGACGATGACCGACGGCCGTCCGTGGACTGCGCGCGACCGCGCAGAGCACCACGAGCGCCAGCGGCAGCGCCTCGCCGAGGTAGAACGCCAGGATGTTGTCCAGATCGGCGGTGACCAGGATGACCGTGATGGCGCACAGCGGCAGGCAGAGCAGCTTCGCCGCGAGGGCGTCGGACTGCCGCGCCCGCGCGTAGTACCTGGTGGCGAACCGGAGGAACAGCCCGAGGAACACGAACGACAGCAGGCCGCCGACCGGTCCGAAGTTGAGGATCGCCTCGCCGGTGATGCCGAAGACCCGTTGGGAGCTCACGCCGGAGGCGTACACGCCCGGCCCGTACAGCACGTCGGTGCCGACCGCCGACTTGCTCCGCACCCGCTCGGCGCCCACGCTGCCCGGCACCAGCAGCAGCGGCGCGGCGACGTAGGTACTCCCGTAGCTCCAATCCGCGACCCCGACGCGCTGCCGGTTGAGCAACAGCGCCTGGATGTCCGCCCGACCCAGATCGGCCAGTAGCACCGTCGGCAGGTCACGGCCGGTCTCAGCAGAGACCTCCTCGACGGTACGGGTGCCCTTGGCGATGTCGACGACCTCCACCCCGGCACCCTTGTAGAGCCCGTACGCGTACACGAACATGACCACGGCCACCGCCGAGGCGACGAAAGTCCTGCGGGTGATCGGCCGCACCAGCAGGTGCACCAGGACCAGGCCGAGCACCAGCGGCCACAGCACCGCCGACCGGCTGCCCCGCAGGCCGCCCACCAGGAACTGGACCGCGACCAGACCGACCAGCAGCAGCACCACCAGGTCGACGCGGCGGCGCAGCAGTTGCCGCCAGCGCACCAGGACCAGGCAGAACAGCAGCAGCGGGAAGGACTCACTGATCAGCAGCAACCAACCCAGCCCGGCGAACGCCGTACGGTCCTGGGTCATCGCCGTGAAGAAGCCGCCCGGCCCGCCGAGCAGCAGAACCTCGACACCGAACGCCAGGACACCGACGACGACGGCCATCAGCGCGACCGACTGGTAGCGCCCCGGGTCGAGCCGGGACGGCACGGCCCGCAGTGGACCGCGACCGGGCAGCGACAGGACCACCCGGTAGACGACCAGCCCGACCATGTTCAGCAGCGCCATCGCACCCAACGCCGATCGCCACCCCGCCGCCGACGGGTGCAGCAGCGGCGGCCAGTAGTCCAGCAGCACGTGCAGCACCGGCGCGAGGTAGTAGAAGTGGACGCCGAACAGGCCGAGGATCGCCTGCGGGTCGAACACGTCGCGCCGCCGCCGCAACCATTCGAAGGCGTCGACGCCGATCAGTACGCCGCAGACCGTGACCGGGATCAGGAACCAGTGCCGCAGCCGCGGATCCACGCAGGCCAGCAGCGCGCTGGTGGACGGGATCAGGGTAGCGGCCAGCACCCAGCTCGTCGCCGGCGTACCCGCGTCGTCGCCCGGATCAGGGCCGGTCAGGGTGTCCACTAGGCACCCAGCAGGCCGATCCGCTCGTCCAGCGCCCGCCACAGCAACCGTGAGTAGGTAGCCGAGATGTGATTGCCGTCGCGCAACGTGACCACGTTGCCGACCAGCGCCGGGCAGACCGTCGACGTGCAGAACCACGGGATCGGGTCGACGACCAGTGCGCCCTGGTCTCGTGCGGCGTCGGCGATCATTTGCCGTCGACGGGGCTCCAGCACCACGTCGGACACCGCACCGTGACAGGTCCGCGCGTCGGCCAGGTGCAGCGCCAGGCAGTCGACCACGGTCGCCGGCAGCCACGGTACGTCACCGATCAGCACCACCTCGCTGCCGGTGGACCTGATCGTGTCGACGGTCCGGGCCCAGCCGTCGGTCCAGACCCGGTCGCGGTCGGTGAACACGCCGACCGGGTCGCCGAAGGTGTAGTTGGTCGAGGAGGTGACCACCATCGCGGGTCGCAGCTCGCCGATCCGTCGCAGGGCCTGCTCCCGCCACTGGACACACTCGTCGTACGGCCGGTTGACCGAGTCCAGGTGGAACCGCACCGACGCGGCGCTGCAGAAACCCTTGACCATGACGACCAGTCGCCAACCGCGCTCGTCGGCCAGCCGGCGCAGCGCCGGGAACCAGCTGCCGGCGTGCGAGTCGCCGAGCAGCACCACGGTCTGCGCCGCGGCCGGGTCGCCGTACCCGCACGGGTGGTCGGTGCCGGTGTCGGTGATCCGCAGCACCACGCAGCCGTCGTGGAAAACGGCCGGGATGTCGGTGGTCACCTCGGGCAGCGGCGGGGTCAGGTTGGCCGGTACCGGACCGGCCTCGGCGCTGGCGGCGACCAACCGGGTCAGGTCACGCTCGACGTCGGCCGAGGCGGCCAGCGTGGCGGCGGTGTCGACCGGCCGGCCCGGCCCCACCAGCGTCGGCTTCGTCGCCAGCGCCGGCACCGCCACCGCGACGACGGCGGCCGACGCCACTGCTGCCAGGCCGACCGTGCGCCACGGCCGGGCCGCCCGTCGACCCCGCCGCAACGGGGCCTCGACGAGCAGGTACGTGCCGGCGGCGGCGGCCAGCGCCCCGCCGACCAGGCCCAGGTTCTGCCAGATCGTGCCGTGCCCGCCGAGCAGTGCGGCGCCGATCACCAGGAACGGCCAGTGCCACAGGTACCACGAGTACGACAGCCGGCCGAGCCACTGCAGTGGGCGCAGGGCGAGCAGCCCGCCGACCCCACCGCTGTGCGGCGCGCAGCCGGCGGCGATCACCAGCGCCGCACCGGCGACCGGCAGCAGCGCCGGGTAACCCGGGAACGGGGTGGTGCTGTCGAACAGCAGGGCGGCGGCCAGGACAGCGGCCAACCCGGTCCAGGCCAGGCCGGCGGCGATCCGGGCCGGCAGCCGCGACGCGGCGCCGGCCCCGAGGGCGATCAGCACGCCGGCGAGCAACTGCCAGGCCCGCGCCGGGGAGCCGAAGTACGCGTACCCGGGCGACGTAGCGGTCTGCCAGACGCAGAGCGCGAAGGAGAGCGCGGCGACGCTGGCCACGACGACCAGCACCGGCCGCAGGTCACCCGGACGCCGCCAGGGCCGGGCCGACCGGGACTTGGCCGGCTGCGACCGGGCCGACGCTGACCGGGCCTGCCGCCAGCGCAGCAGACGGGGCCAGCCGAGCAGCACGAGCAGCAGCAGCGGCCAGCACAGGTAGAACTGTTCCTCGACCGCCAACGACCAGTAGTGCTCCAGCGGCGATTCCCGACGCATCGTGTCCAGATAGTCCACGCTGTTGCGGGCCAGCAGGAAGTTCACGCAGTACGCGGCGCTCGCGATCGCCTGGGTGGCGATCCACTGCAGTTGCAGCGGCAGCCACCACCAGGCGGCGAGCAGGGTGGTGATCAGCACCAGGACGGCGGCGGGCAGCAGCCGCCGGGCGCGCCGGGCGTAGAAGCCGAGGATGGAGATGGTGCCGTCGGTGGCGTACTCGCGCAGCAGCACCGAGGTGACCACGAAGCCGGAGATGACGTAGAAGACGTCAACGCCGACGTAGCCGCCACCGAACAGTGGGACGCCCGCGTGGTAGAGCACGACGAGCAGTACGGCGATCCCGCGCAGCCCTTCGATGTCGCGCCGGAACGTACCGTGCCCACGGCCACCGAGCGCGACCGGGCGGGCCGGAGCCTGAGCCGGCCCCGGCGGCTTTTCCCGGTTCCGAGCGGTGGTTACCGTGCCGGACGCGCCGGACACACCCGCCGGCACGTCCGTCGTGGCCAGCTCGGAACTGGTCATCGCTACGCACCCACTCTCCGAACCCCGACGGGTACGGACAGTTCTATCAGTGCTTTTCACCGCGAGAGCGACGTTTGCCGGATTACCTCACCAAGAGTGCAAAACCGCCCAATAAGTGAAAGAGGTACGCTGAGGAGTCCATAGCCCTGCAGCCGGATCGTCACCCGACCGATGCCGTGCTACGTCAAACCATGGCCTACTCGGCCGGGGTCGTGAAAAAGGTGGCGAGGACAGTCAGTGCGGTACGCGACCCGTCGGGCACGCCGTCGAGCACCGTGGCCGAGCCGCGGCCGGCCAGCGCGTCGGTTACCTCGGCGGCCGGCGGAGCGGCCGACTCCACCCGAGTCGCGGCAGGCGCCGCGGTCAGCGTCACCGTTTCGTCGGCGACCACTTCGAAGACGCCGCCGCCGTCGCCACCGAGTTCAAGACGCTGATGTGCCCGGGCACCGAACTTCTGCGCCACCGCCGCCGCGATGAGCAGCCCGTACGCGGTCGCGTAGCTGGTCGCCTCGGCGTCGGTCGGGCGGTCGACGCCGAGCGGCAGGAAGATGTCGCGTTCGTGCAGCCACGAGTCCCACAGCACGTGCAGCGCCTGCACCGTCCAGTCCATCGGCCCGTACGGCAGGACGACGTCGAACCGGTCGTCGCGGGCCAGCCGGTCCCGGGCCACGGCGAGCGACTTCTCCGTCGTCGCGACGAGCCGGTCGAGGGTGTCGGCCGGCGACTCGCCGGTCGATGCCGCCAGCCAATGGCGGGGAGTGGTCCGGGGGTCGAACCCGGCTGTCACGTCGAACATCCGGTCGCCCGGATCGGGAGCAATCGCAACAGTGACGTCGCCCAGGTGCCGGACGGTGTCCTGCACCGACCAGCCGGGACAGCGGGTCGGCGCGGACCACTGCTCAGGGCTCAGACTCCGCAGGTCGTCGCAGAGCTGCCGCCGTTGGGCGGCGAAGACGTCGAGCAGCCGCGCGGGATCCAGAACGGACTGATCGGCGGTCCTCAGCAGCAGCGTGTGTGGCGGGCTGTTCCCGGTCATCATCGAGTCCCCTCCGGTCGCCAAAGGCACCAGCGTAATCCGGAGTTGTCCAACAGGGATCGGCGTTCGAGGTGGATGCCTAGCCGACAGGAGAGGCGGGGGTGACCATGGCGTCAACCTCGCGCAGCAGCGCGGCGTAGCCGGCCGGGCTGGGCTGCTCGTCGCTGACCAGGGCGACGGTCAGCAGCGTCTGCACGGTGATGTTCTCGGCGGTGGCCGGCAGTGTCTCGTGCCCGCCGAGCGCGGCCAGTAGCAGGTTCTCCGCGATGACCGGGTCGACCAGGGTGCGGTCGGGGTCGAACCGTTCCCGGACGCTGGCCACGAACCGGATCACCGCACCGTGGTCGTCGCGGCGGAACCGCCGGTCGGCGCAGAGCACGAACAACGCGCTGAGCAGGTCAAGATAGTGTTGGCGGTCGGCTTCGGTGAACCGCTCCGTCCGGCGATCGTGGGCGTGCACCTGCCCGGCCATCAGATAGCTGAGCGCCGCCACCGGCTGGTTGGTCGGGGCCGACTGACTGGTCGGGGCAGATCGACTGGTCGTCATGGTCGCAACTCCCGCTTCATGTTGTTCCACAATGTCCGACGGAACACCTGCCAGCGGGTCCGGAACCGCAGGTGCCGGCGGTTGGCGGCGACCACCGTCGACGCCATCCGGGTGCCGATGGCGACGGCGTCACCGTTGGGGCTGGCGATCGGCTGCGCCGCGGCCAGCCGGGCGGTCCGCGCGGCCGGCGGATCGACGCCGGCGTCGAGGGCGTCAATGTAGCGGTCCACCGCGCCGGTGCCGACGCTCAGACTGATCTCGACGTCACGCAGCCGGCTCAGCGCGACGGCCAGCCGATCGGCGGTGGCCTGGGCGTGCGGGTGTTCGCTGCGGTGCAGCCGGTCCGTGGCGTACGCCAGCCGGTGCCGCAGGTCGGGCAGCTGGGCGGCGGCGTGCGCGGCGTGCTGGCGGGCGGTCTGCAGGCCGTACAGAATGGATGCGACCGCGACCGGTCGGCCACCCGGCAGCTGCGGGCGTCCGGCGCTGACGGCGTCGAGAACATCACCGTACGCGTCCCACGCCTCGTGCAGCGCACTCTGATAACGGTCGGTGGGCAGCCCGGCGTCCGGGTGCCGTACGCCGGCCAGTTGCTCGTCGGCGTGGGTGACGGCGGTCTCCATCGCCAGGGCGACGGTCCGCAGCACGTCGATCATGTCGGCGGCCACCTGCAACGCCTGCCCGTCGGCCGCGCTGACTTCAGCTTGCATGTCGGTCATGCCGACCTCCGCCACCAGGTGAACCGCGCCCGGTCGGCGTCGGTGGTCCGGGCCGGGTCGAGCAGGGTCTGGTCGAGCAGGGTCGCACCGGGCCGGCGGAACGGCAGTCGGTGGTAGCGGGCCAGGGTCGCTTCGGCGGCGGCCAGGTCGGCGCAGGGGCCGGGCCGTCCGCAGCCCAGACAACACCCGTTGTACGCCGATGTGGTGTGCGTGTCGACGGCCCGTTGCGCCGCGACGACCCGGTCGCGGGCGTACGCCGTGTAGTAGTTCGCTGGCCTCTGGTTGACGGTGGCGGTCGGGGTCGGGGTCGGGATCGGGGCGGGTCGGGGGTCGGATGTCACCGGTCGGTGCCTCCGTTCAGGTGTGGAGAGGGCGCACCTGGTCAGCCGGCGGGGCGGCCGGCTGACCAGGCTCCTTGCGGGAAACCAGCTCCGGGTTTGCAGACCTGGGAACCGGTCAGACAGAGCTTTACACGTCATGCAGAGTAAAGCAACCCCACAAGTCGTGTCTTGTCGTGCATAGCTGGGCTGTGATCAAATGGCAGGGCAGACCTGGGAGCCCATATGCCCGTAAAGCCCAAGTGGCAGCAGATCGCCGACCACATCCGCTCGCAGATCGAATCCGGCGAGCTCGGTCCCGGCGATCGACTGCCATCGACCGCGCAGCTGCGTAATCAGTACAACGTGTCGGCGACGGTGGTTCGCCAAGCCGTGCTCGTCTTGCAGACGCAGGGCATCGTGCAGGGCGTACACGGGCTTGGGGTGTTCGTCGCCGACCGCGACGACGCCGCCGGCTCGTAGCGCTGGCGTACCCGCTGCCGGCTGTCGTCAGGAGCGCCGATGACCGTAGCGCGGCAGTGGGAGCGGGTCGCGGGCGACATCCGGGCGCAGGTCGAGTCCGGGCAACTGCGTCCCGGCGATCGGCTGCCGCCCACCGACCAGTTGCGGGAACAGCACCGGGTCGCGACGTCGGTCGTCCGCCAGGCCATCCTCGCCCTGCAGGCAGAGGGCACAGTCCGGGGCGTACCCGGGGTGGGCGTGCTCGTTGCCGGCTCGCAGCCGGTGTAGCTCAAGATCATGTGAGCGCTATGGACGTCTCAACGTCGACGAGACGTCCATAGCGCTCACATGATCTTGGGTGTCAGCAGGCGGATCATCCGGCGCCGGCCGCAGATAGGCTGCACGTATGCATCATCCAGCGCAACCGCAGGTGCGCCGAGCAACGAAGGCCGACGCTCCCGCCCTGGTGCGGCTCCGAGCGGTCATGCTGCAGGACATGGGCGCACCGGTCGGCGACGAGACGGCCGAATGGCGGTCGGCAGCCCTAGACTGGTTCAACCGGTCACTCGGCGACCCTGAAATGTTCGCGGCGTTCGTGGTCGACGACCCACAGCACGGCATCGTCAGCAACGCCGTCGGCCAGTGCGACCGGCACGCCCCCTCCCCCGGCAACCCGGGCGGGCTGCGCGGGCACCTGTTCAACGTGTGCACCGAGCCGGACCACCGTGGCCGCGGCTACGCCCGTGATTGCGTGCAGGCACTGCTGGACTGGTTCGCCACCGACACCACGGTCAGCGTCGTCGACCTGAACGCCACGGCGGGCAGCGGAAACCTATACCAGTCGATGGATTTCGCCCCGTCACGCCACCCGGCGCTGCAACTTCGCCGCGACCAGATGAGTGCGCCAGCACCAACTGCCCGCTGAACATCCCACGCGTCCTGCCGGGTCTCCGGCACCCCATCGCTCCCGGTGAGGTGATGCCACAGATGCATCTTGATGCACCTGTGGCATCAGACTCGGCCTGCATCCCCGACCCAACAAGATGACGCAGCGTTCATGTAGATGCACGCGATGCTGCCGACAATTGCGCGCCGCCTACCGAACTCCCAGCTCAACCAACCCTCGGCCGGCTATGCAAGGAACAGGTGATCACGCTGACCTTGATAGCACACACAAAGGAATCAATGTCGGTCAACGCTGACCAGGCTACAGATTCGACAGGTACGCCCTCAGGCTCTTGACTGCTTGGTGAGTCAGGATCGCAGCTTCCTCGACGTTGGCGCGGGACAGCTCCGACCAGGTGTAGATCTCCTGCGTACGGTCCTGTCGGCCACCGGCGAGCAGTTGTGCCACGCCGAGCTGGCTTGCCCGCATGGCATTGGCGACGTTTGCCAGCTTCGCCTGCTGCGTCTCGATCTCGTCGAGCAGGCGACGCAGTTGCTGCAGGTATGAGCCGGTGCTCCCGCCGCCCCCACCACTGCCGCCCCGGCTGGCCGGGCCGCCGATGGTGATCGTACGGTCGCCACCGCCCCGGCTCCGATGGCCGGGGTAGCGGCGGCGGACGCTGCTCAACGGTCTCGCACCGCCACCACCAGCGCCGGAGCCGCCCGAGGTCGTGCCGTCGCCCGCCCGAGCCTCACGTCGCCGGTCCAACACCGTGTTGATGAAGGCACCAGCGATGGCGACCGGCGCGGGCGGCAACCCCCATCGGGTGGCGGCAAGCCCGATCAGTGCGCCCAGCCCGGCACCGAGTTGCTGGACCAGCGTCCCGCTGCCCTCCTTGGCCACCTCATGCTTGAAACGCGACGCAAACGAGCGGTCCGGTGTCGAGCGCTGCTGTGCCTGCCGGCGGTACCTCATGACGCCACGATCGGATCCAACGCGGCGCAGGCCGCCGAGATCATCAAGGGCAGCACTTCCGCCACCTCACGCGCCAAGGACTCGGCTGTCAGGTTGAGTGGCTCCCCGCCAGCAGCGACGTGCTCCGAGTCATCGGCGTAGAAGGCGCACGCGGTCCACAGATCGGGATGCAGGAACGAGAACGACCACTGGGCATACACATCGCTCGACACGGCGACGAGGGGTTGGTCGCCGATGCCGATGCGGTGCTGGTGGGGGGCGTCCGGGGTGGAGCCGAGGCCCTGGGCCAACGGAAGCAGCTTGTGCCGGCTGAACACCGGCCGCAGATCGCCGTCCGGGTCAAACTCCACCAGCAGACCCCGGGCGATCAGATCGTCGACGTACCGGGCGGCCTGTGGCTCCGGCTTCGGTGCGGTCTCCAGCATCCGCACCAGCGACTCCCGGTTGACCGACAGCTTGGCGTGCCGGTCCGGGTAGAGGAACGCCGCCGCCCACACCGCCGCCTCGGTCTCGGTCAGCTCGACCAGGTCGTCGCCGAGGTGCACCTCGTAGCACTCCGGCGTCGGGTCCGGCGGACGCACGTACCGGTAGCGCGGACCCATGCTCAACCCGGCGGGCACGATCACAGTCGACATACCGCCCAGTCTCCCAGCCTCAGCCAAGCCGACGCCGGCGGCCAGAGCCTGGCCCGGCACGGGCACCGGCACCGGCACCGGCACCGGCAGACTCGTCAGGCCGCCATCTTCGCCACGTCGTACGCCTCGACGAAGTCCCGTGCCGCTGGCACCCGGTCGGCCACCTGCCCGAGGTCGGCCCGCAGTCCGGCGAGCCGCCTACGGCCACGCCCGGACTTCAGCTCGGCGATGTCGGGCAGCGCGTCCAGCCCGACAGTGCCCGCTGCGGTGGAGTCGCCCTGCTGGTGCAGCGCGATCGCCAGGCTGACCTTGCCGAGGATCTGGTTCCGCCGATAGACGGGGTCGTGGTGCGCCAGGCTGGCCTGCAGGCAGGGAACCGCCCGCTCGGGACGACCGAGCGCCAGCTGCGACAACGCCTCCACCGCGTTGACCTCGGTGTCGTTGACAAACCTGGTGTAGAGCGGGTCGTCGTCGCTGGGGCCACGGTCGTACGCGGTCTTCGCCCTGGCCAGGGCTCGGCTGGACTCGACGGCGTCGCCCATCAACGCGGACGCGTGGGTGGTCCGCAGATGCAGCAGGCTGGTCAGCCGAGGGGTCGCCCACGGGCCGGAGATGCGTCGGGCAGCCTCGGCGATCTGCAGAGACTCAACCGGCCGCACCTCCCTGACCAGCATCGCCATGACCACCATGGCGTGCACCTCAAGGTGCGGATCGTCGCGCAGTCGGGCGCGGACGATCGCCTCCTGCAGGTAGCGGCGCGACTCGACACGCCGCTCCGCGTCCAGCGCGAGCCAGCCGATCCAGGCTTCCAGGTCGCCGAGGTTGCTCTGCAGCGCGTCGCCGACCTGCCGGGGATAGGTTGCCTCCCGATCCCAGCGGGTCAGCCGGCGGTACATGGCGATGGCGACGTCGCAGAGGCTGCCGCCGCCGGCCGCCGCGTCGGCCCGCTCAAGGCTCGTGATGGTGGTTGACACCTGCTGCAGGTGCTCCATGCTCAGGTGCTGCGGCACATCGGGCGCGGTGACCCAGTCCCGCAGCGGGCTGGCGATGCCCAGGCCCGCCAGAGCGGCATTGATCGTGAACGCACGCCGGTCCGTAAGATCACCTCCATCGTCGTCCCACGATGTAACGTGTACCGCCCCGATCGTCGATGTCCAGAGATCGATTTTCCGGCTTCCCGGCGAGCAGGGCATCGAGTTGATCGACCGAGGTGCCGAGCGCTTCCGCGAGCCGCGCTCGGGTATACGGTTGTGGCTCGGCCTTACCCCGCTCCCACCGGGCGACCGTGGTCCGGTCGACCTGCAGACGTTCGGCCAGCCCTTCCTGGCTGAAGCCGGCCGCCCTGCGCCTCCTGATGAAGCTGTCCCGCCGTCCGGTCAACTGGACGCCCTCCCGTCGCGGCCCGTGTCCACGGTGCACATAAGTAACGCAGATCGGAAAGATCAATTCAACGGGCTGTGGACAACTCACACTTGTCATCCTTTCGTGGAAGTTCCCTTCCTACTTGACCTCAACGGTCTTGCTTTCTCGTTAGTCCGGTCGCGTGAAAAGCTGCCGGGGTACCAGTAGCAGCCACGGCGACCGAAGCGGGCGCGGCCTCGCCCTCGAACGACGGAGGCGATCCGACAGGGTCAGGAGGCACGACAAGTGAGCAGAGCGGAACGCGGTTGGCAGGCGTACCCGGGGGCCGTCGACGACCACGTAGACCTGCCGCCGGTCGGGCCCGGCCGTGTCGTCGGCGTCGGGGCCATCTGCGATCTCCGGCCCCAGCAGGCCGACTCGGCCGACACGCAGAGCTTCTCCGTCGGCGAGTTCGTCCTGCTGGACGACGGTCGGCGGGTGCTGCTGCACCAGGACCGTGGCTTCACACTCGGCCGCCGGTCGGCGGGCGACGCCCGTCCCGGTGCCGACCCGGCCACCGAGGCCATGGAAGAGGCCCGGGAGAGCGTCACCCGGTCCGTGTTGACCGTCGTGCTCCCCGATGACGACCAGACCGCCGAGGAGCATCCCTGGTCGTGGCTGGCTGACCTCGCACGCTCCCGTGGCCTGGACGTGCTCGCCGACGACCTGCGGGCTCTGCCGTACGAGGTGATTCTGACCGACGACGTGACCCGCTGGCTCGCACGCGGCTGACGCTCACCGGCGGCCGGGATGCGGCATCCGGGATCCGCCGCGTTCCGGCCGGTCGGCTTGCCAGTCCGCTACCTTCGATACGTCAAACGCTCGGCCAAGTTCCCGCGCCGGGGGCCACGCGCAGCGCGGCGTCGTAAGCTCTGAGTGTGACGCTCTGGACCGCAGCAGACGCCGCCCGCAACGCCGCCGCCGAGCTGGCAGGCGGCGGAGGTCTTCAGCACGCCTTCCGCTGTCTCCTTCAGCTCCTCGACGACTACGAACGAGCACTGACCACGGATGGTGTTCCCGCTGGAGCGGAGCTGTTCGCAACGGCACCATCCGAAACCGGCGACGTTCGGGTGGACGCCGCACTCGCTGGATTGGCCGAACATCTCGCCCGCCGGGATGGCTGGCGGCCACCGACCTGGGCCTTCGACCAGAATCGGTATGCAAAGCCATGGTGGTTCGTATCGGGACTCAAGTCCTGGCATGCCACCGCAATCGTCGAGTCACCACTGGCATTCCGCAAGCGCGGTGTGTTCATCACAGAATCGGCGCTAACGCGAGTATGAGTCTTCTCGATCGCAGCCAGATTCTTCATCTGTTCAACGAGCTATCCACCCTGATTCTTCGTGGGTCTGACGCCGTTCGATGACCAGCGAGTCTGCATCGTTGGCGGTGGATGTATCGGCTCCGTTGGGTGTGGTTGTGGGCCGGCTGTCGCGCCGGTGGCGTGGTCTCCTGGGGTTCCTCCTGGTCGTCGGGGCGGTGGTGTGGGTGGTCAGGTGGCGGGCATGGGCATCCGGCGGATGATCTCGATGGCGGTGGCCAGGTCGGTGGCCCAGGGCCAGGTGTGGGGTAGGCGTAGCCACCGGTAGCGGCGGGCGCGGACCAGGCGTGCGGGGGTCTGGAAGATCCGGTAACGCAGTGTCTTGGGCTCGGCCTTGGCCAGGGCGCCGGTCAGCGCGTAGAGGCGCATCCACGCGGTGAGGTCCACGGCGATGGTGACGGCGGCGCACCAGGCCTTGTTGACCTGCCATTGTTTGGACGGCAGATGCCCGAGGCCGGTGTCCTTGGTGGTGCGTACGTCGTCTTCGACGCGGGCGTGTACGCGGTGACGGGCGTCGGCGCGTTGCACGGACAGGCCGTCCGGGCCGTGGGCGCCGGTGTTGGTGACGAACGCCGAGTACCGGTAGCCGCAGGTGTCGAACAGGGTGGCCTGTTCGTGGTCGAACAGCTTGCGCCGGCGCACGATGACCCGCATCGTCTTCGGCCACTTCAGGCCGGTCAGCCGCTCGCGGAGCAGGTCGGTGATCTCGGTGACCTGAAGGCCGTCGATGACCTCGCCGGTGGTGTTGGACAGGCACGGGACCCACCAGTCGTCGGGTCGGCGGTTGCATGCCGCCCGGACGTGTTCGTCGACGTCGAACCCGATCGAGTACGCCACTCGACGCCCACCGGTCTGGTCGAGGCTGTGCAGCCAGTCGATGAGCGTGTGTGAGGCGCCGGCACCGTCGGAGGTGATCAGCAGGTCGTCGCGTCGGTCGGCGGGTATCTGCGCGATGGCCTGGCGCAGGACCTCGATCAGATCGGCGGCGGTGTTCGCCCCGGCGTTGCCGGGGCGGGGCATCAGGGCGGCCAGTTCACCGGTGTTGTCGATCCACACGCCGAGGCTGTGGAACCCGAACGTCTTCTTGAACGTCGCCTCGGCGTGTTCCTTGCGGGAATGGGCCACGGTGATGGTGCCGTCCACCCGCAGCACGATCGTCTCGCCCATGCTCAGGCCACCGGCGTAGGTCGCCTCCGGCACGCCGGCCGGTAGCAGGCTCCACAGATGCGCGCGCGACTTCGCCCGCGCGGCGTCGATGCGGTGCAGACCGCTGTCGCTGATCTCACCCAGCGCGCGCAGGGCGGTGGTGTCCGAGGCCACCGGCCCGAACAACGCGGCCTGGGCCCGTAGCGCCTCGATGTCGTACACGTCTGTCCCGCCAGCGGCGATCGAACACGCGATGTCAGTCAGGACCCGGCCCCGGTCATGGACCGGATCGAATCCCGGCCTGGCTAGCACGGTGGAGATGCCCGCCGTCAGGCCGGTGCGGTCGGCGAGCATGCGTAGGCCCGCCACCCCGACCATCGCCACCACCCCGTCACCGTCGGCGGTGACACGCAGGTCCTTCGACCATCCGGTAAGCTCACGCACGTCGGAAGTGCCTCCTCGCTAGAGATCCTGGTAGATGTCGCAATCACCATTTTCCCTTGCCTGGCAGGCACTTCCGCGTTTCCGGGCCTCACGAAACCGTTACAAGATCACGACCCCGTGAATATCCAGGGTCCACAGAGCTGCGCAACCAGGACATCCGCGCTGAGATCTTCCTGGTCGGTGGTGCGGCGATGGCCCTAGCCTACGACGCTCGCCGGGCAACCCGGGACATCGATGCCATCTTCGCCCCGAAAACCGGAGTGCACCTGGCGGCCGCTGCCGTGGCAGCCAGAAACGATCTTCCGGACGACTGGCTCAACGATGCCGTCAAAGGGTTCCTCCCTGGAGGTCTATTCACAGGCAATCCTGTAGAAGTGCAGCCCGATGACACAGGAGATCGTTTCCGTGAAGGTCGCGAGCGGTCTGCGGTAGTCGGTGTGCAGGATTCTCCAGGTCTTCAGGTTCGCGATGACCTGTTCGACGACCCAGCGGATCTTGTTGACCTGCCTGTTGTATTCCTTCTGCCACTCTGTGAGCTCGCCGCCCTTGGGCTTCTTGTACGGAGTGATCATGCCGTTGCCGACGTAGCCCTTGTCGCCGATCCAGTCTCCGGGATTCAGGCTGACGAGAACACCGGTGTCGTTGATCGCGTACGAGTCGTGGTGGTTGCCGGTGACGGGATCGGAGACCCAGGCGAGCGCGCCGTCGAGGGTACAGGCGACCTGGACGCTCATGCCCGTGGTCTTGTGCTTGCCGGAGTACAGACAGCGGTCCGTGCGCCATGACCAGCAGGGGAACAGAGTGCCGTCGACGATGTACTGGGCGGTCGGGTCGAGCTCGTCGGCGGTCGGCACGAACCCCGCCAGCACGCGGTCGAGGACCGGGGTGATGGCGGTGACCGCCCGTGAGATCGTCGACTGGGAGACGCCGTGCGCCTCGGCGATCTCCGCTTGGACGCGGTTGCGCCGCATGTAGGTCAACGTGACCACGAGGGCGCGGTAGAGGCCGAGGATCGGTGGCCATGGTTCCGTGCCCAGGTTCCGGCATTCGGTGCGGACCAGCACGCAGAGGTCGCGGATCTGATCGGTCGTGAAGCCGGTGGTATGATACATGTTCGGCGGTCCGCTTTTCTTTGGTTGTTGTGTGGAAACTCCATCCTATGGGAGGGCGGGCCGTCTCATTCATCGGGGGGTCCACTGTGGGTTGCTGGGCCCTGCTGAATAAGCCTCCTGGATCGGATCCCCAAGCACGCCAGGTGTTCGAAAACGACTCTCTTCGCGTCGACGTCGCCTCACCCGAGTATCTCCTCGCCATGAAACTCCTGGCAGCAAGAGAACAGGACATTGATGACATAGCCATCTTGTATCGGCTTTGCGGATTCACCACAGCGGCGCAAGGACTTGACCTGGTCGAGTCCGTGTATCCAGGACGACCGATCGCCCCCAAGGTTCAATTCATGCTTGAGGAGCTGTTCCCGGATCCAGCCGAGCAGTAGCGACGAGCGCTTCCGGCGCGCAGCTACGCCAAGCCGGACTGGCTCACACGCCGACGCTCGCCGGCACACGACACCCGGGATTCGCCGCGTTCCGGCTGGCCGGACCAGGTGGGGTGTCGACCGGCTCGGCTAGGGTCTGGCCGTGCTGATCACGGACGGGCCGAACGGCGAGAAACACCTGCTCGATGTGCTGATCGCAGCCGCCGACGCCGCCCCGGATCAGACGAGCACGCACGTACGCGGGGACGGCACCGAACGCGTCGTCACCCACCGTCAGCTGCGCGACGACGCACTACGGGTCGCCGGTGGGCTGCGGGACGCCGGGATCGCGGCCGGCACGCCGGTGATCCTGCTGGCCGATGCCGGCGACGACTTCCAGCCGGTGTTCTGGGGCGCGCTGGCGGCCGGGCTGGTCCCCGTACCGCTGCCGGCGGAACCGACCCGGGTGGCCGGCGTGCGTGACCTGCTCGGCGGCGTACCGGTGATCGTCGACGACGCCTGCGCCCCGGTGGCGCGGCAGGCCGACGCCCCGGCGCTGCGCCTCGCCACCTTGCGGGCCGGCGGGAGAGCACCACGCAAGCTGCCGACACCCGACCCCGACTCACCCGCGTTCCTGCAGTTCTCCTCCGGTAGCACCGGCACTCCGCGCGGCGTCGAGCTGCGACACCGCAACGTGCTGGCGAACCTACGGCAGATCGGCCAGGCCGCCGCACTGACCGCCGACGACGTCTCGGTCAGCTGGATGCCGTACTTCCACGACATGGGGCTGATCGGCACCCACCTGGCGCCGCTGGCCGCCCGGCTGCGGCAGGTGCGGATCGGCCCGCTGACCTTCGCGAAACGGCCGCTGCTGTGGTTCAGCGCCGCGCACCGGCACCGGGCCACGCTGCTGTCGGCGGCCAACTTCGCCCTCGCCCTCGCCGTCCGGCGGGTGCCGGCCGAGGCCCTGGCCGGGCTGGACCTGAGCGCCGTACGGCTGATGATGGTCGGCGCGGAGCCGATCTCGCCGGTGGTGTGGCGGGCGTTCGTCGAACGGACCCGGCCCGCCGGGCTCGACCCGGCCGCACTGCAACCGGTGTACGGGCTGGCCGAGGCGACCCTCGCCGTCACCGTCCCGCCGCTGGGCGAGACCGCCGTACCGGTGCGGGTGGACCGGACGGCGCTCGCCGCCGGCACGGTGCAGCCGGCTGCCGCAGGCGACCCGGGCGCGGTGGAGTTCATGGACGTCGGGCCGCCGGTGCCCGGCTGTCAGGTGCGCGTCGTCGACGACGCCGGCAACGTCGTCGGAGGCGACGACGCCGGCCGGATCGTCGGTGACGGCCGCGACGGCGGTGCGCCGCAGGTCGGCCGGATCGAGGTACGTGGCCCGAACGTGGCCGCCGGCTACCACGGTGATCCGACGGCCACCGCCGAGGTGTTCGTCGACGGGTGGCTGCGTACCGGTGATCTGGGATTTTTGCGCGACGGCGGCCGGCTCTGCGTGACCGGCCGGGCCAAGGACGTGGTGTTCGTCAACGGCCGTACGTTCCACGCCGCCGACCTGGAGGAGGTCGTCGCCGGCACGGCCGGGCTGCCGGCGGGGCGGGTCGCGGTGATCGGCTGCAGCGACCACGACAGCGGTGCCGAACGGATCGTGGTCTTCGTGCAGTGGGCCGGCACCATGGCGCCATCGGCCGACGCCGCTGCGGTGCTCGGTGAGGTGGCGGCCCGGATCGTGGCGGCGACCGGGCACGACCAGGTACGGGTGCTGCCGGTGCCGGCCGGGGCGTTCCCCCGCACCACCAGCGGCAAGCTGCGTCGGCCCCGGCTGCGCCAGCGGTACGCCGCCGGTGACTTCGCCGCCGTCGAACAGCGCTGGGCGGCAACGGCACCGTCGACGTCGGCGATCGCACCGACGATGAGCACGGTGGCCGGCGGCGGGAGCCGCGACGAGGTGGAGCGGGTCGTGCGGGCGGTGTGGGCGCGAGTGCTGCGCCGGCCAGCCGACGGGATCGGCGTCCACGACCGGTTCAGCACGCTGGGCGGTTCGTCGCTGCAGGCGATGGAGGTGCTGGCCGGACTGGAGGACGCGTTCGGCCGCGAACTCGACCCGGCCGAGCTGCGGGAACGGGCGACGGTGGCGGCGCTGGCCGACCATCTGCTCGCCCCAGTGCAGGACGGGAGCCTGAAACCGGCCCGACCGGCGAGCGGGCCAGCCGCCGCTGCGGCTGCCGGGCCGGCGGACGGGGTGGCGATTATCGGGCTGGCCTGCCGGTTCCCCGGTGCGGACAGCCCGGACGAGTTCTGGCGGCAGCTGCTAGACGGGCGCGACAGCGTCGGCGAGATCCCGCCGCAGCGGTGGCGGCCGGTCGAGGGCGAGACCGCCCGCTGGGGGGCGTTTCTTGACGACCCGGCCGGCTTCGACGCCGGCTTCTTCGGCATGTCCGACACCGACGCCGACCACGCCGACCCGCACGCCCGGATCTTCCTGGAGTTGGCGCACGAGGCGTTGGAACGCGCCGGGTACGCCGGGCCGCGCCGGCACGGCCGCCGGGTCGGGGTGTTCGCGGCGGTCGGCGAGAGCGGCTACACCGAACTGCTCCGCGCCGATTCCGACGTCACCGGCGAACCGGCCGCGCTGGTCGGCAACCTGCGCAACCTGATCCCGGCCCGCGTCGCGCAGGCCCTCGACCTGACCGGGCCGGCGATCGCGGTCGACACCGCCTGCTCGTCGGCGCTGGTCGCGCTGCACCTGGCAGTACGCAGCCTGCGCGAGCGCGAATGTGACCTGGCCGTGGTCGGCGGGGTCAACCTGAACCTGACCCCGACCGGGCACCGGCTGCTCGCCGCCGCCGGGGCGCTGTCGGCCACCGGCCGGTGCCGGGTATTCGCCGCCGACGCCGACGGGTTCGTGCCCGGCGAGGGCGGGGCCGCGCTGGTCCTGGCCCGCGTCGACGACGCCCGCGCCGCCGGGGACGGACTTCTTGCCCTGGTACGCGGGACCGCCGTCAACAACGACGGCCGCTCGCTGAGTCTGCTGGCACCGAACCCGTTGCGCCAACGGGAAGTGGTCGCCCAGGCGTACCGGGACAGCGGCGTCGACCCGACCATCGTGTCCTACGTGGAGGCCCACGGGACGGGTACGGAGCTCGGCGACCCGGTCGAGGTGCGGTCGTTGGCGTACGCCTTCCCGCCGCGCCCGGACGGCCGGCCCCGGCTGCTCGGCTCGGTCAAGTCGAACCTCGGTCACCTGCTCAACGCCGCCGGGATGCCGGCTCTGGTCAAGGTGATCCTGGCGCTACGGCACCGGCAACTGCCTCCGTCGCTGCACGTCGGCACCCCGTCGCCCCGGCTGGACCTGGCCGGCGCCGGGTTCGAGGTGGCGACCGGCGCGCAGGACTGGGTCGACGATGACGGTCCGTTGACCGCCGGGGTGAACGCGTTCGGGTTCGGCGGCACCAACGCGCACGCGATCCTGCAGGAGGCCGATCCGGCACCGGCACCGCAGCAGGCTGCCGGGGCGACCATCGCCGGGCCGCCGTACCTGTTGACCTGCTCGGCGGCGACCGAGGTCGCGTTGCGGCAGTCGCTGCAGGACCTCGCCGCCCATCTCGACGCGCATCCGGAGCTGGATCCCGGCGATGTCTGCGCCACCGTCAACACCGCCCGGGACGACCGGCCGCACCGGGTCGCTGTCGTCGGCGACAGCACCGCCGGGCTCGCCGCCGCGTTGGCCGCCGCCGCGTCCGGCCCGGTCACCGAGGTGGTACGCCGGCCGCGTACCGCCGTGGTGTGGCCCGGCGACGAGACCGGGCCGACGGCGGTCTGCCGGCGGCTCGCCGACTGGGGGGTGGTGCCCGACGCCGTCGTCGGCGACGACGCCGACCAGCTGCGGGCACTGCTCGACCAGGGCTACGACGTGCTGCTCGGCCTCGACCCGGACCGGCTGACCCTGGCCGAACGCGAGGCGTCGCCGGAGGCGGCGGACCGGGTCGAGATGCTGTCGGTGCCGCCGACCGACGCCGACGGCGGGCTGACCGGGCTGGTCGGGGCGCTGTGGCAGCGCGGAGTCGCCCTGGACCGGGTCCGGCTCTCCGGTGGTCGGCGCCGGGTGGCCGTGCCGACGTACCCGTTCCAGCGGCGACGGCACTGGCTGCCGGCGACCATGAAGGACGATCTGGTCCATCAGGTGCGCTGGTCGCCACTGCCGGTGCCGGCCGGCCACTCCCCCGCCTCGGTGCATCTGACCGGGCCGGGTGCGGTGCCCGGCGGCCCGCTGGCGGACGGGCTGCGCGACCGGCTGGCCGCCGACGGCATCGAGCTTGTCACCGGGACCGGTGACGCCGAGCTCATCGTCTACCTGGCCAGCGTCGACCCGTTCGACGTCGACGGCGGTGTGGCCGGGCTGGACGCGGCCGTCGACGCCACGCTGCACGGCGTGACCGGGCTGGTCGCCACGCTGCCCGAACGCGGTTTCCGGCTGCTGGTCGTCACCCAGGACGCGGTCAGCACCGGAGCGGCCGGTGAACGGCCGGACCCGGTGCAGAGCCTGGTCAACGGGTTGACGGCCGCGCTCGCCGACGAACACCCGGACAACACGGTGTCCGGAGTGGACCTGTCAGCGGCCGATGACGTGCCGGCCCGGGTCGACGCGCTGGTCGCCGAAGTGGCGACCGTCGGGGCGCGGTCAGATCCGGCGGCGGTGGAGTCGCGGCCGGCGGAGTCGAGGCCGGTGGCGTGGCGGGGCGGGCAGCGGCTGGGCCGGCGGCTCGTCCCGGCCGAACCGGCCGCCGAGGACACGACGGAACCGGTCGACGCCGACGGCGTACAGCTGATTGTCGGTGGCACGGGTGGTGTCGGCGCCGCGCTCGCCGCGGACCTGGCCGCTCGCGGACACCGCCGGATCGTGCTGGCCGGCCGCGCCGCCGCCGCGCCGGACCGTCTGGTCGACCGGCTGCGTGCCCTCGGCGCGCAGGTCGGCTACCGCCGGTGTGACATCACCGACGCCGCCGACGTCGACGCGCTGATCGCCGGGCTGCCCGACCTCGCCGGGGTGTTTCACGCCGCCGGTGCGGTCCGGCCCGGCCCGCTGCGGTCGAGGTCCGTGGCGCAACTGCAGGCCGTGCTGGCGCCGAAGGTACGCGGCGGTCACCTGCTGGTCCGGGCGCTGCGCCGGTACGGTCGACGGCCGGCGACCGTGGTGGCGTTCACCTCGGTCAGCGCGCTGCTGCCCGGACTCGCCGGGGCGGTCGGTGACTACGCCGCCGCCAACGCCTTCCTGGACACGTACGCCGCCGTCGAGCGGGCCGCCGGACGGCCGCTGCGTACCGTCGGGTTCTCGGCCCTGGCCGATGCGGGGATGGCCGCCCACCCGGGGCTCGCGGCGCGGCTGGCCGCCCGGGGACTGCCGGCGCTGCCGTTCGACGACGCCCTGCCGGCGCTGTGGTCGGCGCTGCGCCGACCCGCCGCCCACCTAGTCGTCACCCGGCTGACCGCTGCGGGCGAGGCTGCGACAGTCACCGCGAGCGTGCCTCCAGTGGACACCCTGCCGCAACCGCAGGCCGTGCCGAGTCGTGACGCGGACCGGCAGCTGGACACCCCGGGCGAAATCGGGGACATGCTGCGGCGGCTACTCGCCGACGCGCTCGACTGCGACCCGGCGCAGATCGACGACGACACGTCGTTCCTCACCCTCGGCCTGGACTCACTCACCGCCATCGACCTGGTCAAGACCCTCGAAGGTGAACTCGGCCGGCCGCTGCCGACCATGCTGCTGTTCGAGCACGGCACCATCGCCACGCTCGTTGACCGGCTGGCGGATCCGTTGCCGGCTGTTGCTCCGACCGCCGTCACCGCCGACGGCGACGCGGAGTCGTTCGCGCTGTCCGGGGTGCAGCGGGCGTTCCACACGCTGCACCGGCTCTACCCGCAGGTCGCCGCGTACGGGTTCGTCCGGCACTCCGTCACCGGACCGCTCGACGCCGACCTGCTCGGGCAGGCCCTGGCGCAGCTGACGCGCCGGCACCCGATGCTGCGGATGCGGTGGACCGACGACGGTGCCGCGCCGCCCCGTCAGCTGATCGGCCCGCCGACGCCGGCCGCCGACTGGTACGCCGTCCACGACTACGGCCAAGGTGACGGTGACGGTGACGTCGACACGCTGACCGAACGGCTGTGCAACGAGCCGATCGACCTGACCCGCCGACCGCCGCTGCGCGCCGCCCTGATCCGGACCGGTCCGGACGCCGCCCAGCTGCTGCTGGTGCTGCACCACGCCGCCGGGGACGGGGCCAGCCTGAGTGTGCTCAGCGAGGAGCTGTGGCAGGTGTACGGGGCGCTGGCCGCCGGCCGCGTACCGCAGCTGCCGGCGGTGCCGGCGACGTTCCGCGACCACCTGGCCGTCGCCGCGCCGGCACGCGCGGAAGACCTGGCCTTCTGGCGGGAGACCCTGGCGTCGTGGCCGACCGGGCTGCGGCTGCCGTGGCGCGACCCGGCCGCACCGCCCGCGCCGCCGTACGCCGCTCATCAGGTCGCCGTCGACCCGCCGACGGTGGCCGCGTTGACCCGGGCGGCCGCCGCCGCACAGGTGTCGCTGTTCCACCTGTTGCTCGCCGGGTACGCCCGGTGCCTGGCCCGCGCCAGCGGGCAGCGCACCGTCACCGTGTCGGTGGCGCGGGCCGGCCGCGACGCCCGGCTGCCCGGCGTCGACCGGGTCGTCGGGCCGTTCGCCGACATCCTGCCGGTGACGGTCGACGTCGACCCGACCGAGCCGGCGGCCGACCTCGCGCGGCGGGTCCTGGCCGCCTGGCTGGTCGCGCAGCGGCACGGCATGGTCGACGCGGTCGACCTGGCGCGGGCGACGCCGCGACCCGCCGACCCGGCTGCCGACGCCGGCAGCGGCGTCGGCGGCCGGCCGGTCACCACCAGCCCGGCCAGTTTCAGCTTCGCCCGTTTCCCGGCCACAGCGGATACGGACTGCCCGGTACGGGTGTCGCCGGTCGCCGCCGGCACCGCGTCGGCCGGCACCCGGCTGGGGCTGCTCTGCTGGCCCGACGGCGAGCGGCTGCGGTTCGCCTGGAACCATCCGGTGGCGTCGCTGGACCGGGCGGCCGTCGCCGGGCTGGCCGCCGATTTCCTCGCCGAACTGGCTGACCTGGCCAAGCAGACCGACCCGCCCTCGAGGGAGTCCACTTCGGGGATGCTGCCGTCGGTAGTGGAGCGAATCGGGCAGGTGTGCCGCCGGCACGCCGACGCCGTCGCAGTCGAGGCGGGCGAGCTGCGGATGACATACCGGCAGTTGGACGCCGCCGCCGACCGGGTCGCCGCCGCGCTACGCCACCACGGCGTACAAGCCGGTGACCTGGTCGGATTGCTGGCCGCGCGCGGACCCGCCGCCGTCGCCGCCATCGTCGGGGTGCTGCGCGTCGGAGCCGGCTGGGTGCCGTTGGACGTCGCCCACCCGGCAGCCCGCCACCGCGATCAGCTGCGGCGAAGCGGCGCACAGGTGCTGTTGCACGACACCGAGTCGACGACGCTGGCCGATGCGCTGGCCGGGCTGGTCATGGTCGACGTCGACACGGTCATCGTCAACGGGACCACTGCCGACCCGGTCACAGACGGCACGGCCGCTGCCGACCCGGACGGTACGGCGTACGTCATCTTCACCTCCGGGTCGACCGGCCGGCCCAAGGGCGTGCCGGTCAGTCACCGCTCGATGTCGAACTACCTGCGCTGGGCGGTCGACACGTTCGGCTACCACAGCGGTGACCGGCTGGCGCAGACCTCATCGTTGTGCTTCGACGCCTCCGTCCGGCAACTGCTGGCACCGCTGCTGGTCGGAGCGACGGTCGTCGTACTCGCCCCGCAGGTGCTGCGCGACCCCGACGAGGTGCTGCGCCGGGTCGAACACGACCGGATCACCGTCTGGAGCTCGGTGCCGACGCTGTGGGGTCAACTGCTGGCGGCGGCGCAGCGGCGTACCGCCTCGATCGGGCGACCGGACCTGTCGGCGCTGCGCTGGATCCACGTCGGCGGCGAAACGCTGCCTCCCGGGCAGGTGCGGAGCTGGTTCGACCTGTTCGGCCCCGGGCACCGGATCACCAACCTGTACGGGCCGACCGAGGCGACCATCAACGCCGCCTGGTTCCTGATCGACCGGCGGCCGGCCGACGGCCTGCGGCGGATGCCGATCGGCCGGCCGGCCGCCGGCGCGACGCTGGCCGTCGTCGACGCCGCCGGGCGGCCCTGCCCGCCGGGTGAGGCCGGCGAGCTACTCATCTCCGGGCCCGGGTTGACCAGTGGCTACCTGGACGATGCGGCACAGACTGAGGCGGCGTTCGTCCACCGCGACGGCCGGCGCTGGTACCGCAGCGGCGACCGGGTCCGCGTCGGACCCACCGGGGACCTGGAGTTCCTCGGCCGGCTCGACGACCAGGTGAAGCTGCACGGCCACCGGATCGAGCCGGCAGAGGTCGAAGCGGCGCTGGGCAATCACCCGGCGGTCGCCACGGCGGTGGTGCTGCTCCGGACGCAACCGTATCCCCGGCTCGTCGCGTACGCGCAACTGCGGGCCCCGAGCGCGGACGCCGCCGACCTGCGCCGGCACCTCGCCGACCGGCTGCCGCCGCAGTGGGTTCCGGCCCGGATTCACCTGGTACGGGAGCTGCCGACGACCGCCACCGGCAAGGTTGACCGGCTGGCATTCACCGGGCTGCCGAGCGAGGATGCAGACTCGGCCGACGACGCCCCGCCGCCTGCCGTTGGCAAGGCACCGCGCACCGGTACGGAGCGGCGGGTGGCGCAGGTGTGGCAGTCCGTGCTCGGGTTGCCCGCCATACACCGCGACGACGATTTCTTCGCCATCGGTGGCGACTCCATCGTGGCCCTCGACGTCTTCGCCCGGCTGCGGGAACACTTTTCGGTCTTGCCCCGCCCGACGGTCATCTACGACCACCGCACCCTGGCCGGGCTGGCTGCGGCGATCGACGAAGCCGCCGCCGGGGTGCCGGCGGACGCGGCGGCTCCGGGCCCGTCGTGCCCGGCCGCGTCCGCTGCGGACAGATCGACGGTCGCGTACGACCCACGGCCGTTTCCACTCGCCCCCGCCCAGCGTGGCTTCCTGCTCGCCGAGGCCGTCGCGCCTGGCAGCAGCTCGACCTGGCTGGCCCGGCTGCGGATGTCCGGTCGGCTGGACCGGCGCCGCTTCCAGCAGGCGGTCGACGTCACCGTGGCCCGGCATCCGATGCTGCGTACCGTGTTTCCGGCCGGGGCCCGGCCACCGGTGCAGCAGGAGTTGCCGGCGACGCTGCGGCTGCCGGTGCTGTTCGAGACCATCGGGTCGGCCGACCAGCTCGACAGCCGGGTCGCCGGCCTGGTCGACGACCGGGTCGCGCGGGAACGTCAGCGGACGTTGGAGCCGTGGGCCTGGCCGTTGCTGCGGCTACTGGTGCTGGCCGTCGGGCCGGACGAGCATATCCTGCTGGTGCACGCCCACCATTTGATCGGCGACGGGTACAGCGCGGCGCTACTCGGGCGGGAACTGCTGACTCTGCACGACGCGCTGGCGGTCGGAGCGCCGGTCGACGTCGCGCCGCTGCGCACGACCTTCCGTGACTACGTGGCCTGGCAGCGGCAGCGGCAGCGGCAGCGGCAGCGGCAGCGGCAGCGGCAGCGGCAGCGGCAGCGGCAGGATGATCCGGATCCGCAGGCAGACCGCTGGTGGCGGGAACGGTTCGGGCAGCCGTACCGGCCGCCGACGCTGCGCGCCTCGACCGGTGCCGCAGGAACCGACAACACCGGGCAGTCGCACACCGCAGGATTCACCTTGGATGGTGCGGTGTCCGCCGCGCTGGGCCGGCTGGCCGCCGCCGCGGGCAGCAGCGGGTACGCGCCGGTGCTCACCGCGTACCGCCGGGGGTTGGCCCGGCTGACCGGCCAGGACGACCTGGTGATCGGTCTGACCGTGACCGGCCGGGATCACCCCCTACCGGACCTGCATCGGCTCTTCGGACCGTGCGCGGTGCTGCTGCCGCTGCGGCTGACCGGTGCCGGGCGGGCGTTCGACAACGATCTGGCCCAGGTGGCCGGCGAGGTCGCCACGGCCCGCCGGCACGGCGCCGAAGGGGAGCTGGTTCCGGCCGAGTCCGCCGGCAGCCGGCCGACGGCGATGCTGGCCGGGGCGCAGTTCATCTTCAGCTCCCTCGACTTCACCGGGATCGGACCGACCGGTGACGGCGCACCGGGTGGGTTGACGCTGCACTGGGACGACGGCGACAGCGAACTGGAACCGCCGCCGGTCGGCACCGACGTGTTGCTGACCGCCCGACCAGTCGACGCCGGGCTGCGGGTCACCGTCCGGGCGACGGCACAGGCGCTGGACCCGGACCGCTTCGCCGACTTCGTCGCCGCGATGGCGGCCGACCTGATCGCGGCCGGAACGGACAGCGCCGGAACGGACAGCGGCCCGGACGCCGCCGCGGGTGCGGGGCTGCCGACGCGGCGGGCGACGGGACCAGACCCCGGGGCCGCGCTGGACGCGGCGATCGTCGGCTACCTGCCGGCACCGGCCCAGCTGGCGAGGTTGGCCAGGGTACCGGCGGCGGCGCTGCCCCGGGAGCAGATCCGCAAGCTGCTGTTTCCCGACGGTGCTCCCCGCCTGCTGGAAGAGTTGGTCACCCCGCTCGGGCGGTCCGGTTTCGTCTGCCTACCGCTGTTCGCCGACGAACTCGACGGCGGTGTCGCCGACGTCGTGGCACGGGCGGTCGAGCACGCGGCAGGTCAGGGAGCACGCTGCGTGTCGCTCGCCGGGCTGGTGCCGTCGTTCACCGGCTACGGCTTCGACGTACTGCGGCAGGTGAATCCGGCGGTACGGGTAACGACCGGGCACGCGACGACCGCCACCTCGGTGGTGCTGACCACGCTGGCGGCCCTCGACGCCGCCGGTCGTGATCTCGCCGCCGGGCCGCTCGCCGTGGTCGGTCTGGGCTCGATCGGCCGGTCGGCGCTGGAGCTGCTGCTGGGCCAGGGTGGGCAGCATCCGCCACGGATCGTGCTGGCCGATCTGCCCGGCAGCCGGCGACGGCTGGCCGACTACCCGGACCGGTTGCGGCGCCTCGGGTACCGGGGCGACCTGGTCTGGGCCGATTCGACGCCCACTGCCGCGCCACCGGTGTACGCGGCGACGACCATCGTCGCGGCGGTGAGCAGCGCCACGGAGATCGTCGACGTGGACCGGCTGCGCCCAGGGACCGTGCTGGTCGACGACTCGTTCCCGCATTGTGTGAACCCGGCCGCCGCACTGCGGCGGATGCGCGACGATGGCGACGTGCTGGTGGTGGGCGGCGGGCTGCTCTCCTGCGGCCCGGTGCGGCGGGTCCTGCCCGCCGGTCTGCCGGCGGCGGCAGTGGCCGGGTACGCGGCACGCACCGCGCTGCCGGACACGGTGGCCTCGTGCCAGCTGGAGTCGCTGCTGCAGGCGGACCGGCCGGAGCTGCCGCTGGTGCATGGTCTGGTCGACACAGATCTGACGGCGGCGTACTGGTCTGCGGCGCGCAGGGCCGGGACAACGGCTGCCCCACTGCATCTGGGCGGCACTACTGTCGCCGAGTTGATCGACGGGCGGCTGGCGGCGGCGCGGCACGTCCGCTCATAGAAAGGGGTAGCATGATCACCATCACCACCGAGACGCGAGCCGACCACCTGGCGGCCGATACGCGACGAGCCGTTCATCCGCACGACCACGGCGACTCGTCCGGGCTGCAGCTGCTGGCTGCGGACCGGCCCGGAGCCAAGTGGTGACCCGGCCGCCCGAACGGCCCGGACCCGGCATCGACCGGCTACTCGACCAGGTACGCGAACGGTTGGACCGGGTCAACCCGGTCGTTGCCCGGCAGGCCCAGCGCGAAGGTCGAGCGATGCTGGTCGACATCCGGCCGATCGCCCAACGCGCGGAGTTCGGGGAGATCCGCGACGCGCTCGTGATCGAACGCAACGTGCTGGAATGGCGGCTCGACCCCCGTAGCGCGGCCCGGATCGACCTCGCCGACGACCTGCGACTGTGGCCGATCATCTTCTGTCAGGAGGGGTACGCCTCCTCGTTGGCGGCCGCCTCGCTCCAGGACATCGGTTTAGCCCGGGCCACCGACCTGACCGGTGGTTTCGCCGCCTGGCAGGCCGCCGGGCTACCGGTGGTCAACCCGCACCGGTAAGACTCCCTCCACCGCCATCGGACCACAGTGCCCTCCGCCGGTGGCGCCCAGGTACCACCGGGATGCGGGCAACGACCATTGATCGCCGGGCCGACGGCTGATCGAATGTAGGCCGGCCGGCCCGGCGAGAGCACCGCGGCCCGATCGTCAAGGAGCCTCATGAGCATGTCCCGTCGGAAGATGGGTCTACTGGGCACGGTGTCGGTCCTGGTGGCTGTCGCCGGCTGCTCGCCGTAACCGGAGGACCCGCCGGCCCCGGCCGTATGCGACCCGCAGCAGTTGGACACCCTCGTCGCCGGGACGTTGACCGTCGGCACCGACCAGCCGGCGTACCCGCCGTGGTTCGTCGACGACGCCCCGGAGAGCGGCGCCGGCTTCGAAAGCGCGGTGGCGTACGCCGTGGCCAACCAGCTGGGCTACGAACCGGACAAGGTCAGCTGGGTGCGGGTGCCGTTCAACAACGCCATCGCACCCGGGCCGAAGGACTTCGACGTCGACATCAACCAGTTCTCCATCACCGAGCAGCGCCGGTCGGCGGTCGACTTCTCCAGCCCGTACTACGACGTCACCCAGGCGGTGATCGCGCTGGACGGGACGCCGGCCGCCGCCGCGACGACCCTGGCCGACCTGCGCGACGTCAAGCTCGGCGCCCAGGTCGGCACGACCAGCTTCCGGGCGATCACCGAGGTGGTGGCCCCGGCGGCCGAGCCGGCCGTGTTCAACAACAACGACGACGCCAAGGCAGCGCTGCGCAACGGCAGAGCGTCCGGTCGGTGCTGATCGCCGCCGGTTCCACGGCCGTGCTCGGTGCCCTGCTGGTGACGGCGGTCGCGAACTCCCCCGGCTGGCCCCGGGTCCAGCAGTCGTTCTTCGACCCGGCCGTGGCGACGCAGGCACTACCGGCGGTGCTGCGCGGGCTCTGGCTCAACGTACGGACGCTGGTGTTCTGCGCCGTCGGGGCGCTGGCGCTGGGGTTGGCGATCGCGCTCGCCCGCACCCTGCGCCCGGCGGTGTTCTTTCCGCTGCGGGCCGCCGCGACCTCCTACACGCACGTGTTCCGGGCCGGCATCGAATCGGTGCACCCGGCGCAGCGGGCCGCCGCCCGGTCGCTGGGGCTCAGCCACGCGCAGACGATGCGGCATGTGGTGCTGCCGCAGGCGGTCCGGCGGGTCGCGCCGCCGCTGCTCAACGATTTGGTGGCGCTGCAGAAGGACGTCGGGCTGATCTCCCTGGCCGGCCCGGTCGACGCGATCCGCGCCGCCCAGATCGAGACCGCCACCAGCTACAACTTCACCCCGTACGTGGTGGCCGGGGTGCTGTTCATCCTGATGGCGATCCCGCTGGTGGCGGTGACCGACTGGGTGACGTTGCGGGCCGCCCGGCGGCAGACCTGGGCCGGCGCGGCATGACGCCGGCGGCGGACGCCGGCCGGCACGGCGTGCCACCGGTGTTGGCCTGCGCCGGGGTCCGCAAGGTCTTCGGCGACCGGGTCGTGCTGCGCGACCTGAGCCTCGACGTGGCCGAGCACGAGGTGGTCGCGGTGATCGGCGGCAGCGGCTCCGGCAAGTCGACCCTGCTGCGGACGGTCAACCTGCTGGAGACCGTCGACGACGGCACGATCCACCTGGACGGTCGGGACATCACCGACCCACGGGTCGACCCCGACCAGGTACGTCAACGGATCGGGTTGGTGTTCCAGTCGTACAACCTCTTCCCGCATCTGACCGTGCTGGACAACGTCACACTGGCACCGCGCAGGGTGCACCGGCTCCCTCGGGCTCGGGCCGAGCGGCGGGCGATGGAGCTGCTGGACCGGGTCGGGCTGGCCGATCAGGCGAGGCAGTACCCGGACCGGCTCTCCGGCGGCCAGCAGCAGCGGGCGGCGATCGCCCGGACCCTGATCAACGCGCCCCGGCTGCTGCTGCTCGACGAGGTCACCTCGGCGCTGGACCCGGAACTCGTCGGCGAGGTGCTGGCCCTGATCCGGGAGCTGAAGAACGACGGGTAGATGACGATGCTGATCGCCACCCACGAGATGGGCCTCGCCCGGGAGGTCGCCGACCGGGTCTGCTTCCTGGCCGACGGCGCCATCTGCGAGCAGGGGCCGCCGCAGCGGGTGCTCGGCGACCCCGAGCACCCGCGTACCCAACAGTTCCTGCGCAGGGTCACCGGCACCGGGACAGGCTGATCGCGAACCGGCCGGCCGGGTCGGTCCACCAGTGGGTCAACTCGAAACCGGCGGCGGCCAGCTCGGCGGTCACCCCGGCCCGGCGGAACTTCGCCGACACCTCGGTCCGCAGCTCCTCGCCGGCGGTGAAGCTCACCGGCAGGTTGAGATCGGCCACGTGCACCCGCATGTCCCGCTCGGCACGCAGCCGCATCTCGATCCACTCCCGCTCGGTGTCCCACAGTGCGACGTGCCGGAACGCCGCCGGGTCGAAGTCGGCACCGAGCTGCTGGTTCAGTACATGCAGCACGTTGCGGTTGAACTCGCCGGTCACCCCCTGGCTGTCGTCGTAGGCGGCGACCAGGGTGGCCGGGTCCTTGACCAGGTCGGTGCCGAGCAGCAGCCAGCCGCCGGTGCCGAGCGCCCCGTGCAGCTCGGCCAGGAACTCGGCCCGCTCGTCCGGCACCAGGTTGCCGATGGTGCCGCCGAGGAACGCGACGAGCCGGTCGTCGCCGGTCGGGATCCGGCCGAGGTGACGGGTGAAGTCGCCGACGACCGCGTGGACCGGCAGCCCCGGGTAGTCCCGGTCGATGGCGGTGGCGGCGTCGCGCAGTGCCGCCTCGGAGACGTCCAGCGGCACGAACAGGTCGAGGCTGCCCTGCCGGCGCAGCGCGTCGAGCAGCAGCCGGGTCTTCTCCGACGAACCGGAGCCGAGCTCGACCAAGGTCCGGGCCCGGGTGACGGCGGCGATATCGTCGGCGTGGGCGGCCAGCGCGGCCCGCTCGGCCCGGGTCGGGTAGTACTCCGGCAGGGTGGTGATGCGTTCGAACAGTTCGCTGCCGTACTTGTCGTAGAACCACTTCGGGGGCAGCCATTTCGGGTCGGCGGTGAGTCCGGCGTGGGCGTCGGTCCGCAGCGCGTGCCGCTGGTCGGCGTCGGTCAGCTCGATGTCGATCCGCACAGATCCTCCACGGTGTAGGTGTGCCGGTCGGCGACGACGAGCCGGCGGTCGGCGACCGGGTGCCAGGCCGGGTCGTCGTCGGACGGTTCGGAGGCGATGATCATCCGCTCCGGCCCGGCGAGGACGGACAGGGAATGGCCGACGGCGCTGGCCCAGGCCCGTTCGCCGTCGGTGAGCAGCAGGTTGAGCCGGGACGCCGGGGCGGCGGCCAGGACGCCGGTGACGGTGTCGGTGATCGCCGTGCCCGGGTCGACGCCGGCTCGCAGCCGGTGCCGCAGCAGCGCCCACAGCAGCGCCGAGTCGGTCGGCGCGTCGAGGGTGAGCAGGTCGGTCACCGGCAGGGTGGCGGCCAGCTCGGCGACGCTGTCCGGCCACCCGGCCACCACCCCGTTGTGGCTGAACAGCCAGCGCCCGTCAGTGAACGGCGCGCAGGCCGTCTCGCCGAACGGCATCCCGGGGGTCGCCGAGCGGACCGCAGCCAGCACCGCGCCGGCGGTGGTGGCCCGACCCAGCTCGACCAGGCCGGGATCGGCCCAGACCGGCCCGGACCGCCGGTAGCGGACCGGGCCGGACGGGGTGTACCAGCCGATGCCGAAACCGTCGACGTTGACCGTGCCGCCGCCGCGCATGTCCCGGGGTGCCCAGGACTGGCGGTACAGGCCGTACGGCGGCTCGACCAGCAGCTGCGTCAGGCTGACCGGCGGGCCCAGGTAGAGCTGGTGGCGGCACACTAGGCGGTCTCGCCGGGGTACGGGTCACGGGCGGTCCGGAAACCGCTGAAGATCTGCCGCCGGATCGGGTAGTCCCAGTTGCGGAAGGTGCCCCGGCAGGCGGAGCGGTCGGTGCCGAACGAGCCGCCGCGCAGCACCCGGTAGTCGCGGCCGAAGAAGACCTCCGAGTATTCGCGGTACGGGAACGCGGCGAAGCCGGGATAGCCGGTGAACCAGGTGCCGGTCCACTCCCACACGTCGCCGATCAGCTGGTGCACGCCGGCCGGTGACGCGCCGGCCGGGTAGGCGCCGACCGGTGCCGGGTGCAGGTGCCGCTGGCCCAGGTTGGCGTGCTCGGGGCCGGGGTCGTCGTCGCCCCACGGGTAGCGGCGGGACCGGCCGGTAACCGGGTCGAACCGGGCCGCCTTCTCCCACTCGGCTTCGGTGGGCAGCCGGCGGCCGGCCCAACTGGCGTACGCCTGCGCCTCGTACCAGCCCACGTGCACCACCGGCTCGTCGGACACGATCGCCGACCGCCGGCCGAACCGGGTGTAGCTGCCGTCGCCGTGCCAGTGCGCCGGTCCGCTGAGCCGGGCCTGCAGCCGGTGGGCCCAGCCCTCGGCGCTCCACCACCGCTCGTCGTGGTAGCCGCCGTCGTCGATGAACTGCTGGTACCGGGAGTTGCTGACCGGCGCGCGGTCGATGAAGAAGGCCGGTACGTCGACGGTGTGCGCCGGGCGTTCGTTGTCCAGCGCCCACGGCTCGGTGGAGGTGCCCATGGTGAACGGTCCGCCGGGGATCAGCGCCTCACCGTCGACGCCTCCGGCCGGCGCCGGCGGCGTCGGCGCACCGCTGAGCACCGGCGGGCCGGCCCGCAGCTGGTGGGTGGCGAGCATCGTCTCGTCGTGCTGCTGCTCGTGCTGCACGATCATGCCGAACGCGAAGCCCTGCTCGACCAGCCGGCGGCCGTCGAACGTCACCGTGTCGAGCAGGTCGAGGACCTTGTCCCGGACGGTACGGGTGTACGCGCGTGCCTCGGCCGGGGCCAGCAGCGGCAACGCCGGACGGTCGGCGCGGGCGTGTTTGAACGCGTCGTAGAGGTGGTCGATGTCGGCACGGACCGGCTCCCGGCCGCCGACGTCGCGGACCAGCCACAGCTCCTCCTGGTTGCCGATGTGCGCCAGGTCCCAGACCAGGGGCGACATCAGCCGGGAGTGCTGCCGAACGAGGTCGTCGTCGTCGACCGGGTCGGTCAGGGCGCGGCTGCGCCGCCGGGCCCGGTCGAGGTCGGCGGCGAGCGCGGTACGCAGGTCGGACGCGGCCGCCGAAGGTGGCTCGTGTGTGGTCGGCGTCTGGCGGGTCGGGTCGTGGGCTGTCTCGGTCACCTGGTACCTCCCCAGGGGTGGGTTCGCTGGTGCAGCCGTCGGCGCAGGGCGCGCACCACGGTGCTGGTTGTCTCGTCGGGCAGGCCGGTGTCGGTCAGGCGTTCGCAGGCCAGCTCGGCCAGCGAGTGGGCGGCCGACGCGACAACCGGATCGGCTAGCCCGTCGCGGGCGGCGGGCAGCCAGCGGTCGGCCGCGTCCATCACCGTCGACGTCGCGGTCCGCAGCGTCTCGTCGCGGGCGAACAGCGCGGCCAGCACCGCCGCCGGGACGATCCACTCGCCGCCCGGCTGCGCGTCGAGGTAGCGCAGCTCCAGGTAGCCACGTGGGCGGACCGGCGGAAACATGGTGCTCAGATGCAGGTCGAGGTCGGCGTAGGTCGGCGGTCGGGGCGTGCCGGTGAGGATCCATTCGCCGAAGGTCGCCGGCCCCGGCAGCCGCCAGCCGGTGGGCTCGTCGACGAACAGCGGTGGCGTGTCCAGCACCCGCCGGGTCCAGTCGGCGACCGGATCGGACGGCCGCATGTTGGCGGTCGGATCGGCCGGTGCGGCGGTGCGGACCGGGTCGAGGGTCAGCCAGGTCGCCATCCGGCTCGACACCCAGCCGGTGCGCCGGCCGGCCCGCGACGGCGAGTTGGCGAACAGGGCGAGCAGCGGCGGACCGAGCAGGTGCGCGGCCGACCAACGGAGGGAGAGCTGCCGTTCGCTGCCGGTGTCCAGGCAGACCTGCAGGCCAGCTGTGCCGCACATCATGTCGGCACCGGCCTGACCCTGCCGGGCGAAAGCCGCCGCCATCGCCGTGTAGCGGCGGTTGCGCAGGATCTGCCGGGGCGGCCGGTACGGATCGCATCCGGTCCGGCCGAGCAGCAGGCCGGCCCGGTCGAGTCGGCGGGTCAGCGCGACGACGTCGGCCGACGCGGCCCGGTGCAATGTGGTGAGGGATTCCGTCGGCGGGGTGGAGATCTCCACCTGCCCGCCGGGTTCGACCGTTACCAGTCCGCCCTGTGGAAGCGGGTCGTGCGGGCTGGTGGGGCGTAGTGTCCGCGGGGCGTGGTCACCGAGGGCAGTCGCGAGGTCGGCGGGGTCGAGCGGTCTGGCGGGGTGGTCTCGGTAGTGAACGGTCCATTCGAGTTCGACGCCGATCCGTCGGGGTGGGCCGGTCTTGAAGCAGATCCGGGTGATGTAGCCGGCGGCGGCGGTCGGGTCGGTGATGGCGGTACCGGCCGGGACGTCGGCCACGCTGCTCGGACCGGCCGACGTCGCAGACTCGGCGGCCACCGGTAGCACGTCGGGCGGATGGGCGGATGGTGGATGGGGAGCTTTGGTCATCGCGTCTCCTCCAGTGAACGATCGATCGCGGGTAGCGATCGATCTTCGCTACCGTATCGTCACCGTCCGACATTTGCCGAGACACCGGCGGTCCGCGGGCCCGGCGGCGGGCGACGTTCCCCATTCCGCAACCCGGCGGTCACCTGCGGATTCGGGTCACCGGGGGTGGGATTCGCGTCACCCGGGGTGTGATCGCCGCCGGACGGGGTACCGGCAGGGTCGGTGCCGACCGGAGGGGAGCCAACGTGACCGACGGGGCAAGGATCGACGATGACCAGGTGGTGATGCGGGCGGCCCGGGCCGCGCACGCCCACGCCGACGCGACCACTCAGACCGCCCGGTTCCTGGACCGGGTCGGCGCGGTCCCCGACCCGGCGGTGATCGCCGAGTACGCGGCGCTGCTGGCCCGGGAGGAGTCGACCCGCGACGAGCGGGCCGACGCGCTCCGCGACGCCGGGCTGGACGTGCCGAGCCTGGACACCGACGCGGCGTGACGCCAGCCCGATCAGCGCTGCCGCACGGTGGTCGAGGCTTGTCGTCGGGGTCCGTCTCCTCATTCGGCCTGTTCACGAGCCCGCCGTTGCGCCATGAGCAGTGCCATCTCCTCGGCGCTGGTGCTCTCGCCCCTGGCGAGAGCGTCGTCTGCCGCCGCTATCCGCGCCATGGCGGTCGGGTCGGAGAGCAGTTCGATGGTGGCCTCCAGCGATTCAAGATCCTCGGCGGAGATCAGCACCAGCGGCAACACCGTCATAGACAACAATGTTGGCCTATGACACCGCCGGCATCCACAGGGTGGTCAGGTCGGGCAGGCGGAGACGAGGTCAAGAGATCCCCCGCGATCCGCGAAGGCTCCTGGGGTCCGTACGGGCGGGTCAGCGCACAAGTTCGCGGCCGCCCGAAGCGGGCCACTGTACGGCGTTGGCGATCAGCACGGATATCGGCCCGGGTCGGGTGGTGATCTGCTCGACGACGCCCTGCACGGCGGCGAGGTCGCCGTGGTCCAGCCCGACGGCGCAGGCGTCGCCGCCTGCCTGGGCGATGGCGTCGACGACCTCCATCGCGGCGGCGCGGTTGGTGTGCCAGGACACCGCCACGGCGGCGCCTTCGGCGGCCAGATGCCGGGCGGCGGCCCTGCCGATGGCGCCGGAAGCGCCGGTGACCAGGGCAACCTTGTTCAACAGACCGGTTTCCATCACCACTCCATAGCCGACTACAGGTTAGCCGACTATGAATCAGGATCGAGCCGTTCGCTGCACCCGGGGCAGGACGTCCTACTGTGGATTCTCGGGCAGGAGCCCGACCGCCTGACGGTCTCCGAGGTCGCCGCCCGGCTCGGCGTGGAGCAGCCGACGGTGACCCGCAGCCTCAGTCGTCTCGAACACGGCGGCTGGTTTCGTCCGGGAATCCGTACCGGGCGACCGGCGCCTCACCCGGATCGTGCTGACCGACAAGGGCCGGACCGGCGTTTCGCAGATCGAAGCGGCCTGGCGCACCCTCGCCGAAACTGCGACCGCCGGAATGGCGAACGATCAGCGAGCGACGCTGGTCGAGCTGCTCGAAAAGGTACGCGGGAACCTGCTCACCCTCACCACCGAAACCGGCTGAGCAGACCGCCGTACGCCGTGGCGCCCGCCCGCCGGCAATTTTCGGTGGCGGCACGGTTCTGCCGGCTGCGATGCTCACCACCGTGCCCGACCTCGCACTGTTCTCCGCCGCACTCGGCGAACGCGCCGCGAATGACGAGTTCACCGGCTCGGTCCTGGTGACGTTGGGAGACCAACGGCTGCTGGCCGGCGCGTACGGCAACGCCAACCGGGCCTGCCGTACACCGTGCACCCTGGACACCAGGTTCGACACCGCGTCGGTCACGAAGCTGTTCACCGCCGTCGCCGTACTCCAGCAGATCGAGCGCGGCGCGTTCACGCTGGAGACCTCGGCGGTCGAGTACCTCGGGCTCACCGGTACCACGATCTCGCCGGACGTCACCGCGTACCACCTGCTCACCCACACGTCCGGGATTGCCGACGACGCCGACGAGTCGGACGGTGAACGGTACGAGGACCTGTTCGTCGACGAGCCGACGTACGCGTTCACCGAGACCGCCCACCACCTGCCGCACTTCGTCGACAAACCGCCGAGGTTCGCGCCGGGCGAGGGCTGCCGGTACTGCAACGTCGGGTACATCCTGCTCGGCCTCATGGTCGAGCGGGCCACCGGCGGCTCCTACCGCGAGTACGTGCACGCCAACGTCTTCGAGCCCGCCGGCATGAGCCGGTCGGCGTTCCTGCGCATGGACGTCGTCGCACCCGACGTCGCCGAAGGCGTGGAGGCGATCCGCGACGCCGACGGCACGATCACCGGCTGGCGGCGCAACATCTTCTCGTACCCGCCGGTCGGCGACCCGGCCGGCGGCGCGTACACGACGGTCGGCGACCTCACCGCGTTCCACCGGGCACTGGTCGAGGGCCGGCTGCTGGGACCGGAGTCGACCGCGGCGATGCTCGTCCCGTACGCGCAGGCGGAGGGCAACCGGCGCAACGGGTACGGGCTGGAGTTCAGGACCGACGCCGACGGCCGGGTCCGCTACTACGGGAAGGTGGGCGTGAACTTCGGCGTCAGCGCGTTGCTGCGGCACTACCCCGGCCACGGCGCGGGCGACGGCATCACGCTGGCCATGCTCGGCGTCGGCGAGGACACCATCTGGCCGCTGGTCCGGCTGTTCGACGAATCGATGCCGCAGGCCTGAGGCATCCGGCTGCGGGCAGCGCGCGGTACGCGGCAGTTCCGGACGCCAAGGCAGGGGCACTACATCGAGGTGAGGCTGAGACACCTCATCTCGCGCACTTGACGTGCGCCAGCCTCACCTCGACGTCGAACCAGCCTGCCGGGCTTCACGCCGGGTTGTGCTGCCGCCACTTAGCAGTGAGCACAGCGGACAACCGGAAGGGAAGACAGCGATGGCAGCGCACGACGTGGTCAGCTTCGGGTTGATAGTTGAACGGTACCCGGCTGGTCCTCGACGTCGGGCCCGCAACCCGATGAACGATGTCCTGGAACGAGCTCTCGTGCAGAGTCAAGAACCTCACCAGAGCATCGAAGGAACCCCGGCCACAGCGTACGGGTGGCCGGGGTTCCGAAGGCGTTACCGGATGCGGGTCAGGGGGTGGCGGTGGTGTCCTTGGTCGACGCGACGAACGCCGACCAGGCGGCCGGGCCGAAGGTCAACGTACCGCCGGCACGGTCCTTGGTGTCGCGCACCAGGACCCGACCGGGAAGGTTGTCGGCCACCTCGACGCAGCTGTTCCCGCCGTTGGCCGATCGGCTGGACTTCCGCCAGCGCGGTTCACTTGCGCTCATCGAGCATCCTCAGCATCAGATCCCGGGACTGCACCACCGGCAGCGCGAGTCCGTCCACGGATTCCCAGGCTAGTTCCAGCTCGGTCACATCGCCATGGCCGGACACCACGGTGCCCTTCAACTGGTTGTCCAGGTAGCCGCAGCGCCGGCCGTCCGGCAGGTTGGCCAGCACGAACGCGCCGCCGAGACCGAGGTGCAGCCCGGCGTCGTCCGGCAGCACCCGGATTTTGACCGACGGCCGGTGGCCGAGGTCCACCAGGTGGCCCAGTTGCTTCGTCATCACCTCGCGGGGGCCACGGCTGAGGGCGAACTCATTGACGATGGCTGAGATCACCACCGGGTTGTCCCGGCCGAGCGTCGCGGCCTGCCGCTCCAGCCGGGTGCGCACCAGCTCATCGACGCGCCCGTCGTTCATCGTGGAGGTCGCCAACACCGCCCGCATGTAGCCCTCGGACTGGAGCAGTCCGGGGACGAGCAGCGGCTCGTAGCTGCGCAGCAGCAGTGCCCGACGCTCGTGCTCGACCCACGGACGCATCCACGGGTACCGGTCCTCCCGCGCCTCCGCCGACAACTTGGCGAACTTGTCATCGGTGCCGAACACCCGGTCCAGGTTGGTGGCGGTGTCGGCTTGCGGAATGTGCCGCCCCGACTCGAATCCCGCGATGAGCGACTTGGACACCCGCAGCGCGGCGCCAAGCTGGCCCTGATTCATCCCTCCCGCGATGCGAAGTCGCCGGATCTCGACGCTGAGTTCACTCACGTTGGATCACCCCGGTTTCGTGATGTGGTGGTTGTCCACCGGGGGCCATCTTGCACTGATCCGGACAGATAGTCCAGGATGGAACAGAAACTCGTGCAGGTTCCTTGGCTGTGCAGAAATTCCAGCCGCCGAATTGATCAACAAGCAGATGCCGTCGCGCCACGAGAAACGACCCCCGGGGGGAAGATTCCCGAGGGTCGTTCACCTTTTCGAACGACGACGGTCAGAAACGGCCCCAGTCGTCGGCGGCCGGCCGCCACACGTCGATGTTGCGCGGGTCGACGGCCATCCGCCGGGCCCGGTGCGTGGCGTGCTCCTCCGGGGTGAACACCCGGTGGCGGTCACACAGCTCGTAGCGCGGCCCGTGCTTCGGGTCGTGCATGTAGAACGCGATCGACGTCGACGCCGAGTGGTTGACCAGGTCGGAGGCGATCGGCACCTTCTTGTACTGCGCCCGCGCCCGGCCACGCATCACGTGGTCGAAGCTCTTCATCTTGAAGCACAGATGCGCGACGTAGAACTCCTTGTTGCGCTGCAACGCCAGGCTGTGGTGATAGCGGTCCTCGCAGCGTAGGAAGACGGTCACGTCGCCGACGTAGTCGCTGGGCAGGAAGCCGAGGACCTTGGTGTAGAAGTCGAGTGACTCCTCGTACTTGTCGGTGGCCAGGAACGGGTGCACCAGGTCCACCGGACGAAGCTCGATCAACGGCGGTTCGGCGTACTCGACGAACTCGGTGAACAGTTCGACGATCAGCCCGTTGGGGTCGCGTACGGCGAATCCGCGCTGGCACAGGCCCTTCATCCGCTCGTGCAGTTCGAGCACCTCGTGGCCGGCGGCGACGACCCGCTCCCGCAGATCGTCGAGGACCTCGTCGGACTCGACGCTGAACCCGACCGCGGTGGTCCACGACTCGGTACGGTGCGGTGCCGCGATCAGCTCGATGCTGTGGTGTTCGATGTCGGCGCGCAGGAACGCGTACTCGTCGTCGTGCTGCTCCAACTGCAGCCCGACGTGGTACTGCAGGAACTCGATGGAGGCGGCCAGATCCGGCACCTCGATCCGGGCGTACTCCATGCCGTAGGGCCCGCGACGGCGGGTGGCGGCCTCGGTGGACATCTGCGACCCCTTCATGGTGAGTTACGCGTCCCCGGCGGTGGGGAGGCTGACGATGACCTGGCGTTGCACGACCGGACGCCAGCGTTCCCGGACGAACCGCTCGTGCGACTCGCTGTGCAGGTAGTCGAGCAGGTCCTGCTCGGTGGCGAACTCCACGACGAAGCCGTGCGTCATGGTGGTGTCCCGGGTGCTGACGTTGACCCCGCTGCGCCAGTTGCGCATCGCCGGGTACTTGGTCGGGAAGGTGTCCAGCTCGGCGAGGACCGACTCGGCGACGCCGGGCGGCAGGTCGTCGCGGAACTTGAACGCCAACATGTGGGTGATCACGACGGCGGCCCCCGCTACAGGATGAAGCTGAGCCGGGCGCCGGGATCCATCGACTCCATCACCGGGATGGAGCGGCGGACCCGGAAACGCAGCCCGTCGTCGTCGACCTTGAGCACGTGCTCGTAGCGGCCCACGTAGGTGTAGGCGCCGCCGTCGCGGTAGCGGTGGATGAGGAAGTTGGCGCTGATCCACACCGTCTCCGCGCCGGCCTCCAGCAGGATCACGTTGGAGACCATCCGGTGGGTACGCGAGTGCGGGTTCTCGGCGTGCGCCTTGCGGCTCTTGAGCCGCTTCACCCGGGCCCGGATCAGGTCGTAGTCGTCGCAGACGAAGAATCCGGCGGTGGTGGCGTCCCAGCCGGCCCAGTCGGTGGTCGGCACCTCCATCCGGCCGTCCGGCTCGAACATGGTGAACCACTCGTCGAGGCGCCACTCGTCGAGCAGTTGCGCCTCCCGGTAGAGGAAGTCCTCCACCTGCGCCCGGGTCACTTCGCGGGCGCCGACGTTGAGCACTGCTCCGCTGGTCGTCGAGGACATCGGGTCACTCCTTCCCGCTGGCGGTGGGCGCGGCGGAGCCGCTGGTGTCTGCGGATCCGGCCGCGAGGACGGCGGACGGGCCGGGTGCGCCGGGGTCGGCCGGCGGGTCGCCTGCGACGGCGGTGGCCGCCCCGACCCGGTCGGCCCAGTGTCGCCAGAAGCTGCGCATCGCACCCTCGTCGATGGAGCGGCCCTGGTTGCCCTGCTTCTCGTTGGCCATGCCGCGCGACATGTCGGACCAGTCGTGGGCGGGGTCGGCAGAGTCGGCGGTGGCGACGATGCCGCGCTGCACCGCCTCGTACGCCTCGATGTCGTCCGGGGTGGCCAGGCCGCCGGGGCCGACGAAGCTGACCATGGTCCTGATCCGCAGCGCGCGCACCGACTCCGGCTCACCGGTCTCGACGAACTGCCAGGCCCGCACGTCGGTACGGTCCGGGGCGACCGGTTCAAGCTGGCGGATGGTGAGCGCTTCCAGGTCGAACAGCAGCAGGTTGGGGAAGACGAAGAGGATCCGGCTGGCGTCGGCGATCTCGGCGGCGAGCTCCGGCCCGAGCCGGGCGATCATCTCGTTGCGCTTGGCGACGGTACGGGCCTTCTCCTCGTCGCCGAAGCGCGGCTCCCAGACCATGCCGATCCGGCCGTTGTGGCCGGTGAGCACCAGCAGCCCGTGTCCGCCGCCGAGGTCGTATGCGTACTGGTCGTCGTCGGTGACCGCGAACCCGGTCTCCCGCAGGTAGCCGACGAAGGTGTTGTGGGTGGGCGCGAAGTGGTAGCCGTCCATGGCGTTCTCGACGGCGAGTTTCCAGTTGCCCTTGACGCTGTAGAGCTGCACGCCGGGCAGGGTCTGCATGCCATGCTCGCCGATCTTGGCGGTCAGCGACATGTAGTGCGCGGCCGGACCGAGGTGGGTGAGCAGGTCGGGCACGTCGGGGTCGAACGCGATGAAGACGAAGCCCTCGTGGATCTGCAGCCGGGGCACCTGGCGCAGCCGCATCGACTCGCGGAAGCCGGGGTCGTCGGGGTAGCTCTCGTCGCCGGGCAGCGCGGCCAGGTCACCGGAGTTGCTGAACGCCCAGGCGTGGTAGAAGCACTGGAAGAACTTGGTGTTGCCCTCGTTGTGCCGGCACAGGATGGTGCCGCGGTGGGTGCAGGCGTTGAGGAAGACCTTGACCTCGCCGGCGGAGTCGCGGCAGAAGATCAGCGGACGGCCGCCGAGGGTGCGGGTCTTGAAGTCGCCGGCGTTGGGGATCTCGGTCTCGTGGCCGAGGTACAGCCAGGTGTGGCCCCAGATCCTCGCGATCTCGTCGCGGAACACGCCCGGGTCGCGGTACGCCGAGCGGTGCACCCGGAAGCGCATCGCCTCCCAGTCCTCGTCGATCAGCGCGCCACCGTCGGCTCCGCCGAGCGGTCGCACCGGCGTCTGCTGCGTCATCACCCACCGCCCTCTTTCGTCCCGTCCGCCCACCTCGGCGGTGCTACGTCATGCGAGACAGTGTCTCGCTCTCCGATGCTGCTATCAGAGCCCTCCACCTGTCAAGAGCAGGGCATTTTCCGTGATCGGGTTACTCACTGTTAACAGGACAGCAACATGTTCCTGCGGGTTCGGCGGAAACGATCCGGTCATCCACCCATCACCCGGCCCGCCAGCGGCACGCACCGCCGCGCGCCTCTGCGCCCGCCGGCCGGGTACCCCTTCCGGAGGAAGCGATGCTCCAGCCGCACCAGGGACCGATCGCCGGCGCCCACTACCTGCCGACCACGCCCGACACCTGCCTGTGGGGCCGGCTGCCCAACCGCAGCCACGCCCCGGTGCTGCGGGTCCGCTCCGGTGAGACCGTGACCATCGACACCCTCAGCCACGAAGGCATCCTCGAAGACCAGGGCCGCGACCCGGTCGGCTACCTCAAGCAGTACGACGTACCCGCCGACGGCGTCCTCGCCGACGCCCGCGACCTGGCCGCCTCCGACGTCGCCCACGACTACGACGACGACGGCCCGCACGTGGTCACCGGCCCGATCACCGTCGACGGCGCACAGCCCGGCGACCTGCTCCGGGTCGACGTGCTCGACCTGACGATCCGGGCCCCGTACGGCTTCGTCAGCAGCCGGCACGGCTACGGCGCGCTGCCCGGCGAGTTCCCGCTCACCCCGGTCGACACCGGGCCCGACAGCGACCCGCGCGCCTACGGCAGCGTCTGCCACTTCACCGAGGTCGTCTCCAGCGGCGGCCGGCTGTACGGCGTACTGCCGTTCGGCGCCGGCCGGGCCGCCCGGTTCCCCCTCGCCCCGTTCCTCGGCCTGATGGGCGTCGCCGTCGACACCGACGAGATGGTGCACTCGGTGCCGCCCGGCGGGCACGGCGGCAACCTGGACATCAACGAACTGCAGGTCGGCTCCAGCCTCTACCTGCCGGTGCAGCTGCCCGGTGCCGGCTTCTACGCCGGTGACCCGCACTACGCCCAGGGCGACGGCGAGGTGGCGCTGACCGCCCTGGAGGCGCCGCTGCGGGCCACTCTGCGGCTGAGTGTGATCCCGGCGGCGCAGGCCGCCCTTCTGGTCGGTGCCGGCGAGGCCCCGCTGGCCGAGACCGACACCCACTGGATCCCGGTCGGCCTGGACGCCGACCTGAACGAGGCGATGCGCCGGGCAGTCCGGGCCGCGGTCGACTTCCTGGCCCGCACCCAGGGAATGCCCCGCGACACCGCCCTGGCCTACCTGAGCGCCGCCGCCGACTTCGAGGTCAGTCAGGTCGTCGACGCGGTCAAGGGTGTGCACTGCCTGATCCGCAAGGCCGACTTCCCCGCCCAGATCTGACCCCGCCGCCACATCGCGGCACCTCGGCACTCCGCCGAGCGGCCCCTTCCCAAGATCATGTGAGCGCTATGGACGTCACGATGCGATTGTGGCGTACATAACGCTCACATGATCTTGAGCAACCGCAGTCTGGCAGGATCACCGGGGTGCGTCGAGCGTCAGCACCGCGAGCGGCAGCCAGGTGGTACCGGGGCGACTGCCACCTGCACTCGGTGCGGTCGACCGGCGGTGAGCTGACCCCGGCCCAGCTGACCGCCGCCGCCCGCGCGGCCGGGCTCGACTTCGTCGCCGTCACCGAGCACAACACGACCGATGGGTACGCCGACTGGGTCGACGGCGCCGGCGACCTGCTGGTGATCTGCGGCCAGGAGGTCGTCACCCGTACCGGGCACTGGCTGGCCCTCGGCCTGCCACCCGGTCACCTCGTCGACTGGCGGTACGGCAACGACAACAGCGACGGCGACGACCGGATCGGCCGACAGCTCGACGAAGTGCACCGGGCCGGTGGACTGCGCGTCGCCGGAGTCATCCTCGCGCTGTGCCGACCACCCCGCGCCGACGGGCGGCGGGCCGCCGACGACCGACCGGGTCTGGCCAGCTAGCCGACGGTGAGCACCTCCGCCCGGCGCGGGGCGCTGGCCATCGCGCCGGGCCGGGTCACTGTCACCGCCGCCGCCCGGCTCGCCCAGCGGGCCGCGTCTTCGATCGCCGCACCGTCGAGCAGCGCGTCGGCCAGCGCCGCGCAGAACGTGTCCCCGGCACCGGTGGCGTCCACCGCGTCGACCCGCTCGGCCGGCACCAGATGCTCCCGGTCGGCGGTCACTACCAGGGCACCGTCGACGCCGAGGGTCACCACCACCGGCCCCCGGGTACCCAGCGACCGGGCCATCGTGGCGAGCGCGGCGACATCGCCGGTCCCGCCACCGGCCGGCACGGCCGCACCGGCCAGCGCCGCGAGTTCACCCCGGTTGGGCACCAGCACGTCGACCCGGGCCAGGGTTTCCGCGTCGATCGGCCGGGCCGGGGCCGGGTTCACCACGACCAGGCCGCGGGCGGCGGCCACCACCGCGGCCACCACCGCCGCGTCGACCTCCTGCTGCAGCAGTACGGCCGCAGCGTCGCCGATCAGGTCTGCGTACGGCCGCAGGTGCTCCGGGGCGAGCCACATGTTGGCCCCGGAGCTGACCGCGATGGTGCTGTCGCCGTCGGCGGTGACCAGCACGATCGCCTGCCCGGTGGGGCGGGGTGCGCGCAGCACCGCCGAGGTGTCGACGCCCTCGGCGGCCAGCAGCCCGGTCAGCCACTCCCCCTCGGGGTCTTCGCCGACCGCGCCGACCATGGCCACCGACCGGCCCAGTCGGGCGGCGGCCACCGCCTGGTTGGCGCCCTTGCCGCCACCGGCCCGGGAATGGTCGGCGGCGCTGAGCACCGTCTGCCCGGCGGCGGGCAGCTCGTCGAGGGGCACCACCACGTCGACGTTGAGGCTGCCCACCACCACAATGTCAGTCATCGGCTCACCCCTGAGCGGCGGGACGCCAGGCATGCGCCAGGAAGTCGGGGCGCGGCGGGGCGAACACGTCCAGGTTGATGCACGGGCCCTCGGTCGGCTCGATGTAGTGCTCGGCGCCGCGCGGCACCAGCAGCATCGAACCCGCGCTCATGTCGTGCGGTACACCGTCGACGTAGTAGTTGCACCGCCCGCCGAGGATCATCACCAGCTGGTCGAAGTCGTCGTGGGTGTGCGGGTTGAGCGCCATGCCGACGGCGAGTTCATGCCAGGCGAGGACCACCTCGTCGGTGGCGTACACCTTGCGTCGCACGCCGGGGCGCACGTCAGTGGCGGGGATGTCGTCCCAGTTGACCGAGGTGCGGTAGAGCTGCGGGTTCAGCACGTCCGGGCTCCCTTCGAGGGCTGGCTCAATTGTCGGTGGCGAGGTGGCGCAGGCCGGCGCCGAGCAGCTGCAGGTCGGAGCCGGCGACCAGGTAGTTGGCGCCGGTCAGCCCGTACCGGCGCAGAATGCCGTCGGCCCGGCCCGGCGCCCACCCACCCAGGGTGACCCCGGCGACGCGGGCAGCGTCGGCGATCTCACCGACCCGGCGCAGCAGCGGCGCCTGGTCGTCGGTGGTGGCCAGGCCGAGGCTGACGGCCAGGTCGGTGGTGCCGGCGAACGCCACGTCGACGCTGGAGTTGCCGTCCGGGCTGGCAAGCAGGTCGGGTAGCGGGTCGTCGGTGTCGGCGGTCTCGATCTGGGCGACCAGCAGCGGCGGGTCGGCGGCCTCGGCGGCCAGGTAGGCGTCCAGCCCGGCGGCCCCGTAGCTGGCGGCCGGGTGGGCGAGGCTGATGCTGCGCCGGCCGGTCGGCGCGTACCGCACGGCGGTGTGCAGCGCGGCGAGCTGCGCACGGGCGCGGACGGTGGACAGCTGCACCCCGGCGGCTCCGGCCTCCAGCAGCCGGTTGACCTGCGCCGGGTCGACCGCTGCCAGCCGTACCAGGGCCGGCAGGCCGAGCAGTGCGGCGTGCCGCAGCTGCCCGGCGGCGGTCCGCTCGTCCAACCCGGAGTGCTCCAGGTCGACCACGACGAAGTCGAGGCCGGCCTGGGCGGCCAGCTCGACCGCGTCGGTGCCGGGCAGTTTCAGGAAGGTGCCGACCACCCGCCGGCCGCGCCGCAGCCGCTCACGCAGCGCGGCCCGGCCGGTGTGCACCCCGGTGCGCATCGGGTCGGTCCTCAGCTGGCCCGGCCGGCGGCACCGGCCTGGTCGGTGGGCAGGCCGCGCCACGGTACGGTCGGCACCCGCTCGCCGGCGAGCAGCACCACTTCCGGCTCCAGCCGGGGCGCGGTGATCTGGTTGCCGGCCGCGTCGGGCAGCACCGCCTCGTCTGCGTCGGCGAGCACGGTGACGTGCGCCGGGCCGCCTTCGACGAGGCTGCCGTAGCCTTCGGCGTCCAGGCCGGTCAGCCGGGCCGGGGCGCTGGTCACCCGGGGCACGATCTGCTCCATGGTCATGCCCAGCGCGCGTAGCTTGGCCATGCTCGTGACCAGGTCGAACACCGGGCCGCGCCAGTTGCGGGCCGAGGTGTCCGAGGTGATCACGTCGGGGTAGAAGCCCTGTGCGATCGCCGGTTCGGCCACCTTGAAGCTGAGGTTGCTCTTGCCGTGCGCCGACTCGAACAGCACACCGCGCTCACGGGCGGCGTACACCTCGGGCAGCACCGTGCCGTCGGCCAGGATGCCGTACGGCTTGCCGGTGTAGCAGTGCGCGACCACGTCGCCGGGGCGCAGCATCTCCAGTACGGCCGGCAACGGCTCCGGGGTCTCCCCGATGTGGATCATCAGCGGCAGGCCGGCCTCGGCGGACAGCTCCAGCGAACGCTTGAGCAGCGGCCGCCAGTTGTGCCCGACGACGTCCTCGGAGAGCCGGATCTTGAAGCCGCGGACCCGGTGCGGGTTGGCGGCGGCGACCGCGAGCGCGTCCTCGGGGACCAGGGTGTCCGGGTTCATCAGCTCGCCGAACCGGAAGTCGATCAGCCCGAGCACGCTGACGTTGAGGAAGTTGACCAGCCGCAGCTTGGCCGGGGCGGCGACGTACCGCTCGAAGGCGGCGAAGGTGGAGGCGCCGACGGTGCCGGCGTCGCAGGCGGCGACGACGCCCCGGTGCAGGTGCGCCTCGTCCGGCGGGGCACCGACCTTGGACACCTCGGCGAAGATGTGGGTGTGTCCCTCGACCAGGCCGGGCAGCACGTACCGGCCGGCGCAGTCGACCACCTCGCGGGCGTCGGCGGCCAGGCCGGGGGCGATCCGGGCGATCCGGTCGCCGGTCACCGCGACGTCGGCGACCTGGCTGGCACCGGTGGTGGAGTCGAAGACCTCACCACCGGCCAGCACCAGGTCGTACCGGGGAGCATTCTCAGTCATCGGTCAGCGGACTTTCTGTGCGAAGGAGAGGACGGTGCCACCACGTCGGGGGTGCCGTCGGCGGTTTCGGCGCAGAACCGGGTACGCAGCGGCAGCACCCCGCCGACCGAGACCTCGACCAGGTCACCGGGACGCAGGAAGCAGCCCCGGTCCTGGCCGGTGCCGGCCGGGGTGCCGGTGAGCACCACGTCGCCCGGTTCCAGCACCACGTACCGGGTGATCCAGGCGAGCAGCTGCGGCACCGGGAAGATCAGGTCGGCGCTGGTGGCCTGCTGGCGTACCTCGCCGTTGACGGTGGTCCGCACCTCGATGGCGTCGCGGTCGGCGACGGCGGCGATGTCCAGCACCGACGTGCCCAGCGCGCCGAAGCCGGGGAAGCTCTTGGCCAGCGTCGGGTTGCCCGACGCGGTCATCACGTCGCGGGCGGTCAGGTCGTTGGCGGCGGTGATGGCCGCGACGTGCGACCAGGCCTGCTCGGCCGGCGTACGGTGCATCCGGGCCCCGATGACCAGCGCGATCTCGCCTTCGTAGTCAGGCTGGGCGCTGATCGAGCTGGGCAGCGCCACGGTGGCGTCCGGACCGGAGCCGGCGCTGGCCGACTTGAGGTAGAGCACCGGTTCGGTGGGCAGTGCCCGGCCGGCGGCGCGGGCCTTGCAGTGGTAGTTGAGGCCGACTCCCCAGACCGCCCGGGTGCTGCCCAGCGGGGCGACCAGCTCAGCGGTGAGGGTGTCCAGCGGCAGCCGCTCACGTGTGGGTGCGGTCGCCGCGGGGTCGAGCCCGGTGCCGGCGCGCAGGAGGTCGGCGACGTCGCGGTACGGCAGGTCGAGCAGTTCGGCGGTGCCGTCGCCACAGATCCGGGCCAGCCCGTGCCGGGTGGCCAGCAGCTGCAGTCCGGGGGCGCTCACGCGGCGTCCGACGAGTGGCCGGGCACGGTGCTCAGCGCCGGGTTGACCAGCGGTGCCAGGTTGTTGACGGCGGCGGCGGCCTCACCGAAGCCGACCGAGATCAGCCGCACCTTGCCCGGGTAGTCGGTGACGTCCCCGGCGGCGTAGACCCGGGGCAGGTTGGTACGCATCGACCGGTCGACGGTGATGTGCCGTTTGGTCATCTCCAGCCCCCACTGCTGCATCGGGCCGAGGTCGGCGATGAAGCCGAGGGCGGCCACCACCGCCTGGGCGGGCAGCTCCTCGCGCCCGTCGCCGCGTACCTCGCTGATCGTGACCGAGGTGAGCTGTGGGTCGCCGGCGATGCCGCTGACCTCGTACGGGGTGACCACCCGCACGCTCGACGCGTGCAGCTGCTCGACGCTGCGTTCGTGGGCGCGGAACTGCGGCCGGCGGTGCACCAGGGTGACGCTGGCGGCGTACGGCTCCAGGGCGAGCGCCCAGTCGACGGCGGAGTCGCCGCCGCCGACCACGACGACCTGCTGTCCGGCGAGTTCCTCCAGCCGGGGCACGAAGTAGCGCAGCCCACGGCCGAGGTAGTCGCTGCCGACCGGCAGCTCGCGCGGGGTGAAGGTGCCGATCCCGGCGGTCAGCAGGACCGCCTTGGCGCGCACCCGGCTGCCGGTGTCGGTGCCGAGCTGCACGTGGTCGGCGGCGTTGGTCAGCTCCACGGCGCTCTCGCCCAGCAGGAAGGTGGGTTTGGCGGTGGCGGCCTGGGTGAGCAGGTCGTCGACGAGCTGCTGGCCTTTGATCGACGGTAGGCCGGCGATGTCGTAGATGTCCTTCTCCGGGTAGAGGGCAGCGATCTGTCCGCCCGGTTCGGGCAGCGAGTCGATGATCGCCACGGTCATCCCACGGAAGCCGGCGTAGTAGGCGGCGTAGAGGCCGGCCGGGCCGGCGCCGATGACAGCCAGGTCGACGTCGTGTTCGGCGGTCATGAGCCGGTGCTCCCGGCGACGGCCGGGTGGTCGCGACCGACCCGGCCGATCTTGCGGGCACCGCCGGGGGCGCCGAGCTCGCTGAAGAACTCGGCGTTGATCGGGCCGAAGTGTGCCTGGTCGGCCGGCAGGTCGTCCAGGTGGAAGATCGAGGTGACCGGGCAGACCGGTTCGCACCGGCCGCACTCGACGCACTCGTCGGGGTTGATGTACATCATCCGGTCGCCCTCGTAGATGCAGTCCACGGGGCATTCCTCGACGCAGGAGCGGTCCTGTACGTCCACGCATTCGTCGGTGACCACGTAGGTCATCGGTCCTCCCGCATCAGTGGGCCTCTTCGCCGTCCTGCTCGCGTCTCGCGCCTCTGCGACCTGCGGTTATCTGGTTGGACAGCGGCGTCGTTGATGTGACGTCACGCTAGAGACCCCACCCTGGCTATGTCAACATGCGAGACGTCATCTTGGATAACTGTCACGGGAGTGATGGGATGAGGCAATGAGCGAGGACCGGATCGTCGACGCCCTGACGGTGCTGACCGCCGGGCCGACCCCGTACGGGCAGGAACTGGCCACCGCCGAGCGGCTGGCCGGCTGGGGCGCCAGCCGTTGGCCGGAGCTGGCCTGGCGGGTCGACCGGCTGCCGGCGACCGCCGAGATGCCCCGCAGCGCCAATCTCGTCGTCACCGCCGGCCGCGACGTCACCGCCGGCCACAACGTCACCGCCGGCTGCGGCGACGCGCCGGAGCTGCTGATCTGCTCCCACCTCGACACCTCCCTCACCGGTGAGCCGGGCTTCGACGAGCCGATCACCGGCGTGTCCGGTCCGACGGGTGGACTGCGCCGCTCGGCCGGACCGGCCGGCGACGCCCTGGTCGACGGCTTCGGCCTCGGGGTCGCCCGGGCCGCCGCCGCGACCGCGCTGGTCGGTTTCGTCGCCGCCGCCGAGGCGCTGCGGGCGGCCGACCGGCCACACCGGCTGACCCTGCTGCTGGCCGCCACCGGAACCCACCGGTACCACCTGTCGCAACCGCCGGAGACTCCTGCGCGCGTGGTCCGGCAGCAGCCCGGCGGTGTCGCCCGACACCTGGACCGGTACCCACCGCCGGCGGCGGCGGTGCTGGCCAAGTCCAGTCCGCCGGGCGTGCTGACCGCCGAACCTGGCGCCCTCTACCTGCGGGTGCGGCTGACCGGCCGGTTCCATCCGGTGCTGGCCCGCGAGCGCGCGGTGCCGCCCGGCGGTCTGATCACCCATCTCGGTGTGGTGATCGAGGCACTGGAGGCCTTCCGGCGGCGGCACCTGGCCGCCCGCGCCGATCCGACCGCTGCGGTCGGCGCCGAAGTCGGCATCGGTGCGGTACGCGCCGGGCAGCCGGCCAAGCCGGATCTGCTGCCGGGCCGGCTTGACCTGCACCTGTACCTGGTGACGGTGCCCGGTGACGATCCGGCGCGGATCCGCGACGAGGTGCAGGCCGCCGTCACCGCCGCGACCGCCGGCACTCCGCTGGCCGAGTGCCCGGTCTCGGTGGACGGGCAACTGGTCCACCCAGCCGCGGCGACGGCACCGGACGCGCCGATCGCCCGGCACGCGTGCGACGCCTGGACAGCGGCGTACGGCGAACAGGCACCGCCGGTCCTCGGCTGGACCGGTTCGACCGACGGGGTGGTGCTGCGCGGCCGGGGCGTGCCGACGGTACGGCTGGGACCGCCCGGCCGGGGTGCCGATCCCGCTGATCCCCGCCGGGACCGGTACGCGCTGGCCGATCTGCGGATGTTCGCCGGCATCTATGCGGACATCGCGGTACGGCACACCGGCACCATCGACAGCGCAGGGTACCGTATGGCATGATGCTGTCTCACTTTCCGTACGCGTCCCGGCCGCTCGCACCCACCCCCGTCCGGTGCGCACGCCCCGCCGCTTCCGACCAGGAAGCCAGATAAGGAAGCCAGATGGCGGACGACAGCTCTCCCGCCGAGGTGAGCCCCCCGGTGCTCGCCGAGCCGAGCACCCCGGCGATCCAGACCGTGCAGCGTGCCGCGGTGATCCTCAACGCGTTCACCGCAGCCCGACCCCGGCTGAGCCTCAACGAGCTCACCGCCAGCCTCGGCACCAGCAAAGCCACCGCGCACCGCTACACCAAGGCGCTGCGGGAGAGCAACCTGTTGCGCTACGACGAACGCGAGGGCCTCTACTCCCTCGGCCCGCAGATCCTCACCCTGTCCGCCGCCGCCCGCGCCGCCATGCCGGTGATCAGCATCGCCGGCCCGCACATGCAGCAGCTGGTCCGCGAGGTCGACGAGACCGTGGTGCTCAGCGTCTGGGACGGCGACACGGCGGTGGTGGTCCGCGCCGACGACAACACCGACCGGGTGATCCGGGTCAGCGTCCGCACCGGATCCCGGCTGTCGCGCACCGAGTCCGCCCAGGGCCGGGTGTTCTGCGCGTTCCTGCCGGCGGAGGACGTCACCGGGCTGGCCGCCGACCTGGCGGCCTCGGCCGAGCTGCGCCACGAGGTCGACAAGATCCGCCGCACCGGCATCTCCGCCAACACGCCGTCGGTCAACGGGGTACGCAGCATCGCCGCGCCGATCTTCCGGGGCCAGACGCTGATCGCCGCCATGGCGATCGTCGGCACCACCACATCGGTGCCGGAGGGCACCGACAGCCCGCTGGCCACCGCGCTGCAGCGCGCCGCCGCTGTGGTCACCGCCGAACTGGGCAGCGTCGCAGGCAACGGCCACCAGCAGCCGGGCGACACCGGGCGCAACGGCCACCGGCCGGGCGGCAACGGCCGGACCAGCCGGAGTTAACCGGCGATCGCCCCCAACGTCTCGGACAACTCCCCCGCGACCTGCCGCAGCTGGTCCGCCGCCGCGGTCTGCGCCGCACCGGCCAGCGCCACGCTGGTGCCGAGCACCGCGAGCGCGGCCACCACCTGGGTACGCTCGAACACCGGTGCGGCGATCACCCGTACCCCGAAATCCTCCGGTGAGTTGACCGCGACGCCGTCGCGGCGCACCTGCGCGACCACCCCCCGCAGCGCGGCGGACAGCCGCAGCTGCCGGGCCACCACCGGATTCTCGGCGGGCGGCAGGTAGGCGCAGAACACCCGGCCCTGGGCCGAGCGGGTCAGCTCCAACGGCGAGCCGGTACGCACGCTGAGCCGCACGTCACCGCTGGTGTTGTCCATGCACCGGACCACCGTCGGCGCCTCGCCGTTCCAGATGCTCAGCACCGAGGTCTGGTTGGTGTCGCGGGTCAGCCGGTCGAGGTAGGGCTCGGCGACCGTGACGATCGGCAGCGCGGCGCGGGCCGCCGCCTCCATCGCCAGGATCTGCGGGCCGAGCGTGTAGGTGGCGGTGGCGACGTCGAACCGCAGCAGATTGGCGGTGCGCAGCGCCCGCGCGTACCGGTGCGCGGTGGCCCGGCTGATCGCCAGGTCGGCGGTCAGCTCGGCCAGGGTGAGCCGGGGCCGTTCCACGGTGAACGCCCGCAGGATCGTCGCGGCGCGCTGCACCGTCTGGATGGCCGGCCCGTCGCCGGCCACCTCGCTCGTCTCACCCGCCGCCCGACCCGTGACCACCACGGCGCCACTCTACCGAGCCCTACGCCACCGGCGGGATAAGCCGGCCGACGGGACCAGCCAGCCGATAGGGACCAGCCAGCCGACAGGATCAGCCGGCGGCGATCTGTCGGTGCACCTCGGCGCTGTCCCAGTAGTCGACCCGGCGGGCGATCAGCCCGTCGGCGTCCACCTCGAAGCGGAACATGCCCCGGATGCGTACCGGCGCGCGGCCGGCCGACACCAGCCGAAACGACATCCGGTACGCCACCGCCGCCCGGTCGCCCTCGACCAGCAGATCCTCGACCTCGTAGTGCAGGTCGGCGAACTCGGCGAGAAAGCCGTCCAGCCGGGCGCGGTACGCGGCCCGGCCGGTGACGGTTCGGCCGAGCGCCGCGGTGTGCTCGTTGACGAACCCGGGACTGACGCAGCCGGCGACCGCGTCGGCGTCCCGGGCGTTGAGCGCGGCCAGGTACCGCCGCACCGCGTCGCGGGTGCGTCCGCCGGTCAGCTCCCCCACAGCCGCCGTACGGTGTCGAACACCTGCTGGTCGTGGGAGATCTCGATGACGTTGCCGTCCGGGTCCTTCAACGCGCAGATGTAGCCGACCGGCGGCGGCATCTGCCGTGGCTCCCAGTGCAGGCAGCCCATCTCCCGGGCCCGTTCGGCGATCTCGTCGACGTCGGACCGGTTCGGCACCTCGATGCCGATGTGCGCGAACGGGTGCAGCAGCCCCAACTGGCCGCCCTTGTCCTTGTTGAACGAGACCAGCACCAGCACGAACGGCGTCTCGACCTGCTTGTCGTTGGAGAGCCAGACGCTCTCGCCGTCGGCGTCGGCGAAGCGCTCCACCACCACCAGCGGGGTGAGCGAAGTATAGAACGAGATGGCCTTGTCAAGGTCGCCGGTGGGCAGTGCCACGTGCGTCCATCGGGCGTGGGTAAGGCCGGTCGCCACGGGAACCTCCAGTTGCCGAAATGTCTGTTGCAGCGCGTCTACCAGGCTATTCGGCACCGTAGCCGGGATCCATGTGCCGGGGACACAAACCCGGCGATCGGCCTTCGAGCCGCTGCGACGGTGCCGCCGTCGGTGGTCGGCTGACAGGCTGGCGGCGGGAGGTTCTGATGCAGTACCGCAGGCTTGGCGGCACCGGCGTCGAGGTGAGCACGCTATGCCTCGGCACGATGATGTTCGGTGCCTGGGGCAACACCGACGAGCAGGAATGCCGGCGGATCGTCGGGGAGGCGCTCGACGCCGGGATCAACGTCGTGGACACCGCCGACGTGTACGCGCACGGCGAATCCGAGCAGATCCTCGGCCGGGCGCTGCGTGGGCGGCGCGACGACGTCGTGCTGGCCACCAAGTTCCACGAACCGATGGGGGACGACCGCAACCGGCGGGGCAACTCGCGGCGCTGGATCCGTCAGGCGGTCGAAGCCAGCCTGCGCCGGCTCGGCACCGACCGAATCGACCTCTACCAGGTGCACCGGCCCGACCCGGGCACCGACATCGACGAGACCCTCGGTGCGCTGTCCGACCTGGTCCGCGAGGGCAAGGTGCTGATGGTCGGCTCCTCGGCGTTCCCCGCCGAGGAGATCGTCGAGGCGCAGTGGGTCGCCCAGCTGCGGCAACGGGAACGGTTCACCACCGAACAGCTGCCGTACTCAATCATGGCGCGGGGTGTGGAGGCCGGGGTGCTGCCGACCTGCCAGCGGCACCGACTCGGGGTGCTCGCCTTCAGCCCGCTCAACGGCGGCTGGCTGACCGGCAAGTACCGCTCCGCCAAGGTCCCCGCCGACTCACGGGCCGGACGCAACGCCGACCACTTCGACTTCCGCGATACCGCCGCCCGGCAGCGCAAACTCGACATTCTCGGCGAGCTGGAGAAGCTGGCCGCGCAGGCCGGGCTGAGCCTGATCGAGCTGGCCCTCGGTTTCGTACTGAGCCATCCGGCGGTGACCAGCGCCATCGTCGGCCCGCGCACCCTGCCCCAGCTGCGCAGTCAGCTCGGTGCCGGTGAGCTGACCGGGCTACCCGCCGCAGTGCTGGACCGCATCGACGAACTGGTGCCCCCAGGACACAACGTCAACCCGGCCGACGCCGGCTACCGGCCGCCGGCGCTCACCGACCCGGCGCTGCGCCGCCGGGACTGACCGGACCGGCGCTGCACCACCCTGTCCGACCGCCGCCCAGGGCGGCGGAGTCAGGCGGCGCGGACCAGCAGCAGCACCACCGTGACCAGGTAGACCACCGGGATGGCGACGCCCTCGAAGCCGACCCCCCGGCGTTCGCGCAGGAGCAGGCCGGCGGCGAGAGTCACGGTGAGCAGCGTGGTCGACCCGGCGAGGAGCAGACCGGCGGAAGCCGCGTCGGCGTATACCGACCCCGGCCGGTACGCCGCGTCGGCGAGGAAGATCATCAGTGAGTCGAACGCGTTACCGCCGAGAATGTTGCCGATCCCCAGCGTCAACGCCCCGATCCGGACTGCCGCGATCAGGGTGACCAGTTCCGGCAACGACGTGATCGCGGTGGTGACGGTGAACCCGACGAAACCGCTGGGCAGACCCGTCGCCGCGATCACCCCCAGGCCGCCCTGCCCGATGAGGTAGCCGGTGCCGCCGACGGCAGCGGCGAGTGCGGCCAGCCGCCACCACAGTCGGCGGGTGCTGGGCGCACCGTCGGCGTCGCCGTCGGGGTCGTCCGGGACGTCCTGCCGGGTGTCCGAGGTCTGCTCCGCCCGCCACATCGGGTTCTGCCGCAGCCGGCGGACCAGGTGCAGTCCGTACAGGTAGAGGACCGGGATCAGCAGGCTCGCCGGATGCACCCAGCCGAGAGTCAGGCCAGGCGTGGCGTAGGCGACGATCGGCAGGCAGAGCAGCGCCACCAGCACCAGCGCCTGCATGATGTTCTCCAGCGAGGCGGCCGCGTGTTCGATGTTCGACCGCCGGTAGAGCAGATCGGCGATGGCCAGCCAGACCGTCTGTACAGCGATGCCGCCAATCGGGTTGGCGATGGCGAACTGCGCGTCGCCCTGCCAGGCGCCGATCGCGGTGGTGGCGATCCCCGGTAGCGAGGTGACCGCGCCGAGCAGCAGCGCTCCGGCGACGGCCTCGCCCATTCCGGTCCGGTCGGCGAGGGTGTCGGCGGTCGCCGCCAGCGACTTGCCGGCGAAGACGATGACGAGCAGGGCGACCGCGAGCGCAGCGATGCTCGGTGCCAGCGGCCAGGTCGACCCGGTCACCGTCGCCCACCGTCGCCTCGTGACGGATGGCCCGTTGACGGTGGGCACAGCCGAGCCGTCTTCGTCCGTTCAGGTCCCATGACCGACCTCGCTACCCGATCACTGTCACGGCGAATCATCCGCCCGTGATCCGGTCGCCGGATAGCCGGGAGCCGTCGCGGGTATTTGAGCAGGATGTTACTCGACAACCCACATCATCTGTGGCGAGTCACCGCTGTCGGTGTCCTGATCTACGTCCTTCTCGTCGGCGTACTCAGGGCGTCCGGCAAACGGACCCTGCGCTGAGCCGGGCGGTGACGCTGAGCCCGGCGGTGACGCTGAGCCGGGCGCGCCGGTAGTCAGGTAGCCGACTAGGTGGTGCCGCGCTGGAACGGTTTGGCCAGCGCTCTCGGTTCTCGGTGCTGGGTGGCGAAGACCAGCATGGCCAGCAGCGCCAACAGGTACGGCGCGGCGATGAGCAGCTGCGAGTTGATGGTCACCCCGAGCGCCGGCAGCGCCAGCCGCATCGCATCGGCGAGACCGAACACCGCACAGCCGACCATGGTCCGACCGAGCCGCCAGGCACCGAAGATCACCGCGGCGATCACCAGGTAGCCACGACCGGCGGTCATGTTCTGGTTGAACGAGCCGACCTCACCCACCGCCAGGTAGGCACCGCCGAGCCCGGCGAGCAGACCACAGAACAGCAGCGCCTGCCGGCGCCGGTGGTTGACCCGGATCCCGCTGACGTCGGCGGCCTGCGGGTTTTCCCCGACCGCCCGCAGCTCCAGGCCCCACCGGCTGCGCTCCACCAGCCACCAGGTGAGCGGTACCGCGATCAGCAGCAGGTACGCCGGCCAACGCTGTACGAACAGCATCGGTCCGATGATCGGGATGTCGCGCAGCACCGGGATGTCCACCCGCCACACCTGGTGCCCGGTGAAGCTGCTGATGGTGATCAGATAACTGGTCAGGCCGAGCACCAGGGCGTTGAGCACCAGACCGACGACGAACGTGTTGATCTGGGCCCGGTGCGACAGGTTGGCGTGCAGCACGGCGACCAGCACGCCGACGAGGGCACCGGCGGCCAGCCCGATGGTGGCGCTGCCGGTGGCGCTGGCCACGGCGATCGAGCCGAACGCCGCGCCGAGCATCATGCCCTCGACCGAGATGTTCAGCGTGCCGGCGCGCTGCGCCACGTACTCGCCGCAGGCGGCGAAGGCCAACGGGATGGTCAGCCGCGCCCCGCTGGACAGAATGGTGGCGATGTTGTCGGCGGCGCTCATGCCGGCCTGCCTTCCATGGTGGTCTTCTCGCTACCAGTCGACCCGCTACCAGTCGACCCGCTACCGGCCGCCGCCTCCGGGACGTCGATCGCCGGCACCTCGGTGCCGGGCGCCGCCGGCTCCCCCGTCGACGGGGTCGGGGTCGGCAGGCCACCGGTCGGCGGCGGAGTGCCCGCCGGTTCACCGCCGGCCCGCCGCCGGCGTAGCAGGGCGATCACCGCAGGCGGCGCCACGAACGCCAGCACCAGCAGCGCCTTGACCACGTCGACCAGGAACGACGGCACCCCGGTGGCGGCCAGAAAGCTGGATCCGGCGCGCAGCACGCCGAACAGCACCGCCACCGGAATGGCCAGCAGCGGATTGTTCCGGCCGACCAGGGCGACCAGCAGGCCGTCCCAGCCGAGGTTCAACGACATTCCCGGCTGCAGCCGGTGGCTGCCGATCGGGCTGGTCAGCAGCAGCGCGCCGGCCAGGCCGGCGAAGGCTCCCGAGATGGCCAGCGCCATCCCACCGAGGGCGCCGACCCGGACCCCGGCGTGCTGGGCGGTGACCGGGTTGAGCCCGAGCATCTTGAGCCGGAACCCCCACCGGGTCCGGGTCATCGCCAGGCTGATCGCCACCGCGATCAGGACGGCCAGGATCAGCCCTCCGTTGACCTGCAGGTTCGGGTACTCACCGAGGGAGGCGAGCCGGGCGTTCTCCGGCAGCGGGTTGGACTGTGGCGAGACCACCCCGGTGCCCAGCCGGGACTCCTGCAGCAGCCACGGGGTGTTGACCGCGAACGCCACCAACTGCTGGGCCAGGAAGGTCATCAGCAGCGTGCTGACCACCACGTTGACCCCTCGGAAGCGGTACATCAGCGCGCTCAGCCCGGCCCAGCCGCCGGCGGCGAGCAGCGCCGCGAGCAGCACGACGACCAGCAGCAACGGCCCGGGCAGGGCGAGTCGCAGGCCGACCCAGGCACCGGCCAGCGCCCCGATCAGCACCTGGCCCTCCTGGCCGATGTTGAAGAAGCCGGACCGGGCGCTGACGCAGGCACCGACCGCGACCAGCAGCAGCGGTGCGACGTAGAGCAGCGAGTTGCTCCAGGCTCGCGGGCTGGCCATGCTGCCCTGGTAGAGCGCCTGCACCGAGGCGCTCGGCGAGCCGCCGGTGACCGCGATCAGCAACGCGGACAGACCGAGGGCGACGGCGACCGTCACCACGGTCGCCGCGGTGACCTGCCGGCCGCCGGGGCCGGGGGTGAGCCGGGCCAGCAGCCGCCGGCCGGCCGGGTCCGCACCGGTCAACGTGGCCATCAGTGGCTCACCCCGCCGACCAGCATGCCGAGGCGTTCCGCGGTGGCCTCGGCGGGATCGAGCACGCCGACGATCCGACCCGAGGAGATCACCGCCACCCGGTCGGACAGGGCCATCACCTCTTCGAGTTCGGTGGAGATCAGCAAAACCGCCACCCCTTCCGCGGCGGCCTGCCGCAGCCGCACGTACATGTCTTCGATCGCGCCGACGTCCAGCCCGTGGGTGGGCTGGGCGGCGATCAGCACCCTCGGTCCGGCGGACAACTCCCGGGCCAGCACCACCCGCTGCTGGTTGCCGCCGGACAGGCTGCGCACCGGGGTGTCCGGGGACGGGGCGATGATGTTGAACTCGGTCATCCGCTGCCGGGCGATCTGCTGGATCCGTCGCCGGCTGAGCACCCCGCCGGCGCCGGAGACCCCGGCCAGCGACTTCATCACCAGGTTCTCGGCGATCGTCATGTCCAGCACCACGCCGGACCGGTGCCGGTCCTCGGGCACGATGCCGAGTCCGGCGGTGTGCAGCGCGCCGGCCCGGTCGAGGTCGACCGGCTCGCCACCGATCTCGACCGTGCCGGAGTCGGGCACCAGCAGCCCGGAAAGCAGATCACCGAGGGTGGCCTGGCCATTGCCTTCGACGCCGTACAGGCCGACGATTTCCCCCGGTGCGACGTCGAGGTTGAGGGCGTCGAGAATCCGCAGCTCACCGAGGAGCACGGTGACGTCGCGCAGCCGCAACGCCGGCGGGGAGCCGGCGGCCGGCTGGCCGCTGGCAGACGGCTGGTCGCCTGCTGGCTGGTCGCCGGAACGATCGACCGGCAGCATGCCCAGCGCGGCGCTCTCCGCCCGCAGCGACACCTCCCGACCGACCATCTGCCGGGCCAGCAGCTGCGGGGTGGTCTGCGCGGTCGGCCCGTGGAAGACCACCGCGCCCCGGCGCAGCACGGTGACCCGGTCGGTGGCCGCGATGATCTCGGCCAGCTTGTGGCTGATCAGGATGACCGCCCGGTTCTCCGCCTGCACCACCCGGCGCAGCACGGTGAACAGTTCGGCCGACTCGGCCTGGGTGAGCACCGACGTCGGTTCATCGAGGATCAGCACCGACGGGTCGCGGCGCAGACACTTGATCAGCTCGACCCGCTGCCGTTCCCCGGCGGAGAGCCGGTCCACCCGGGCCATCGGGTCGATCGGCAGGCCGTACCGCTGGGCGACCTGCTCGACCTGGGCGCAGGCCGCGCCCTTGTCGACCCGGCCGCTGTCGCCCATGATCACGTTTTCCCAGACGGTGAGTGGGTCGATCAGGCTGAAGTGCTGGTGCACCATGCCAAGCCCCAGATCGGCCGCCCGCTGCGGGGTGTCGATCTCGACCGGCTCGCCGTCGCGCAGGATGCTGCCGGCGTCCCGGTGCACCAGCCCGAGCAGGATCTTCATCAGGGTCGACTTGCCGGCCCCGTTCTCGCCGAGGAGGCCGTGGATCTCGCCGGGTCGGACGGCGAGATCCACGGCGTCGCAGGCGACGACCGGACCGTAGCGCTTGCTCACTCCGCGCAGGGTGAGCGCCGGCGCCGTGTGGCCGTCGGTGTGCACAGTCCGTTCCACCTCGATAGTCGGGTCAGCAAGTGGTTTCCGATGTGCGGTCGGTGGCGGGTCAGCCGCCGAGCCGCTCCACCTCGGCGGCGGTGTCGATGTTGCCCTCGGCCACGTCGGTGACGAAAGCCTCCATCCGCTCGGTCTGCTCCGCCGTCGGGTCGCAGATCTTGATCGCCGGGTACGGGTCGATACCGATCTGCCACACCTTGGTGGTGCCCATCTCCAGCTCGCCCTCGGCGAACAGGGTCAGCGCGGCGGCGAAGTAGGCACCCGGGTCGAAGATGACCGAGATGTCGAACTCCGGCTCGGTCGAGTCGCACCGGTCGGTGCCCGGGGTCAGGGTGATCGCGCCGCCCTCGTTGGCCAGTTCGGTTGCGGCGTCGGTGGCCCCACCGAGGTACGGGTAGACCACACTGACGCCCTGGTCGATCTGCGCCTGCACGGCCTCCCGGGCCTTTGCGGAGTCGTTGAAGTCACCGGTATAGGTGATCACCAGCTCGGCCTCGGGGACCACCATCCGGATCCCGGCCTTGAAAGCCCGGGCGGCGTTGATCGCGAAGTCGACCTCCATGCCGGTGACGAAGCCGGCCTTGGTGTCACCGTTCTCCTCCATCAGCAGACCGGTGGCGTATCCGGCGGCGAGCATGCTCTGGTTCGGGTCGTCGCTGGAAATGACGATCTCCGGGGTCTGCGGGATGTTCTCCGACGACGGCACGTACCAGGCAACGTTCTCGCAGGCCGGCTCCTCGGAGGCGGGGATGGCGTCCTTGAGCTCGGAAGCGCCCAGCGCCACCATGTCGACGCCCTGCTGGCACAGCGCCCGGGCCGAGCTGAGCGCCTCGGTCGGCGGCACCGAACCCCGCTTGATGACCTCCCAGCCCTGCTCGTTGGCGAACCGCTCGGCTTCGGCGACAAAGCTCTCGTAGTAGCCGTTGTCGTTGATGTCACCGGGGCTGAGCACCCCGATCAGCACCTTGCCGTCGCCGTTGACGTCCGGCTGGCCGGCGATGACGGTGCCGCCGCCCTCGGAGCCGGCGGGGTCCGGCGCGGTGGCGTCGTTGTCGGCGCAGCCGACCAGGGCGAGGCTGACGGCGCCGGCGAGCAGCGCCGCCGCACCCTTTCCGATCCTTATTGTCACAGCTGTTCCTTTCACCTTGGGGGCGTCGCGCCGGCCGGTCCGGTCCGGTGCGCGCGGTACTCGGTCGCCGGCACGACAGGCCAGCGATGCGGGATGTCGATGCCGGCCCGGCGGAGCAGGTCCGCGCCGCGCGCCGCGACCTCGGCCCGCAGGGCGTCGACGTCGACGGTGGTGATCCGTCGGTCCCGGACCACCGGCCGGCCGTCGACCAGTACGTCCCGCACGGTGTGGCTGGCCGCGCCCCAGACGAGCTGGGTGGCCAGGTCCCCGCGCGGGGTCCACGCGATGGTGCGGGTGTCCAGTACGACCAGGTCGGCGGCCTTGCCGACCTCGATCGAACCGGTCAGCCGCCCCAGCCCGACGGCGTCGGCGCCGTCGACGGTGGCCAGGGCGAAGATCTCGTCGGCGGGCAGCGGCTCGGCCGCGCCACGGTCGCGGTCCAGCCCGGCGAAGAGCCGGGCCGCCCGCCACACGTCCGGGGTGTCGCCGGCATTGTGCGAGTCGCAGCCCAACGCCAGCCGGCCACCGGCCCGCCGCAGCTCGGTGTGCCGGCCCGCCCGGGTGAAGCCCTGTCCGAGCCGCAGGTAGGCGCCGGGGCAGGAGGCGACAGAGGCACCGCTGCCGGCGAGCGCGTCGAGCTCGTCGTCATCGAGCCAGACGGCGTGCCCGAGCAGCAGGCGGGGGCCGAGCACACCGAGGTCACGCAGGTGCAACACGGGCCGGGGGCGGCCGGCGACGGCGTACCCGGCCGGGTCCTCGGCGCTGGGCGACAGGTGCCAGGTCATCGGCACGTCGAGTCGCTCGGCCAGCTCGGCGGCGCCGGTGAACAGCTCGTCGCTGACCAGATCGTGGCCGACCAGGGTGACCCAGCCGGTGACCAGCCGGTCGCCGGCCAGCGCGGTGACCGTCTCAGCCTGGGCGGCGAGGGTCTCGCCGGCCGGCATCGAGTACGGGGCATCGGCGGTGTCCCAGCCCCAGCGGCCGACCCGGCCCCGGATGCCGGCGGCGCGCAGCCCGGCAGCGACCCGCAGCGGATGCGCCACGGTGCCCGGTTCGAGCAGGGTGGTGACGCCGTAGCTGAGCGCCTCGACGGCGGTGAGGGTGGCCGAAAGTTCGTCGTCGTCGCCGGTGACGGCGGCGTGCAGCGGCACGATCCAGTCGAAGATCGCCTGCTGGGCGGGGACGTCGTCGGGGATGCTGCTGCGGATCAGCGGGTCGGCGGTGGTGTGCTGGTGGGCGTTGACCAGGCCGGGGACGACCAGGCAGCCGGCCGCGTCGAGCTCCGGGGTGTGCGGGTACGCGACCCGCAGCGCACCGGTCGGGCCGATGTCGGCGATCCGGCCGTCGACCACCGCGATCGCACCGCCGGTGACCACCTCCCGGCCGGGGGCCATGGTGACGATGTCGGCGTCGACGACCAGCAGGTCGGCGCGGGCGGTGCCGGGTCCGGAGTCGGCGGTCGGGGCCGCGAGCGTGGTCATGGCCGGATCAGGATCTTGCCGACGAGGTCACCGGACTCCAGCCGGGCGTACGCCGCAGGCAGGTCGGCGAGCGGATATTCGGCTCCTCGGACCGCCCGCAGCCCGCCAGCGAAGTACGCATCGAGCATGGCGGCGAAGTCGGCCGGGGCGTACGCGCCGGCGCCGAGCAGGCGCAGACCCTGGTGGTACACCTGGGCCAGCGACAGACTGACCTGGTCGCCGCTGGTGTTGCCGAGCAGCACCAGCCGGCCGCCGGTGCGCAGGCTGGCCAGGGAGCTGTGCCAGGTGGCCGCACCGACGTGGTCCAGCACCAGGTCGGCGCCGTGCCCGCCGGTGTGCTCCCGGACCCCGGCGGCGGTCCGGTCGTCCAGGTCGAGCGCCACGTCGGCGCCGAGGGAGACGGCTGCGGCCCGTTTGGCTTCGCTGCGGGCCACCGCGATCACCCAGGCGCCGCGGGCGCGGGCGAGCTGGATGGCGGCGATGCTGACCGCGCTGGTGGCTGCCTGGATCACCACGGATTCGCCGGGGTGCAGGGTGCCGACCCGGTGCAGGGCGTGCCAGGCGACGCTCCAGGCGGTGGGCAGTGCGGCGACGTCGGCGAGGTCGACGTGGTCGGGGACCCGGTGGGCCACGGCGGCCGGTACGGCGACGTACTCGGCGAAGCCGCCGGGTCGGTTGCCGCCGACGACGCGCAGCGTTCGGCAGTAGCCGGGGTTGCCGCCGACGCAGGCGGCGCAGTGCCCGCAGCCGATGGTGGGGTCGAGCACGACCCGGTCGCCGGTGCGCAGCGTGCCGACCTCGGCACCGGTGGCGACCACCTGCCCGGCGACGTCCATGCCGGCGACGTGCGGCAGCGTGAAGCCGGGGAGCAGGCCGGGCCCGCGCAGCTGGAGCAGGTCGAGACGGTTCAGCGCGGCGGCGGTGACGCCGACGACGACGTCGGCCGGGCCGGGCTCGGGGTCCGGCAGGGCGCGCGGCCGTACGACTTCGGGGCCACCGAAGTCGGTCTGAACCATCGCCCGCACCCTTACCTCCACCGGTCTACCAAACAATATGCCGTCTTGCATTGTGATCCGTGCTGCTTAGCGACGTACTCTGCCTGCGCTCCGGCAACCTGTCAACGCCTCGACCGAAACTGGCTCAGCTACGTAACGTGCCCGTGATCCAGGCCGGCACAACCGGGCGGAAGTCGCCATCGACCTGCGGTTATCCGCCGTCTGCGACGACGATCAGCAGCTCCCGCGCGACCAGCGCGGTACGCAGCACCGCAGCAGTCGACGGATGCAAAGGATCCACCCCCAGTAGCCGCTTGATCAGACCCACCCGGTAGCCGACGGAGTTACGGTGCAGATGTAGTTGTTCACTCACAGCTTGCCTGCTCCCACCGGTCGCCAGCCAGTGGTCCAGGGTGCGGAGCAGGTCGTCGCGCTGCGCGATCGGCCCCAGGTGCCGGTCCACGTACCAGCGCAGCCGGTCCGGCGGCACGGCCAGCAGCAGCTGCGCCAGACCAGCCCGCTCGAACGGCAGCTCGGCCGGCTCCGCAGCCGCCGGACTGTTGCGCAGCAGCAGCCGCAGCAGCAGCCGGGCGTCCCGGAACGAGTCCGGGGTCGCGGCCGGGCCGGTCACCGACCGGCCGCCGGCCACCCGGACCTGGCCGGCACCGACGATCTGTTCCAACCGGCCGCGCAGCCGGACCACCTCCCGCTCGGCGTCACCCTGCAGCAGGGTCCAGCCCAGCCCTCCGTCGGCCAGCACCGGCCGGTCCAGCCAGGTCAACGCGGACGCCCACCGGCGCCGCTGGGTGCCGGTGTAGCCGAGCGCCACGGCCGCGTGCGGTTGGTCCAGCCGCCACCGGTACGCCGCCGCGGCCCGCACCAGGTCCGCCTGGCCGGCCGGGGACCGGTCACCGGTGCCGTCGCGCAGCGCCCGCAGCAGCCCGTCAGCGCCCACCGGCGGTGGCGGCTGCGGCGGCTCCCGACGTACCGCCTCGATGAGCAGTGCGGTGACCGCGGCCCGGGCGTAGTCGAGCTGGCCGGCCCCGACCGGCTCGGCCAGCAGCAGGGCACCGAGCCGACGGCTGCCGGACCCGACCGGCACCGACCGGCCGAGCCAGCCGTCGACGCAGCGCACCCGGTCGCCGCGTAGCTCGACCGGGTCGGCGACCGCGCTGCCGCTGGTGCTGTCGCTGGTGGCCAGCAGCTCGCCGGTCTCGGCGACCAGCCGGCAGTCCCGGCCGATGGCCTCGGCCAGCCGGGCCAGCAGCACCGGCCAGCCAGCACCGCCGAACGCGAGGTCGGTCAGCCACTGGGCGAACTGGGCCGGCGTCGGTTCGGCAGCCACGGCCAGCCGGGGCCGGACGGCCGGCACCGGACGGTCGGCCGCCCCGGTCACGTCGGCGATCGATCGAGCAGCCGGACCGCGACGGCCTTCTCCTGGGTGTACTCGCGCAGCGCCGCGTACCCGCCGCCCCGGCTGAACCCACTCTCCTTCTGCATGTTGAACGGGAACCCGATCACCCCGGCGTCGTGGAACTGGTTGACCGCCACCTGACCGCTGCGGGCCTGGCCGGCCACCCGCAACGCCCGGGACACGTCGGAGGTCCAGACGCAGGTGAGCAGGCCGAAGTCGGTGCCGTTCATGATCGACACCGCTTCCTCGGTGCTCCGAAACCCCTGCACGGCCAGGACCGGGCCGAAAATCTCCTCGCGAGCCAGCCGCATCGTCTCGTCGACGCCGTCGAACACGGTCGGGGCCACGTACCAGCCGTCGCCGAACGCGGCCGTGGCCGGCTCCCCGCCGGTGACCAGCCGCGCCCCGGAGCCCGGCGCCTCGGCCAGGAACCCCCGGACCCGCTCGTACTGGGCCTGGCTGACCAGTGGGCCCATGTCCAGGTCCTGTTCCCACGACCCGACCCGGACCTCGGCCATCGCGGCGGCCACCCGCTCGACCACCTCCGCCCGGATCGACTCCTCGACCACCAGCCGGGAGCCGGCGTAGCAGTTCTGGCCGGCGTTCTCGGTGATCGAGGCGACGATCGCCGGTACGGCGGTGTCCAGGTCCGCGTCGGCGAAGACCACGTTCGGCGACTTGCCGCCGAGTTCGAGTTTCACCGGGACCAGGTGCTCGGCGGCGGCCCGCATCACCGCCCGGCCGGTGACGGTCGAACCGACGAAACTGATGTGGTCGACGTCCGGATGGCCGGTCAGCGCCACGCCGGCCTCCGGGCCGAGCCCGGTCACCACGTTGAGCACCCCGGGCGGCAGCCCGGCCCGCCGGGCCAGCTCGGCCAGGGCGAACGGGGCGAGCGGGGCGATCTCGGACGGCTTGAGCACCACGGTGTTGCCGGCGGCCAGCGCCGGGGCGACGTTCGCGGCGGTGAGCACGGCCGGCACGTTCCACGGGATCACCACCGCGCAGACGCCGTACGGCTCCGGGCGGGTGTAACCGAAGTAGTCAGGGGTACGGGTGGGCAGGGTGACCCCGGTCAGCTTGTCGGCCGCGCCGGCGAAGTAGTCGACGATGCCCTGCGCGATGTAGATGTTGAGCCGGCCGCCGGAGCGGGGTTTGCCCACGTCACGGGCCTCATAGACGGCAAGTTCCTCGACGTGGGCGGCGATCAGGTCGGCCCACCGGCGCAACGCCGCGCCGCGTTCGCTCGGCGAGGTCGCGGCCCAGCCGGGGGCGGCCCGGCGGGCGGCGGCGACGGCACGGTCCACGTCGACGGCGCGGGCCCGGGCGACCGGCTGGATGCTCTGCCGGGTCGCCGGGTCGAGCACCGGAAGTTCGCCACCGTCGGCGGCTGCCTCCCAGGCACCGTCGATCAGCTGGCGGGCAGCGGGAATGTCCAGGTCAGCCATGGTGGAATCCTTGACCCTCCATGTTCCGCATGTCAAGATGCAGTCTCGCTTTGTGAGTACACCGGGAGGATTTGCGTGCGGGTCACGGCGGCGGTACTGGACAGCGCGGGTGGACCGTTCACCCTGCAGGAGCTCGACCTGGCCGGACCCGGCCCGGACGAGGTGCTGGTACGCGTACACAGCGTCGGTATCTGCGGCACCGACCTGGAGTTCGCCAACTTCTTCCCCACCCCGGCGGTGCTCGGCCACGAGGGTGCCGGCGTGGTCGAGCAGGTCGGCGAGCGGGTCACCGGTGTCTCGGCCGGCGACCACGTGGCGATGAGCTTCACCTCGTGCGGCACCTGCCCGCTCTGTCTGACCGGCAGCCCGGCGTACTGCCGCAGCTTCGACGCGGTCAACTTCGCCGGCCGCCGCCCGGACGGCAGCAGCGCGCTGTCGCGCGACGGCGAACCGGTCAACGGGCACTTTCTCGGCCAGTCGTCGTTCGCCAGCCACGTGGTCGCCCCGGCCCGCGCCGTGGTGCCGATCAGCAAGGAGATCGACCTGCGGCTGGTCGGGCCGTTCGGCTGCGGCTTCGGCACCGGGGCCGGCGCGGTGCTCAAGGTGCTCCGCCCGCCGGTCGGGTCGTCGATCGTCGTCTTCGGTGCCGGCTCGGTCGGCGTGGCGGCGATCCTCGCCGCCCGGATCGCCGGCTGCACCACGATCGCCGCGGTCGACGTCAACGCCGACAAGCTGGACACGGCCCGGCTGCTCGGCGCCACCCACGGCGTCGACTCGCGCACCGGGGACGCGAAGGAGCTGCTCGCCGCGATCGCCCCGCACGGATTCGACTTCGCGATCGACGCCACCGGGCGCGAGGAGGTGCTGCGGACCGCGGTCGAGTCGCTCGGCCCGCTGGGTCGGTGCGGCGTCGTCGGGGTCGGCCCCAGCGAGCGGATGAGCTTCGACTGGCGCAGCATCCTCAACGGGCGCAGCGTCACCGGGATCATCGGCGGCGCCAGCCTGCCCCAGGTGTTCCTGCCGAAGTTGCTGGACCTGCACACCGCCGGCCGCTTCCCGGTGGACCGGCTGCTCAGCTACTACCCGTTCGAGCAGATCAACGAGGCGGTGGCGGCGGTACGCTCCGGCACCGTCGGCAAGGCCGTCCTGACGCTCTGACCCGAGCGTGTCCCATTGCGAAACGTTGTCTCGCCATGTGAGTGGGATTACCCTCGGCTCCAGACACCCAGTGGCGCGGCTGGGAAACACCGCGCGGCAGTCAGCACATGTGGAGCTCGCCCGCCATGACTGAATCTCGTATCGCGGGTCCGTCCGACCCGCATTCCGCGGCACCGTTCGACCACCACTCCGCCGAGTGCAACGCCGACCCGGTCGGCTACTACCGGGCGTACCGCGACAGATGTCCGGTCGGCCGGACCGACGCGCACGGTGGCTTCGTCTACACCACCCGGTACGCCGACGTGGTCCGCGTCGCCCGCGACGACGACACCTTCTCCTCGGCCCGCGCCGCCGCCGGTGGCGACGGCACCGCCATCGTCATCCCCCGCGGGCCGGGTCTGGAGCAGTACCCGATCGAGCTGGACCCGCCGGCCGCCGGCGACTACCGCGACCTGATCAACCCGCTGCTCACCCAGGACGCGGTCGCGAAACTCGCCCCGATGATCGCCCGGCACACCACCCGGATCATCGACGACTTCGTCACCGAAGGCTCGGTCGACTTCGTCCGTGACCTGACCAACCCGCTGCCGGCCGCCGTCACCCTGGACTGGCTCGGCTTTCCCGAAGCGGAATGGCCCAAGCTGGCCAAGCCGATCCACGACATCTTCGCCGCCCTGCCCGGCAGCGAACGCGCCATCCGGGGCGGCCAGGGCCTGGCGTACATGGACGAACGGATCCGGGAACTCATCCACGCCCGGCGCGCCGAACCGGCCGACGACGCGGTCAGCTACCTGGTCGCCCAGCGCCGACCCGACGGCGAACTGTTCGGCGTCGACGAACTGGTCTCCGTCATCGGCCTGCTGATCGCCGGCGGGGTCGACACCACCACCTCGCTGACCGGCTCCACCCTGGTGCACCTGAGTCGCCACCCGGAACAGCGGCAACGGCTGATCGACTCACCCGACCTGCTCGACGGCGCCACCGAGGAGTTCCTGCGGGTCTTCGCGCCGTCCCAGTCGATGGCCCGTACCGCCCGCGCCGACGCCGAGGTCGGCGGCTGCCCGGTCAGCGCCGGCGAACGGATCCTGATCCCCTGGGTCGCCGCCAACCACGACCCGGCGGTCTTCCCCGAGCCGGAGCAGGTCCGGCTGGACCGCGACGCCACCCGGCACCTCAGTTTCGGCATCGGCAGCCACCGGTGCGCCGGCGCCCACCTGGCCCGGCTGATGTTCCGCGAAATGATCACCCAGGTGCTGACCCGGCTGCCGGACTACCGGGTCGTCGAAGACGGCCTCGTCGGCTACCCCACCAAGGGGAACCAGACCGGTTGGGACGCCATCCCGGCCGTGTTCACCTCCGGCCGCCGCGCCGCCGACGCGGCGGCCGGAGGTGCCCCGGCGCTCACCCGCCCCGGCGGCGACCGGGAACTGGTCGTCGGGGCGGTCACCCGGGCCGCCGACGAGGTGCTGGAGGTACGGCTGACCGCCGCCGACGGCGCACCGCTGCCGGCCTGGGCACCCGGCGCCCACCTGGAGGTGCGGCTGCCGTCCGGCCGGGTCCGGCAGTACTCGCTCTGCGGCGATCCCGCCGACACCAGCGGCTACCGGCTCGGCGTGCTGCGGGAGGCCGCCGGGCGCGGCGGCTCTGTCGAGCTGCACACCGTCGCCGCCGCCGGCGCGACCCTGACGGTACGCGGCCCGCGTAACCACTTCCCGCTGGTCGACGCCGACGAGTACCTCTTCCTGGCCGGCGGGATCGGGATCACCCCGATCCTCGCCATGGTCCGCGAAGCCGTCCGGCGCGGTACGCCGTACCGGGTCGTCTACGGCGGCCGCAGCCGGGCCTCGATGGCCTTCGCCGACGAACTGGGCGCCCTCGCCGGCGACCGGGCCGCGCTGCTACCGCAGGACGAGGCCGGGCTGCCCGACCTGGCCGGGCTGATCGGTGGCGTCGGCGACGGCACCGCCGTCTACTGCTGCGGACCCGGCGCGATGATCAACGCGGTGGAGCGGGTGTGTGCCGACGCCGGACGCACCGGGCAGCTGCACGTGGAGCGCTTCGCCGCTGGCGACGACCTGGAGGTGGCGTTCGACCCGGCGGCCAACACCGAGTTCGACGTCCAGTTGGCCCGCACCGGGGTCACCCTGCGGGTGCCGAAGGACAAGCGGATGATCGAGGTGCTGCGCGAGGCCGTACCCGGCCTGACCTACGACTGCGAGAAGGGCTACTGCGGGGCCTGCGAGACCCGGGTGCTGGCCGGCACGCCGGAGCACCGCGACTCGCTGCTCACCGCCGACGAACGGGCCGCCGGGCGCAGCATGATGATCTGCGTCGGCCGGTGCAGCTCCGACCGCCTGGTGCTCGACCTCTGACCGCAGTGGTACGACGAAGGGCGGGACCGGTCGACCGGTCCCGCCCTTCTGCCATGTCACCGGCGCCGGTCAGCTGAATGCGGGCGGCCCGCTGCGCTACGACTTTGGAGCGCGGCGGGCCGTCCACGTACCGGGAGTGGTCAGTTACCCCACTCAATGTTCACCTCGGCCGCCTCGGCGATCTGGAACCGGCCGCCCGGGACCACGTCCGCCGCGCCCCGGTCGCTGACGACGTTCTTGCCGAAGCCGTCCACCAGGGGGCGGCCGACGTCGCGCTTGAGCCACAGCCGCAGCAGGTGACGGCGACGCTCCGGCTCGGGGTAGTCGACGTAGCCGGTCCGCGAGTGCAGGGCGGCGTAGTTCAGCAGCCACTGCACGTCGCCGGGCTGGAAGTTCATGTCCAGCGCCAGGCCCGGCTCCTGGGAGATCTCGTCGTAGAGGTGCAGCAGCTCGATCTGCGCCTCGGTGAGTCGGGGCACCTCGGGGTAGTCCTGCGCCGAGAAGATCATCGAGCTGCCGGCGTAGGTGCTGAAGATGCCGTCGACGTAGCTGCAGATCGGCGACAGGTAGGTCTTCGCCGGGGCGTCGTGGTCCTGCTTGTACCAGTCCCAGTGCCACGGCTCGAACAGCAGCGGCGCCAGGTCCGGCCGGCGGCGCAGGATCTCGTTGTAGATGGTGGTACCGCTGACCAGGCTGCTCGCCCCGCCCTCCTTCGCCGCGCGCAGGCACATCAGCGCGACGACGTCGGAGCTGTCGGAGTGGAACGGCAGCCGGTCACGCACCCGCGACGGCAGCGCCGACGGGTCGTCGAGGGTCTTGTTGGAGGTGGCGATGACGTGGTCGAGCACGTCACCCATCTGGTTCTGCCCCATCGGTACGCCGAGGTGCAGCCCCATCAGGAAGAAGATCGCTCCGGCGAGGGTGTCGCCGTACTCCTCGGTGCGCAGCCCGCGGACCAAGATGAAGCCGCGGCCGGAGTCCATCTGCTGGGCACATTCGGCGTTGAGGCCGGCGCAGACCGGCAGCGGGTAGTCGGCAGCGGTGACCGTACGCAGGTCGGGGTCGTCGGCGACGAACTTGCGCCCGACGGTCTCCAACTCGGTCCGCTCGGCGTCGCTGAGGTGGTAGATCCATTCGGTGGACTTGCTCAGCTCGTCGCCGCGCCAGGCGGACGGGCCGGAGATCGGGGCCAGGTCGATTGCGGTCGTCATGATGATGCGCTCCGAGGGTCGTCGGTTCTGATGGATGAGTCGGCCGGTGTCCCGGATGCGACGCGCGGTGGCGTGCGCGGACCGGTTCGGTCAGGACAGGTGTGGCGAGCCCGCCGTGTCGCCCGGCGTGTCAGGTGCCGGGGTGCGACAGACGGGCGTACTCGACAATCAGAACGGGGTCTGCGGATCCCCGGCGGCGGTCCCGGGGCGCATGCCCTCACGCGGCGGGTGGACCCGCAGCGGCTCCTCGTAACCGCGCACCAGCAATCCAGCACCTTGCGGAACTCGGATCATGGCGTTCTCCTGCGGCTGGGTGGTCGTGTCCGCCAGCCTAGGCCAGCACAAGTCGACCGTCAACAGAGACGCCGTCTCGCAATACGATCATTCCCGGGGCTCTCGGTAGGGGTACCGACTAACGGAGCGCTCGGTCGAGCAGGTTGGCAAGCGTGTCGGCGGCCCCGGCCGCGTCGAAGCCGGGGTCGGCGAGGCGCTGCGCCACGATCGCGTCGATCGCCCCGTTGACGATGACGGCCGTACCACGGGAATCGACGTCGGCGCGGTAGTCGCCGGCCGCCGTCGCCGCGTCGATCAACCCCGCGACCGCCGCCCGGCGACCCTCGTCGTCCGGGCTGTCGGTGATCCCGGCGTCGGCGGTGATCGCCTCGATGATCATGCGAGCGTGATCGGGACGGGCGTCGAGGTGGCCGACCAGCGCCCGGATGTACGCGTACAGCGCGGCGGCACCCGACTGGTCGGCGACGGCCGCGCCGACCGCAGTGGTGAGCGCGTCGATCACCGTCTGGTAGGCGGCCCGGAGCACGGCGTCCTTGGTCGGGAAGTGGTAGAGCACGGCCGCCTTGGAGACCTCGGCGGCCTCGGCGATCCGGGCCAGCGAGGCCCCTCGGTACCCGTGCTCGGCAACGAGGTCGATGGTCACCTGGACGAACTGCGCCCGCCGCGCCCGCTCGGTGATCGTCAGCGGCTTGCCTGCCAGGTCCGGGCCGGTCGATGACATGAGTCCGAGCCTACCTGTCGGGCAGAAATTCCACCGCGTGGTTAGACTTCTGACCGTACGGTAGATCGACGACAGCCGGAGCGCACGCCCGCAGAGGAGCCCAGATGCGCCGCCTACTCCCCCGCCTGCGCCGCCGACGCTGGCTTGTCGTCGGCATCGCCGCCCTGATCGCCACCATCGCGCTACTGACCGGCTGCCTCGCTGTCCGCACCCCCACGCCGGTCGGCCACTTCACCTCGGCCGCCGCCGCAGACCGCTTTCTCGCCGCGTACGACCGGGCCATGGCGGACCTGCCGAGCGCCGACCGGACCTTGGACGTACGGACCAGCTACGGCGTGGTACGGCTCTACCACTTCGCCGGCGCCGAGCCGGACGCCGATCCGCTGCTGCTGTTGCCGGGTCGAGCCGCGGCCTCGCCGGTCTGGGCCGACAACCTGCCCGCACTGCTGCGACTGCGCAGCGTCTACACCATCGACCTGCTCGGCGAGCCGGGGATGAGCATCCAGCAGCGGCCGATCGAGACCCCCACCGACCACGCCCAGTGGCTGCACGAGGTGCTGATCGAGTTGCCGGAGCCGGCCATCCACCTGGTCGGGCTCTCGATCGGCGGTTGGACCGCGATGAACCTGGCGGTGCACCGACCGGAGAAGGTCGCCAGTGTCACCCTGCTCGACCCGGTCCTGGTCTTCGCCGACCTGTCCTGGCAGGCGATCCTCCGGTCGATCCCGGCCAGTGTCCGCTGGTTTCCCAGGTCCTGGCGGGACGACTTCGCCAGCTGGACCGCCAACGGCGCCCCGGTCGAGGACGTACCGGTGGCCCGGATGATCGAGGCCGGCATGCAGACGTACGCACTGAAGCTCTCCGCACCGCACCGGGTCACGCCTGAGGATCTGTCCGGGGTAGGGACACCGACGCTGGCGCTGCTCGCCGGCGAGTCCCGGATGCACGACACGGCCGAAGCGGCCGAGGTCGCCGAGCGGGCAGTACCCGAGGCGACGGTGATCGTCTACCCGGACGCCTCGCACGCAATCAACGGCGAGTACCCGGACCGGATCGCCGCCGACATTGCAACCTTCCTCGCAGCGTCCGGCCCTTAGCCGCCCAGGCTCGGCCCTGGAGCCACCCGCACGAAGGATTCGCGCTCACCACCAGCAAAAACGTTGATCAGATAAGTAGTGAATTCGGAAGCATTCTCACGATAGCCGCCAAGCAGCGGACGACTCTGGAAAGACACCGAAACGACCGGCTTGGATAGCCCAGTCGGAGGAGTCAGCGCTGGTCACGACATGATCATTTCTGCTGCCGTACCGCACATCAACTCAGATCGTTTCATCTGGCGTGTCAGGTAGGTTACGACGGGTAGCGCAGATGGGTGGATGCATCTAAGATGAGCCATGCCCAACCAGACGATGATCAACTCTGGGAGGTCACAATGACTGCCGCCAACCTTCCCGGGCCAACTGTCACCGAACTCAATGCCTCCGAGTGGAAGCAAGCAGTCCAGGAGGCATTGGATAAACTGCATATCACATACCAGCAACTCGCCGAGATGGCGAGGGCACGGCAGTTCGATTCACTGGAAGCACAAAAGCTGTGGATCTCCATTGGCGAATTCGACAAATAAGGCGCTCATCGAGCAGTCCCGACAGTTTGCCGAGAACCTGCGGATACTTCTCAACAACACAGTCTGCGACTCAGCGACGATCGCAGCCAGGATCGCACCCGATCAACACCATGCGATCGTCGGCACCCAACTAACCGGCATCACCGCCCAACCGGTCAGGATGAGGTCGGCCGCAGCGTCCCCCATCTGGCTCGACGTTATGTGCCGACTCAATCTCGACGAGGACGAGGGCACGTTTCTGACCGGTAAACATTCACCTCTTGTGAGGGCGCGGGGTCAGCCCTGGAGGATGTGGGCGGTCTGCGGCATCCAGGGGTTCCCTGTGACGGCGTCGCGGAGTGCGGTCATGGCGTTGACGCCGTGTTTGACCGCAGTGGATAGGTAGCTGCGGATGGTCAGCCGGTCGCGGGTGGCTTTCTCGCTGGTGAGCCGGCCGGAGATCTTCTGCTGGGTCTTGTTCGGCCGTAGGTCACGCTCGGCGAGGTTGTTCGTCGGCGGAATGGTGGTGTCGTAGCAGAACCGCAGGACGTCGTCGTGGCGGTGGTGGAGATCCTCGAGTAGGTTGCGGCCGGGCGGCTGCCTGTCGCGGGGGCCGCCGACGCGGGGGACGTCCTTACGGCCGACGATCACGCCGTCGCGGAACTCGCGGACCAGCGGGTCACGCACGGCGGGGTCGATCTCGGCCTGTCCGGCGGCGCGGGCGAGGTTCGCGGCGTGGATCAGGCCGCGTAGCGCCCGCTGGCACTGGACCGGCCAGACGTGGTCGGGGTAGGTCTCGGCCGCGTCTTCGAGATCGCGGAGCAGATGTGCGCGGCACAGTTGGTGCCGCACCCCGTCGGCGAAGTTGCCGGCCTGGTCGTAGACGGTGTACCGGTCGTGCACGGCGACCCCGGTGAACGCCGGCCCGATCCCGATGGTGCGGAACTGTTCGCCGCTGCGACGCTCAGCCAGCGCGTACAGGGTGTACCGGCCGGTCGACGCGGACCATACGTACCCGTTGCGGCCCGCGGCACCCGCCCGGATCGTGGTCTCGTCGAAATGGACCACCTCGGCCAGGGTGATCAACGCCTTGATCATCGTGACGATGTCGGTCACCGCCGCCGCGACGGCGGCGAGGACCTTGTGGACGAACCCGGCCGACACGCGGGTGCCGGCCAGATCGGCGATCAGCCGCACGCACCGCTCGACCGGCACGTGCTGCACGATCAGCAGGTACACGGCGAGAGCGCGCAGGTTCGCCCCGTACACCCGGGTGTTACCCACCCCCGCCTGCTTCGGCGGGGCGGCGACGTGCTTCCGGCCGCAGCCGCACCGGACCCGGTACTGCCGGTACTCCACCGTCGACGCGGTGACCAGCGGCACGTCGGTGACCTGACTGGCCGACACCACCCCCTCGTCGACAGCCCCCGCCAGGTCCGTCCCGCACTCGCACGGCCCGCACGGACGCTGGTCAACCACCCGGACGTCGGCCTCGTCCAACCAGGGCAGATACGATCCCGGCGCACCGGGCTGTTTACCTCGCCCCGGCTTCTTCCCGCCCGAGCGCCCACCGCCGGCGGGCTTGCTCCTACCCGACCGGCCAGGCAGATCATCGGTCGAGGGCGGCATCGAGGAGTTTCGGCTGTTCCGCGAGATCAACCGCTTGATCTGCTCCAACTCCGCACGTAGCCGTTCCACCTCGGCCGTCTGATCCGCCAACTGAGCGGCCTGATCACGGACCACCGCGATCAGCTCGTCCCGCGACAGCGCCTCCGGATCAACCACCCGGGCACAAGATCACGATCGGTCCGAGACGGCAACCACCCCCAGCTCGGCCCGGCGAGTCACGCTACCCAACAGCAAACCCGCCAGCAAGACGTGAATGTTTACGTTTCTGACCGTCCAGGCCTCGGTATGCAGCCTGCTGGTAGGCGACGAGAAAATCGAGTTGTTACACTACGACTACGAACGAAACAAGGCCCGTTACACGGAAGCACATATCCAGGTCAACGCACGCCACGAGGCATTCGAACGCCACCTTGCCGAGACCCGAAAAAAGGGGATAAACGGGCTGAACAAAATCCACCTCCCAGTTGGTGGACGCCGATTCCGCCCCGCCCTGGAAGACCTTCTTGAGTGTCTTATCGTCGAAGATCTCGTGGCACCGAAGAATGACTGGGAGACTACCCTCAACCAGAGCCGGGACCGGTACCGTCGCAAACAAGCAGCCGCCGTGGTCCGGCGCGATCCCACATGCGCTGTTGAGGAACTCGAACGACTTGGCTACCAGGTCAGCCCACCGGGCGACGCCAACCGTCGGACGCTGCTGGACCGGCTGGTGCGGCCACGACAGCGCGGCGATGTTCCCGATGGAGAGCGTCAGAAGCCCCGAAATTCCCGCCGCAGACGCTGAATGCGTTCCGGTAGCGTCCAGGAAGGTACGCCACACAATCGCCAGGGCGATGCCGTCTGCTACGAGATCGCGGTCGGCGTCGCGGCGGTGGTCGACATGGCCGTCGCCGCCGCCAGCACCACGGCGGCGTGACAGCCGCCGGGACATGGTCAGCGGCGGTCGAGGTCGGCGCGGGTCAGCAGCGACTGCAGCCGGATGCCCTCGGCCGGCGACCGCCGCGCCTTCGGCCAGCCAAGCGGCGCCGTACTCCTTCGCCGTCTTACGCACGATGGCACCTGGCAGTCCGATGTGGCGACCCACCGCGATGCCACCCATCTCCGGGCCGGCGAGTTCCTCGATCTCCGGCGGCACCAGCGCGGCCTTACCGACGGTAAGTGTGTAGACAATCGGGCACACTCGGGAAGTGCTGGTTGAGACGTTGTCGGTTCGCGAAACCCGTGAGCAACTACCCGGCGAGATGACTGCCGAGCGTACCCGGTCGTTTATGCAGGCAGCAGCCTCGGTAAGGGCTGAAGGGTTGACGGCGAGCGCCCACGTCGAGACTGTCATGGAGCGGTGGACTGGCGGCGAGATCAGCACTGAGCAGATGCGTAATCTCGTCCGGCGGCTCTATGGCGCGGCGTGACCGTCGATTCATACCTCGGCGTACCGGACCTCGCCGGCGACCACGGTGGCCAGGACCGTGCCGGCGAGCAGCGCGTCAGGGTCCGGGGTGAGTGGGTCGACGTCGAGCAGGGTCAGGTCCGCCGGCTCGCCGACCCGCAGCACCCCGGCGCCCCAGCCGGCCCGCCGGTTGCCGGCCACCTCGGCAGCGCCGGTGGTGAACAGCGCCAGCGCCTCAGGCGCGGTGATCGCCTGGTCCGGCCCGAGCGGCTCGTCGCGGCCCCGGACCCGACGGGTACGGGCCTGCCAGATGCCGTGCAGCACCGACATCGGCGGCCCCGGCCCGTCCGAGCCGCCACCGACCGTCACCCCGGCGTCCAACCAGGACCGAAGCGGGTTCGCGGCGGCCGCGGCCGGCTCGCCGAGTCGGTCAATCAGGTTGAGCCCGAACGCCCACTGCAGCGCCGGATGCGCCGACACCGGCACGCCGAGCCGCCGGGCGGTGGCCATCGCCGCCGGCCCAGGGCCGAGGTAGGCGTGGATCAGGTGGAAGCCCAGTCCGGCGATCGGCTTGCCGGCCGCGACCTCGGCGAAGACCGACAGGGTGAGGTCGATCGCGGCGTCGCCGACGGCATGCACGCCGACGCCCCGCCCGTGCGCCGCCGCTGCCGCGCAGTGCGCCCGCACCGTGTCGGTACGCAGGCTCTGGTTGCCGTGGTAGCCGTCGGTGCCCGGCCAGGGTGACGACAGCAGCGCGGTGCCGAGCGAGCCGCCGCCGTCGAGGAACAGCTTCGTCGGCCCGGCGCGCAGCAGACCCGGCGCGGCCCGGTCAAGATCACAACCATCGAGGGTACGGCGAAGCTGCGCGTCGTCGACGTCGTCGCCGCCCAACGGCATCGCCACGGTACGCAGCCGCAGCGCACCGGCCCGGCCGGCCGCCGCGTACGCGGCCAGTTCGGCGGCCGGCACCGCCGGGTCGACGGCGGTGGTGATGCCATGGGCGAGCAGCGCCGCCTGCCCGGCGGTGATCCAGTCGATCCTCGTCTGCTGGTCCGGCTCCGGGACCACCGCACGGACCAGGGCGACCGCCGGATGTTCGACGAGCAGCCCGGTCGGGGTGCCGTCGGCGTACCGGTCGATCCGCCCGCCGGGCGGGTCCGGGGTGCCGGCGGAGATCCCGGCCAGCCGCAGCGCGGTCAGATTGGCGATGCCGTCGTGGCCCTTACGGTCCAGCAGCACCGGCCGGCCAGGAGCGGCGGCCTCCAGCTCGGCGGCGCTAGGTAGCCGGCGTTCGGCCAGGTCACCGGGGTCGAAGCCGGCGTCGGCCTCGATCCACCGGCGGGTGGGATGCCGGCGGGCGTACCCGCTGAGCCGGTCGCAGATGTCGCGGACGCTGACCGCGTCGTCCAGCCCGACCCGGGCGGCGGCCCGGCCGGCCCAGATCAGATGGACATGGCTGTCGACGAAGCCGGGCAGCACCACCGCGCCGGGCGGGGCGAGCTCCGGCGTACCGGTGGGGACGGCGGCGCGGGCGGCGCGCAGGTCGCCGACGGCGGCTATCCGCCCGGCGCGCACGGCGACCGCTTCGGCCCGCGGGCCGGCCGGGTCCATCGTCTGTACGTCGCCGACAACGAGCAGATCACCGCCGGTCACCGGGTCACCTGCCGGAAGGCGAGGGCCTCGTGCATGGTCCGGGCCGCCCGCGCCCCGGCGTGCACCGCGTCGTGCAGCCGTCCCGGGCGCAGCGCGTCGCCGCAGCGCAGCACCGGCCGACCGGCGGCCACCTCGGCGGCGGCCTCGTACAGGTCGTGGTGAGGTTCGCGACCGACCGCCGCGACGATCAGCCCGGCCCGCAGTACCGTTCCGTCCACCTGCACCTCCTGGTCGTTGGTGACCCTGGCCCGGTGGCCGAGCACGGTCCGCGCCCCGACCGAGGCGAGCAGGTCGGTCCAGGTCGGTGGGTCGTCGGGGGGTTCGTCGTCGAGCACCTGGGTGGTGTCGCCGAGTAGCGTGACGTCGGCACCGCGCCGGGCCAGCGCGGCGGCAGTGCTGGTGCCGGTCCGGCCGGCGCCGATCACCAGCACCGGACCGTCGGCGGGCAGCGGCACCAGCCCGCGCAGCACGTCGAGGGCGGGCACCGCGCCGGACAGCGACCGCGCCACGCCGCCGGTGGCGACCAGCAGCCCGGCCCACTCTCCACCGAGGTCCGCCGGGTGCAGCGGGGCGTCGACCACCTCGACGGCGCTGGCCGCGAGCCGGTCGGTCAACCAGCGCAGGTACGGGGCGAAGCTGTCGTGCACCCCGCTGTCCACCGCGTCCCGCAGGGCACCGCCGGGCCGGCCACCGGTGTACAGCCGGACCCGGTGTCCGTGCTCGGTGAGCCGGTGTGCGGCTTCCAGACCGGCCGGACCGGCCCCGGCGACGAGCACTGGGGCGTCCGACGGCACCAGGTGAGGCGACCGGTTGGCCGGTCGCACCGGGCCGGACGACGCTGAGGCCGGCGGCAGGCTCAGCGATGGGTTGACGGTGCAGGCGACCGGCCGGCCGATCAGGGCGGCGCGGGCGTGGCAGCCGTCGTTGCCGCGTACGCAGGGGCGGATCCGCTTGGCGGCACCGGCGAGCGCCTTCTCCGCCCAGTCCGGGTCGGCGAGGAAGGCCCGGCCGAGCGCGACCAGGTCGGCGGTGCCGTCGCGCAGCAGCCCGGCCGCCTGTGCCGGTTCGGTGATCCCGCCGCAGGCGATGGTGGGCAGCCCGGCGGCCCGCAGGGTCCGGGCCGATCGCCAGGCGGCCCCGGGTGGCACGGCGGCCGGCGGCACCTGGCGTACCCGCGTGGCGTGGTTGCCGGACGACACGTGTACCGCGTCGACCTGGCCGGTGGCGGCCAGGGCCGAGACCAGCCCGGTGGTCTCGGCCAGATCCTGCCCACCAGGTTCGTGGTCGCGGTCGGACAGCCGTACGGTGAGCGCCACCTCGGCCGGCAGCGCGGCCCGGCAGCGGGCGACGACCTCCAGCAGGACACGACGTCGCCGGGCCGGATCGCCGCCGTAGTCGTCGTCGCGCCGGTTGGTGTGTGGGGAGAGGAACCCGGCGAGCAGGTAGCCGTTGGACGCCTGGATCTCTACCACCTGGAAGCCGGCCTGGGCCGCGCGGCCTGCCGCCCGGCCGAAGCCGTCGACGACCGCGGCGATCTCGTCGACGGTGATGGCGCGGGGCCGCAGCCCGAGTCGGCGTTCGATGGCGGGCCAGGGCACCGCCGACGCGGCGAGCGCCTCCCCCGGCAGGGTGCGTTGTCGTCCGGCGTGGGCGATCTGCAGCCCGGCGACGCGACCGTCGGCCCGGATCCGCTCGGCGACCGGGGCCAACGCGGCGGCGTGGTCGTCGCTGGCGATGCTGAGATGGCCGGGGAAGCCGAGGGCGGCGCCGTCATCGATCGCGGTGAACTCGACGATGGTCAACGCGCTCCCCCGGCCGACCCGCGCATAGTGGTCCCGGTGCCACGGCCGGGCGTACCCGCCCGTGTCGGCCGCACCGGTCGAGGTGGGTGCCTTGACGATCCGGGACCGCAGCGTGACCGGCCCGAGCCGGTACGGGTCGGCGAGCAGCGTGGCCGCTTCGGCGGAGTCCATCAACGGCCCCGCAGCACCCGGGCGGCGCCGTCGGCGCGGGGGTCGCTGGCCGCGTCGAGGCCGGCCGGGGTGAGCCGGGACAGTTGGACGTGCCCGGCGTCGTCGTGACGCCGCGGCAGCTGCACCACCCGCAGGCCGAGGTCGGTGGCGGCGGCCCGCAGCGCGTCGGTGGCCGGGGTGTCGGGTTCGAGTAGCAGGCTGGGCCGGTCCTGGCCGACGTCGCGGGCGCCGATCACCCAGCGGGGGCGGGCCAGCAGGTTGGCCGGGTCGGCGGTGGTCAGCGCGTCGGCGGCGACCTGGGCCAGGATCCACGGCTGGGCCCGGCCGCCCTGGCAGCCGAGCGCGACGACCCGGTCCGGGCCGGTGGCTATCGCCGGGCAGAGGGTGTGCGGTGGGCGGGCACCGGGGCGCAGCCGGCCGGGGTGGGTCGGGTCGAGGCTGAACACCGATCCCCGGTTGTGCAGCACCAGGCCGGTGCCGGGTTCGCAGATGCCGGCACCGAAGGTCTGGAAGACGCTCTGGATCAGGGTGACGGCGGTGCCGTCGTTGCCGACGGCGGTGACCGCGACGGTGTCGCCGGCCGGTTTCGGGCCGGCCGGCGGCGCCGGCCCGGTCGGTGGGTCGGTGCGAAGCAGCAGCCCGTCGAGGTCGACCGGGCCGACCCGGGGGTCACCGAGGAGGGTGTCGCGGCGCTGTTCGGCGGTCCGGGCGGTGGCCAACGCGGCGTTGGCGTTGGCGTTGGCGTTGGCGTTGGCGGCGAGCATGGCCAGCAGGGTGGCGCCCTGGCTGGGTGGCGGCGCGACGGACCAGGTCACCTGGGAGCCGGCGGCGGCGTACCGCAGTGGATCGGTCAGCTCGGCGGCGTGCCCGGCGAGGTCGGCGGTGGTCAGCGGGCTGCCCAGCGCGGCCAGTCCGGCGGCCAGCGCCTCGGCGAGTTCGCCCTGGTAGTAGTCGCGCCAGTCGGCGCCGATGGTGCCGAGGGTGCGGGCCAGCGCCGGCTGGCGCAGCACCGCTCCGGGCGGCAGCGGCGTACCGTCGCCGTCGCCGTCGAGCAGCAACGCGGCCAGGCCGGGATCGGCGCGTACCACGTCGAGCCGGCGCAGGATCGCCGCAGCCAGGCCGGGGCTGACCGGTACGCCGCCGGCGGCCAACTCGACGGCGGGTGCCAGCACCCGGGCCAGCGGCAGCCGGCCGCCGAGTCCGGCGAGCGCGGCCCAGCCGGCGACGACACCGGGCACGGTGACGGTCAGCGGTCCGCCGGGCGGCATCCGGTCGGCGGCTGCGCGCAGCGCCGCGACGTCCACGCCGCCGGCGGCGGCGCCGACCGACAACACCGCGCGTACCTCGTCGTCGGGGGTGCGGACCAGAGCGATCAGATCACCGCCGGCCGAGCACTGGTGCGGGTAGGCGACGGTGAGCGCGGCGGCGGCGGCGAGGGCGGCGTCAACGACGCCACCGCCGGCCGCTACCACGTCGGCGGCGGCGTCCAACGCGGCCGGATGTGGTGCGGCGAGCGCGATCTCGATCGACATGCGGATCAGTCTCGCCGGGTCAGTCGCGCTGGACCAGGATGGTACGGGCGAACGCCCCGTCTGCGCCGACCAGTTTCGTCGGCAGGCAGACCAGTTCGTACTCTCCCGGCGGCACGGCGTCCAGGTCGGCGTTCTCCAGGATGATCACGCCGGAGCCGAGCAGGGCGTGGTGGGCGTCCCAGGTGTCGGTGCGCCGGTGGCTCTCGATGGTCAGGTAGTCGATGCCGATCAGCGCGACCCGCTGGTCGATCAGCCAGCGGGCGGCCTCCGGGGAGAGTCCGACCCAGGATTCGGCGCGTTCGGTCTCACGCAGCGGGCCGGCCGAGTTGCTGGTCTTCAGCAGCACCCGGGTGGCACCGGCGACGCCGGCAGCGACCAGGTCAGCGACGGTCACGTCCCCGTCGACGGCGGTCAGGTCGGCGACCACGGCCGGGCCGACCAAGGTCTCCAGGGCGACCTCATCGATCGGGGTGGCACCGTCGACAAAGTGCGCCGGTGCGTCGACATGGGTGCCAGTGTGTGCGCCGAGCCGCCACCGGGTGACGTTGGAGGCGTCGCCGTTGGCCAGCGACTCGACGATCTCCACCTCAGGTTTGCGGCCCCAGTGCAGCATCTTCGGATGGATCGGCAGGGTGATGTCGTAGATCTTCACGCGGGTCCTCCGGGCGGGGCGTGGCGGGACGGTCAGGGCCGGTGAGTGGGGTCAGGCCAGGGTTCGCGCACGGCGGCGGCGACGGCCCGGGAGGTGGTGGCCACACAGCGGTCGTACTCGGCCCGGCCGTGCTCGGCGGTGGCGTCGGCGACGTCGCGACCCCACACGCCGGTGTCGCTGACCTGGTCCATTCGGTAGTCCCAGAACGAGTCGACGTCGCGGTGCGAGGTGGCCTTGTCCATCCGGACCAGGTCCGGATACAGGTGCAGCATCACCGAGGTCTCGAAGTAGTTGGCGTGCATCAGCCCGCGCCCGTGGTAGACGTGGCCATCGACCTCCGGTCCGGGGTACATGGTCACGTAGGCCAACGCCCGTACCCGTGAGTCGCGGTGGCGGACCCGTAGCTTCTCGGCGGAGACGTCGAGCGAGCCGTTGTTCCAGATATGCCCGTTGAGGAGGATGAATTGCCGTACGCCGCTGGCGTGCAGCGAGTCGATGACGTCCTCGACGACGGCGATCAGGGTCTCCGGGCGCAGCGCGATGGTGCCGGCAAAGTCGCCGTGTGAGGCGGAGACGCCGAACCCGATGGGGGGCACCACCGGCACGCCGGTGAGCGCGGAGACGTCGCGGGCGACCGCGTCGCAGATCAGCGTGTCGACAGCGAGCGGCAGGTGCGGGCCGTGCTGTTCGGTGGCACCGACCGGGATGATCACCGAGTCGACAGCGGTTGCCGTCTGCCCGGCCTCCGGCCAGGTCAGGTCGGCCCAGGCGACCGGGGTGCCGGGGCCGCCGAGCTCGGCGGCGAGCGCCGCCCGGTCAAGGTCGGTGCGGGACGGTTCAGACACGGTGTTCCTCTCTCGGTACGTGGACGGAGTCGGGCACGGCGCGGTACGTGTACGGGGCCGGGTCACCAGGCCCGGCGGGTCTTCTCCGGTAGCAGGTCGATGGCCTCCGTCGCGGTGACGGCGCCGTCGACGGTGGTGATCCAGACCCGGGCCTGCGGGCTGTAGTCGCTGATCAGCTCGCGGCACACCCCGCACGGGGCGATGACCCGGAACCGGCCGGCCGGCTTGATCTGCACCGAGACAACGCTGTCGACGGTGAGCGGCGTCCCGGCGGGCAACGCGGCGCGGGCCACGCCGAGGGCGACACCTTCGGCACAGATCGAGCTGCGCCGGCAGGACCCTTCCAGGTGCACGCCGGTGTGGATGGTGCCGTCCGGGGTGCGCAGCGCGGTGGCGACCTCGTGCCGGCCGGTGACCCAGACCTTCGCCAGCAGCCGCTGGGCGACGTCGAGCAGCTCGACCTCGCCCGGGGTCATCCCGTCCGGTGCCGGCACCGGCGCGACATCCTCGGCGGTCATGCGGCGATCCCGAGCAGCCTGGCCATGTTGCCGCCCTCGACGAGCGCCCGGTCCGCGGCCTCCGGGATCGCCTTGGCAATCTTCATCCGTTCCAGGTCGAAGTCGGAGCCGGGCCACTCGCTGCCCAGCAGGATCTGCCCCGGACCGAGCCGGGCGTACGCCCGCTTGACGTCACTGATCAGGGTGGCTGAGGTCTCCAGGTAGATGTGCGGGTTCCGTTCGGCGACGATGATCGCCTCGGGAACGTTCCAGACCGCTCCCATGTGGGCGATGATCGTCGGCACCTGCGGGTGGCCCTTGGCGATCTCCTCGATCGCCAGCGGCGCGCAGAACGCGTCGTCGAGGGCGTTGATCAGCACCATCAGGCCGTGTTCGGCGCAGGCGGCGAAGACCGGGTCGAGCAGTCCGTGGTCGGCGACGTGGTAGCCGTGCAGGCTGGGGTGCAGTTTGAGCCCTTTGAGGCCGGCGTCGGCGATCCGGGCGATCTCGTCGAGCGCGTCGTCGTCGGCCGGGCGGACCTGCCCGAAGCCGAACAGCCGGTCCGGGTGGGCCTTGGCCAGGCCGATGATGAAGTCGTTCTCGATCCGCTGGGCCAGGGAGCAGACCATAGCCATGTCGACCCCGGCGGCGTCCATCCGGTCCAGGATCCGCCGCGGGTCGAACGGCGTGTACGGCGGCGGCGCCTGCCCCGGCCGGGCGCCGGTGAGGTAGTCGGATCGGCCCCGCACGTCCTGGGTGGTGTTGTACGCGTCGATGATCACTGTGCTGTGCCTCCGGTGGTGACGGTCGACGGTGCCGGGATGTCCTGCGGCACCAGGGGAAGATGGCAGCGGACCGTGCGGCCCGGTTGGATCGATCGCAGTGCCGGCGCCTCGGTGCGGCAGCGTTCGACGGCGTACCGGCACCGGGTGTGGAACAGGCATCCGGCCGGTGGGTGGGCGGGGTCGGGCAACTCGCCGGCGAGCACGATCCGTTCCCGGTCGGACTCCCGGTCCAGGGTGGGTACGGCGGAGAGCAGTGCCTCGCTGTAGGGGTGTGCCGGCACGTCGAAGAAGGTGTCCCGGTCGGCGACCTCGATGATCTGGCCGAGGTACATGACGGCGATCCGGTCGGCGATGTGCCGCACCACGCCCAGGTCGTGCGAGATGAACAACATGGTCAGGCCGCGCTCCCGGGTCAGGTCGGCGAGCAGGTTCACCACCTGGGCCTGGATGGAGACGTCGAGGGCGGAGACCGGCTCGTCGGCGACGATGAACCGGGGTGACGGGGCGAGCGCCCGGGCGATGCCGATGCGTTGCCGCTGGCCGCCGGAGAACTCGTGCGGCCGGCGTCGGCCGGCGTCGCGGCCGAGCCCGACGAGGTCGAGCAGTTCGTCGACGGCCCGGCCGGCGTCGGCCCGGCTGACCCCCCGACCGCGCAGCAGCGGCTCGGCGACGCTGTCGGCGATCCGCCGCCGCGGGTTGAGTGAGCTGAACGGGTCCTGGAAGACCATCTGCAGGTCGGCGCGGATCTGTCGGAAGACGGTGCCGCGCAGTCCGGTGATCTCCCGGCCGAGCAGTCGGATGCTGCCGGCGGTGGGTTCGGTGATCCGCAGGATGGCCCGACCGAGGGTGGACTTGCCGCAGCCGGACTCGCCGACCAGCCCGAGGGTCTCGCCCTCGCGGACCTCCAGGTCGACGTCGCGCACGGCGCGGACCGGATCACCGCCGCGCCCCGGGTACTCCACCCGCAGTCCGGTCAGCTCGATCAGTGGCACGCTGGTCACGGTCGACCTCCGACCGCTGCCGGAGTGCGGGCGGCGTGCCGGGCCGACGCGTCGAGCAGGCAGGCGTCAACGTGGCCGGGTTCGCCGTGCCGGTGAGTCAACTCGGGCGGCGCGCTGTCGCAGTCGCCGTGGGCGAACGCGCAGCGTGGGGCGAAGCCGCAGCCGGGTGGTCGGTCGACGCCGGTGAGCGGACTGCCGGGGATCGCCGGCAGCCGGTCGGCGACCGGCCCGTCGACCCGGGGCACCGAGTCGAGCAGCCCCATCGTGTACGGGTGCTGCGGTGAGTACAGCACCTGGTCGCGGGTGCCCTGCTCGACGATGCGGCCGCCGTACATGACGGCGACCCGGTCGGCGACCTCGGCGACCACGCCGAGGTCGTGGGTGATCAGGACGATGGAGGTGCCGTGTTCGGCCTGCAGCCGGTTGAGGGTGGCCAGCACCTGGGCCTGGATGGTGACGTCCAGGGCGGTGGTGGGCTCGTCGGCGATCAGCACGGTCGGGTCGTTCGCCAGCCCGATCGCGATCATGACGCGTTGCCGCATGCCGCCGGAGAGCTGGTGCGGGTAGGCGCGGGCGTTGCGCGCCGGGTTGGCGATCCCGACGTCGGCGAGTAGCTCCTCGGCCCGCTGCCAGGCCCGCGCCCGGCTGATCCGTTGATGGGTACGGATCATCTCGGCGACCTGCGCCCCGGCCCGTTGCAACGGGTTGAGTGCGGCGAGGGCGTCCTGGAACACCACCGAGATGTCCCTGCCCCGGACCCGGCGCAGGTCGGCCTCGCTGGCGGTGGCCAGGTTCCGGCCGGCGAAGTCCACCCGGCCGCTGATGTGCGTGCCGGGTGCCCGGTTGAGTCCGACCAGGCTCATCGCCAGGGCGGACTTGCCGGAGCCGGACTCGCCGACCAGGGCGAGGATCTCACCGGGGTGCAGGTCGAGGTCGACGCCGGCGACGGCGGGCAGCCGACCGGCGGGCACGTCGAACTCGACCCGCAGCCCGCGTACGGACAGCACCGGCGCCGGCGGGCCGGCGGGGGCCGGGCCGGTCGGGGCGGAGGTCACCGGGGCGCTCCGGTGACGCTGGCGACGGCCTGCTCGACCAGGTCGGCGACGTCGCGGGGCCGGACCCGGGGGGTGAAGTGACTGCCGCCGACCTCGGAGATGGTGGCACCGGCACGGGCGGCCATGTCCCGTTGGGTGTCCGGCCGCAGTGTCCTGTCCTCGGCCGCGACCAGATACCAGGACGGCTTGTCGCGCCAGGCGGGCACCCCGGTGGGCTGCGCGAAGATGGCGTCGGCGCTGGGGCGCGAGTCGGCGTCGAAGTTGTCCCGTTCGGCTTCCGGCACGTCCCAGCCGATCTCCGCCCAGTACTCGGGGCTGTGTTCCGAGGCCCATTCGCCGTTGGGGCCACGCCGCATGTGCCGGCTGACCTCGGCCGGCGGGTAGCGGCCGATGATGTCCTGCACCGACTCGTCCTCGTCGGGGGCGAACGCGCAGACGTAGACGAGCCCGACGACCCGGATGTCGCGCCCGACGTTGGTGATCACGACGCCGCCGTAGGAGTGCCCGACCAGCAGCACCGGCCCGGCGCAGTCAGCCAGCACGGCGGTGGTGTTGGCGACGTCCTCGACGAGCGAGTTCATCGGATTGGTGACCAGGTGGACCCGGTGCCCGGCGGCGCGCAGCAACGGTGCCACGCGGGCCCAGGTGCTCGGGGTGCCGCCGGCGCCGTGCACCAGCACGATATCCATGATGGACTCATCCTTTCCGTAGGCGCGGGTCCAGGACCAGGTAGAACAGGTCGACCGCTGCGTTGACCAGCACGAACAGCAGTGCGATCGCCAGCGCGGCGCCCTGGACCACCGGGTAGTCGCGTTGCAGCACCGAGCTGACCAGCAGGTTGCCGACGCCGGGATAGGAGAAGACGGTCTCGGTGATCACCGAACCGCCGAGCAGCGAGCCGAATTGCAGACCGAGCACGGTCACGATGGGCAGGCCGGCGTTGCGCAGCACGTGGCGGCGCAGGATGGTCCGCTCCCGCAGCCCTTTCATCCGGGCGGTCCGCACGAAGTCGTCGCTGAGTACCTCCAGCACCGAGGCCCGCACGATCCGGGTGATGAAGCCGGCCATCGCCAGCGCGAGGGTGGTGGCCGGCAGGATCAGGTACTGCAGCCACGGCCCGACCAGCTCCGGCCGGTCCTGCAGGATCGCGTCGAGCAGCACGAAGTTGGTGGTGGGCTGGTAGTCGAGCTGGCTGGGCAGCCGACCGATCACCGGCATCCAGCGCAGCCACACCCCGAAGATCACGATGCTCAGTACGCCGAGGGCGAACCAGGGCAGCGAGAAGCTGACCGTGGCGATGGACCGGGTGGTCGTGTCGACCCAGGTGTCCTTGCGCAGCGCGGCGATCACCCCGGTGACGACCCCGATCAGGACGGCGATCAGCATCGCCGCGACGGTCAGCTCGATCGTCGCCGGTAGTGCCCCGCCGAGCAGGTCCAGCACGCTGTTGCCGCCGTAGAAGGAGCGCCCGAGATCGAGGCCGAGCAGGTCGCCGAGGTAGCGCAGGTACTGCTCCCAGATCGGCCGGTCCAGACCGAGCGCTTCGTTGATCCGGGCCTCGTTGGCCGAGATCTGCTCGGCGCTGAGCCCTTGGGTACCGCTGGCCGCGAGGGTGGACGACGGCGAGCCGGGTAGCTGGCGGATGGCCAGGAACACCAGGGAGGCCAGGACGAACAGCACCACCGGCACGCTGGCCAGCCGGCGCATCGTGAGCATCGGCAGCGATCTGCCGCGCAGCAGCCGCATCATCGGCGGCTCCTCGGGTCCAGCGCGTCACGCAGGTCGTCGCCGACGAAGTTGCTGGCGACCACGAAGACCAGCGTCAACGCTGCGGGCAGCACCGCCATCCGGGGTGCCGAGTAGATGAACTCCTGGCCGGCCTGCACCATGTAGCCCCAGTCCGGGGTGGGCGGCTGGATGCCCAGGCCCAGGTAGGACAGGCCGGCGGCAAATCCGGCGGCCACCGACAGGGTCATCACGATCTGGGCGAGCAGCGGGCCGGCGATGTTCGGCAGGATCTCCTGGATCATGATCCGGGGCGACCGGGTGCCGCCGAGCCGGGCGGCGAGCACGTAGTCGCGGGCGGCCTCCCGGGCGGTCAACGCCCGGGCCAGCCGGGCCAGGCCGGGTGACAGCGCGACCCCGACCCCGACCACCAGACTGCGTACGCCGGGTCCGCTGGCCGCCACGACCAGGATGATCAATAGCATCGACGGGAAGGCCAGCCCGACGTCGGTGACCCGCATCAGGATCTGCTCACCCCAGCCGCCGAGGTAGCCGGCGAGCATGCCGACGGTGGTGCCGATGAGCGCGGCCAGGACGGTGGCGAGGAACGCGACCAGCAGCAGTGGTTGGGCGCCGTACACCAGCCGGGCCAGGAAGTCACGGCCGAGATCGTCGGTGCCGAGCGGGTGCCCGGCGGTACCGAACCCGGCGAGGGTGACGTTGCTCTGTCGCTCCGGGTCGGCGCCGATCATCAGCGGCCCGATTGTCGCCATCAGCACGAAACCGACGACCACCAGCCAGGAGACGGTGGCCAGCCAGGACCGGGCGATGGAGCGCCGCGCGAAGGCGGCTCTCCATCGCCCGACCGGCCGCGCCCCGGCGACCGTCACCGGTCCCCCGGCCGGGCCGTGCGGATCGGATCAGACACTGGCGTTCTCCATGAAGCAGCGGTGGTTGCCGAGCGCGGCGACGTTGGCGCCCTCGACGTTCGCCCCGGTCACCACCGGGTTCGCCGAGTAGCACAGCATCGACAGCACCATGTACTGCTCGGCGAACCGGCGCTGGATGTCGCTGTACGCGGCGGTGCGCTCGGGACCGTTGGGCAGGTTCTTCGCGGCGGCCAGGTCGTCAGCGAACGCCTCGGATCCGGGCAGCGTGTTGAATCCGGAGGTGAAGTCGCCGTACACCCCGGACGGCAGGCCCATCGCCCCGATCATGTTGTCCGGGTCCGGGATGTAGGAGTTGCGCTCCCAGATCATCACCTCGTGGAACTCGTCCTCCGGGTCGAGCAGCCGGCTGAAGTAGGTCGCCGGGTCGACCGAGTCAGTGACGACCGTCAGCCCGATGTCGGTGAGGTTCTGCGCGACGATCTGCGCCGCGCGCGGGTGCCAGGAGTCGCTGGCCGCCATCAACGCCACCTGCCGGCCGGTGGCGCCGGCCGCCTCGATCAGCCGCCGGGCCTCGTCCGGATCGAACCGACTCAGGTCAGCCAGGCTCGGGTCGTAGCCGTCCTGCGACGGCGGGATCGTGTAGCCGTCGGGCAGCGCGCCGATCCCGAAGAACGCCTGGGCGATGATCGCCTCGCGGTCGACTGCCAGGTTTATCGCCTGGCGCACCTCCAGCTCCGGGATCCGCCGGGCGTCGATCATCATCATCGCGTCGAAGCTGTACGGCGTCTCGTGGAAGGTCACCGCGTCGTCGGCCTTGAGCTGCTCGACCGCCGAGTACGGGGTGAACTGGGTGGCGGACAGGTCGCCGCTGAGCAGCGAGCTGACGATGGTCGAGGGGTCCTGGACCTGTTGCATCACCAGCCGGTCGACCTTGGGCCGGCCGGTGCGGTAGTCCTCGAATGCGGTCAGCACCACCTGCTGCCCGGCGGTGGCCGAGGAGAACTGGAACGGGCCGGTGCCGACCAGGTTCTTGCCGATGTCGGCGCCGTACTCGGCGAGTGCAGCGGAGGAGATGATCCGGCCGCCGATGTCGGAGAGCCGGTTGAGCACGGTGGCGTCAGGGCTGTTGAGCACCATCACCACGGTGTACTCGTCCGGAGCGTCCAGCGAGGCGACGTTGGCGCCGAGGCTGCGCAGCGGCCGGGAAGACCCCTCAGGCAGCGTCGGGTCGTCCTCGTTGAACTGCCGACCGAGGCTGGCCAGCACGTCCGCCGAGGTGAAGGTGGTGCCGTCGTGGAAGGTCACACCTTGACGCAGAGTGAAGGTGTAGGTCAGCCCGTCGTCGGAGATCTCCCAGCTCTCGGCGAGGTCAGCCTGCGGCTCGTTGGTCTCGAAAGAGATGAAGGTCAGTCCACGGCAGATGCAGTCGACCGCCATCCAGTCGCCCAGTGACGTGTAGAAAGCGGGGTCGTTGACGGCGCTGGTGGCGTCGATGCCGAGCGTGAGAGTGCCGCCGCTGCTCGTGCCGTCGTCGCCGTCTTCGCTGCCATCGGAGGCGACGCCGCAGGCGGCGAGGAGGTTGCTGGCGCCGAAGCCGAGACCGAGCAGACCGGTGCCGCGCAGCATCGCGCGACGGCTTATCAGATTCTGCGGGAGTTTGCGGGGATCGTCCGACATAGTGCGCTCCTCGGCGGGGTATGGGACGAAGATGGATTAAATTTCATTTGGATTGGATCCAAAACCATCATCTGCGGTACCCAATTCGGGTCCGTATCGCGATTGTGAACGTCTGGTGTCGGGATATCGAGAGTGGACAGGGGTCCCCGTGGCCGGCGCGCTGGCCGACGCACCGGCCGGGTCAGTCGGCCGGCACCACGTCATTTCCAGTGGAGCAGCAGGCACTGCCCGCACTGCGGGCGGCAGCCGGATCCGGCACGTCCATCGCCGGATTGCGGTCGAAGAAGCCGTCCGGTTCGAGGATCATGTGGATCGCGTCCACCGGCATCACCGGCCACTGCTCCGGGCGCGGGAAATGGTGGGTGCCGAGCACCGGCCACAGCACCAGCTCCGCACCGTCGATCGACCGGTCCTGGCGCTGCCAGACCTGCACACCGTCGTCGCCCGGCTCGGCATGGTTGGGATAGCGACCACCGAGGAACTGCTCCTGCGGATCGTACGGGGTGGCCCACAGGTGCTGGTGGATGAACGGTGCCCGACGGGCCATCACCGAGTCCGGCCGGGCGAACGGTCGAGTGGTGTTCGGCAGCAGCAGCCGGTAGGCCGTCGGCTCACCGTACCGGTTGGTCCGGGTGGTGCTCTCCACCCGCCAGCGGCGAGCCGACGCCGGGTCGGTGCGGCGCGCGGCCTGGGACTCACGCAGCAACGGGGTACGCACGTTGCGTACCGCGTTGCCGTACGGGTCGAGCGTCGGGTCGGTCTCGCCCTCGGCATGCTCCTCGACCAGCCGGTTGCGCGATCCGTCCACCGCCATGTCCAGGCGTAGCCCGAAGTAGTGCTGGTGGGTCGGGGTCTGCACGTTCGACGCGACGATCCGGCCGTAGCGCACCTCGTCGCCGTCGGCGATACCGGAGGCCGACAACATCCCGGTCAACTTGACCTCCAGCTCGATCCGGCCATCCTGATAGAGCGACCAGTAGAAGCCGTAGTCGTAGTTGGCCACGGTCTGAAAGTTGGAGATGACCAACCGCCGCGAGCGACGCACCTGGCTGACTCCGCGGCGCAGGTCGTTGTGCTTCCAGAGGATGCTGTGGTCCTCCTCGTGCATGCAGATCGCGTTCGGGATGGTCACCGGGTCCCCGTCGCCACCGAGATAGGCGGTGTCGAAGTAGTAGATGACGCCGAGGCAGTCGCAGCCGAGGGCGAGCGAGTTGGTCAGCGGCCCGGCCCCGTACTCGCCCCAGTCGAAGAAGTTCTTGCGGTACTGGGTGGAGTTGGGGTCGAGGTACGGCACGTACATCTCGTTGCAGGCGGCCCGCTTGACCACCGGCCGCCCCTGGAACTCCAGGTCGTACAGGACCAGGCCCTCGCGGTGGGTGAAGCCGACCCGCAACTGCCAGCCCTGCCAGCTGACTCGCCAGCCGTCGACGTCGAAACTCGGACCGTCGGGCTGCACGACATCCAACGGACGCAGGCCCGGCCGGGTCGGCCAGGCGTCGGCCTCCAGCGGGCCGGCCTCTTCGGAAATCGGCACCACGCCGTGGTCCTCGACCTCCAGGACCTCCATGGTCGCCATGTCGATGATTGGCACCACGCCCTGCACCGGGCGGACGTAGCCGTTGTCGCCCTCGTCGACACGGTGCCAGACGGTGCCCCAGGTCAGCCGCCGGTCGGCGTAGCGCTTCGGCTCGAAGCCGCCCATCGACTCGGCGTCGACCATCACCAGGGAGACGTCGTGGATGCCCCGCTTGGCGAGCACCTCGCGGAACAGTGGGCTCTGCCGGCAGGCCTGGGCGGCCGCGCGAGCCTCCTCGGAGGTGATGCCGGGCCGACGCGGGTCGAGTGGACGCCAGTCCAGGCAGCGGTCCGCAACGTCCTCGTCTCCAGCGTGGTCCGACGGCGCACCGTCGGCCCGGCTCCCGGCGGCCAGCGCGACGTCGATCTCCCAGGCAGTGCCGGCGGCGTGGTCCATGGCCACCAGTCCGAGTCGGACCTCCCCGGCCGCCGCCGCGCCGGCCACGACGGCGCGGGCGTGTGCCTCGTCCAGCGTGGCCCCCCAGAACCGGGTCCGCTCGCCGAGGCGACCGTCGGCACGCGCGACGGCGACGGCACGGGCGATCTCGGCCGGGCTGGGCGGATCGAGCGGATGACTGCGGTGGTTGCGCCCGTCCGGGCTGGGGTGGCACGCGCTCACGATTGCTCCTGTCGCCGTCGCGGGAGTCGTTCCGATGCGGTCCGGCTCGTCTGGGGTCGGTCTGTGTCGCGTCGTGGTGGCTGCGGCGGGCCGGTGCTTCCTAAGAACTCCCTGGCCAAGGTAGTCTCGGATACTACCTCAGGATCTTTGGATCCAAAACCGGGATCCAAAGCGAAATGTACGGGACCCGCAGGGTCGACGGCCGGCTTGCTATCGTGACATCCACATCGCACCACTGTGGAGAAGACCGCAGCCGGGCCGGCACCCGGCCGGCTGCGCCGCACACCGATCAGACAGGGGCACCGGGCATGCCAGTCAGCTCGACGGAAAACACCAGCAGTGCCCTCGTCGACGCCACCGCCGCGAAGATCCGCGCCAAGATCATGTCCGGCGAGATCCCGATCGGTGCCCAACTGCGCCAGGCCGAGCTGGCCAAGCTGCTCGGGGTCAGCCGCACCCCGGTCCGGGAGGCGCTGCGCCAACTGCAGACCGGTGGGCTGATCGAGGTGGTGCCGCACCGTGGCGCGGTGGTCCGGGTGCCGGCGCCGTGGGAGGTCCGGGAAGCCTACGAGGTCCGTGCGGAGCTGGAGGCGCTGGCCTGCGAACGGGCGGTCAGCCGGATCACCGACGACGTCCTGCACGAGCTGCGGGAGGCCAACTCGCTGCTGCGACGTACCGAGCAGGCCGCCCGGGGCAGCATCCCGCAGCGACGGGTCGAGGACGACCCGGGGGTCGCCCGCGCCCGGGTCGCCCTGGCCGGCTCCACCAACGCCGCCAACGACCGGTTCCACACCCTCATTCACCAGGTGGCCGGCAACGACTGGCTGGCCAGGGTGATCAAGGAGATCAACGAGGCATTCCCGCGTAACGTCTCGGCGCTGGTGTTGCAGGACAACCCTCGCCACCGCGACGACAACTTCCACGAGCACGAGCGGATCGTCGCCGCGCTCACCGCGGAGGACGGCGAACGCGCGCGGCGTGAGATGCAGGCCCATGTGATCAGCGCCGGTGAGCAGTTGGCTCGCTGGTACGAGCGGCGTTCGGCAACGGTGTTCCGGGGTTGACCCGGTCGCCGGCCCAGTCCCCGGGCGGCACCCCGTCGACCCCCATCGCCGCCGGAGCGAGAAACTCCAGGTCCGGCCGGGGCATCCCGGTCGCCAGGTCGGCCAACGCGGCACCGATCGCCGGGCCGAACTTGAACCCGTGCCCGGAGCAGGCCGCCGCGACCAGCGCCTGCGGATGCGCCGGCAACGCCCCGACCGCGAACCGGTTGCCCGGCGCCATGGTGTAGCGGCAGGCCAGTTCTGCGGTGACCGGGCCGTCGGCGGCCGGCAGGAAACGACGGGCGACGGAGAGCAACTCGGCCCGCTCGGTGGCGGTCACCGGACCGGGCGGCCGGCTCAGGTCGTCGACCGGACCATGGTCGAATCCCACCTTGACGGCGTCCGGACCGTGCGCCGGGATGCCGTAGAGCAGACCGACGCCGGGGACGTCGACCGAGAACGGGCCGAGCGCCGGCGGGGCCAGCAGCGCCGGGGTGGACGAGCCGATGTGGATGTTGACGATCCGCACGGTGGTCAACCGGCTGGCGAACTCCGGCACCAGGTCGGCGGTCCACGGTCCGGCACAGATGACCAGCCGGTCGGCGAGCAGGTCACCGGAGTCGGTATGTACCCGGACCCCGGCACCGTCCGGGTGCCAACCGGTCACCCGGCAGCCGTCGCGACGGTGCACCCCGGCGGCCCTACCGAGCCCGGTCAGCGCGTCCATCGCGGCGGCGGCGTCGATCACGCCGGCCGCCGGATCGTGTACGGCCACCATGTCGGCCCCGAGCACCAGGCCCGGCGCGATGCCGGCGGCCTGGTTGGCGTCGACCAGGACACAGTCCGGCCCGCGCAGGGTGCCGCTGGTCCGGGCCGGTCGGGCGTACAGGCCGCCGACAGTGCTGACCAACCGGCGACCGGCGGCCTGTTCCAGCTCGCGCCAACCGGTGTACGCGCGGTCCACCAGGTCGTCCCAGACCGGCGACGGATAGGCGCGACGGATCATCCGGGTCTGTCCGTGTGACGATCCTTCCGTGTGCCCGGCCGGCAGCCGGTCAAGCTGGATCACCCGGACACCGCGTGCGACGAGTGCCCAGGCCGCGCTGCGTCCGTGGACGCCGGCACCGATGACGATCACGTCGGCCCGGCGGTCTGCACCGGTCAGCAGCGCGGGAGCCGGGCCCGGCGCTGGCGGCACCGGCGGCACAGCGTCCGGCGTGGCAGTCGCCGTCGGTGGCGTCGGTACGCCGGTGGCCGCCGGGCGGGCCAGTCGGGCGAGCAGCGCGTCCACCTCGGTGTCGTCGTTGTAGACGTGCACGGAGGCTCGGACCACCGCAGGCAGGCCGCGCCGACCCAGGTCCCACTGGCCGTGGCTGGCCGGCACGGCGACCAGGTGCAGGCCGGCGGCGCGCAACGTGCGTACCGTGGTGGCCGGCTCCTCGCCGTCGCGGACGAAGGTGACGATGCCACCGCCGGCCGCCGGCGGGTCGACCACGGTCACTCCGGGCAGCTCGGCCAGCCCGGCCCGCAGCCGGGCGGCCAACTGGCTGACGTACGCCGAGATGGCGTCGACGCCGAGGGCAAGCGCCTCGGTCAGCGCGGCGCCCAGGCCGAGCCGCAACGCGTGCGACGCCTCCCAGGTCTCGTACCGTCGGGCACCGGGCAGCAGGTCGTACTCCTCGTCGCCGGTCCATCGGGCCCCGCGTACGTCCGGGGTCAACGGACGGGCGCGTTCACGCAGCGCCGGGTCGAGATAGAGCAGCCCGGTGCCGCGCGGTCCACGCAGGAACTTGCGGCCGGTGGCGACCAGGATGTCGGCGTGCATCGCGCCGACGTCGACGGGCAGTTGGCCGACCGACTGGGTGGCGTCGACCAGCAGCGGTACGCCGGCAGCGGCGACCCGGGCGCCGATCTGCGCGACCGGTTCGATCAGCGCCGACGAGGTCGGTACGTGGGCGACAGTGACCAGCGCGGCCGGCTGCCGCAGCGCCTGCTCCAACTGGTGCAGGTCGACGCCGCCCGAGTCGTCGGTGGGCAGCACCTCGACGCTGATGCCCCGGGCGCGGCGCAGCTCGAGCAGGTGCAGTGCCGAGCTGACGTAGCTGGACGCGGAGGCGAGGATCCGGTCGCCGGGGCCGAGCCGCAGCGCGTCGATCGCCCGGTGCCACGCCACGGTGGCACTCTCCACCAGGGCGATGTCCTCTCCTGTCGCGCCGAGCAGCCGGCCAGCCAGGTGGTAGACGTCGGCGGTCCGCTCGGCGGCGGCCTCGGCCGCCTCGTAGCCGCCGAGCCGCGACTCGAGCCGCAGGTGGTCGATGACCGTGTCGAGTACGGCGAGGCTGGGCAGTGCGGCGCCGGCGGCGTTGAGGTGGTGGGCCAGGGTCGCGCCGGGAGTGGCGGCCCTCAGCGCCGCAGGGTCCAGCGTCAGCGCGCCCGCCGGCACAGACGCCGGGCCCAGCGGCACGGGCGCCGGGTCGGCGGGCTCCGCGACCGCACCCGCCGGCCCGGTCTGGGATGCAGAGTCTCTCAAGATGGATCCCATCGGTGATCGAGGCGGTGCCCGGTCCGGTCGACGGCACCTCGCCGGACCGGGCACCGCCGGTCAGAGCGCGACGACGACGCCCTTGCGCTCGCAGTACGAATGCAGGGCTTCGTCGCCCAAATCCCGGCCCAGACCGGAGTCCCCGACCCCGCCGAAGGACAGCGCCGGGTCGAAGATGTTGTACGTGTTCACCCAGACCGTGCCGACCCGCAGCACGGCCGCCATCCGGTGTGCCCGGGACAGGTCCCGGGTCCACACCCCGGCGGCCAGCCCGTACGACGTGTCGTTGCCGATCGCGACCGCCTCGTCCTCATCGTCGAAGGCGATCACCCCGGTCACCGGCCCGAAGATCTCCTCCCGGGCGATGGCCATGTCATTGCGTACCCCGGTGAACAGGGTCGGCTCGACGAAGTAGCCGGGCCGGTCCGGCACCCCGCCGCCGACCGCGACCGTGGCCCCTTCCCGGATGCCGGTCTCGATGTACGACAGCACCTGCTGGCGCTGCTCCTCGGAGACCAGCGGGCCGACGGTCACCCCGCCGTCCAGTCCGTTGCCCAGCGGCACCCGGCGGGTCGCTGCGGCCAGCCGCTCGGTCATCTCGTCCAGGATCGACCGCTGCACCAGCAGCCGGCTGCCGGCGGTGCACATCTGCCCGGAGTGGCCGAACGACGCCCGCATCGCGGTCAGCACCGCGGCGTCCAGGTCGGCGTCGGCGAAGACAATGTTCGGGCTCTTCCCACCCAACTCCAGGGTGAGCCGTTTCGTCGTCGCCGCCGCGCCGGCCATCACCAACCGGCCCACCTCAGTGGAGCCGGTGAACGACACCTTCGCCACGCCCGGGTGGGCGACCAGCGCCGCGCCGACCTCGCCGTCGCCGGTGAGCACGTTGAACACCCCCGGCGGCACGCCGGCCTCGGCGGCCAGGGCGGCCACCCGCAACATGGTCAGCGGGGTCTGCTCGGCCGGCTTGACCACCACCGGGCAGCCGGCGGCCAGCGCCGGGGCGATCTTGAAACAGCCGGTCATGATCGGAAAGTTCCACGGCAGGATCAGCGCCGCCACACCGACCGGCTCCAGCACCGTGTAGACGTGGTGGCCGCCGCCGTCGATCGGCACGACGGTGCCGGTCAGCCTGCTGGTCGCCCCGGCGAAGTGCCGGAACGCCCGGGCCGCCGCGCCGGTGTCGGCCCGGGAACGTTCGATCGGCTTGCCGTTGTCCCGGGTCTCCAGCACCGCCAACTCCTCGAGGTGCGCCTCGATCAGGTCGGCGAGCCGGTGCAGCACCCGGGTGCGCTCCAGCGGAGCCAGACCGCTCCACCGCCGGTCGGCGTACGCCCGGGTGGCGGCGGCCACCGCCGCGTCCACGTCCTCGGCGGTGGCCTGGGCGACCCGGCTGATCACCGCGCCGGTGGACGGGTCACGCACCTCGATCAGCGCGCGCCCACCGGGGGCGATCCACCCGCCGTCGACGTGGAACGGCTCCAGGTCGGCCAGCGGGGCGACAGACGACGTCATCGGGCTACTCCCTCAGATCAGATCGAAGTACTCGCGCTGCTCCCAGTCGGAGACGTGCGCGAGGTAGCGGGCGAACTCGCGGCGCTTGAGCGTCGCGTACCAGGAGATCACCGGGGCGCCGAGCGCGGCGGTGAACGCCGGATCGGCCTCCAGCGCGGTCAGCGCCTCGGCCAGCGAGGCCGGCAGCCGGGGCGCGTCGGCGGCGTACGGATCCTGCACCGCCGGCGGCGGGGCGAGCCGCCGGTCGATCCCGTCCAGGCCACTGACCAGCTGCGACGCGATATACAGGTACGGATTGGCGGCCGGCTCGCCGCACCGGTTCTCCAGCCGTACGCCGGTGTCGGAGCCGGCACCGACGGCCCGGACCATAGCCCCCTTGTTGTCGACCCCCCAGGCCACCCGGTCCGGCGCGAGGGAAAACGGCAGGTAGCGCTTGTAGCCGTTGACCGTCGGGGTGGCGAAGGCGGCTGCCGCACCGGCGTGCTCCAGCAGACCGGCGAGGTAGTGCCCGGCGACCGGGGAGAGCGCCTCCCCCGGCGTGACCGGGTCGAACGCCGCCGTGCCGGTGGCCAGCTCGCGCAGCGACTGGTGCAGGTGCCACCCGGTGGAGGCGGTCTGGGCACCGGCCGGGCGGGACATGAACGTGGCGTGGTAGCCGTGCCGGCGGCAGAGCTGGCGGATCGCCGAGCGGGCCAGCAGCACCTGGTCGGCGGCGACCGCCGCGTCCCCGGCGGTCATGGTGATCTCGAACTGGCTCGGCCCGAACTCCAGCTCCAGGGAGCGCAGCGGCAGGTCGAGCCGGGTCAGCCCGTGGTGCAGCAGTTGGACGACCTCGTCGGCGCGGTCCAGCCCGTCCTCGTGCAGCAGTTGCGCGCCCCGGCTCAGCGGCCGGGCGCCGCTGGCCCGGCCGGGCGCACCCGGCCGGCCGACCTGGTCGTCGTCGAGCCCGCCGTCGGTGGGACCGTCGGTGGCGAAGACGTGGAACTCCAGCTCGGCGCCGACGGTCATCGCGTACCCGGCGGCGGCCAACCGGTCGAGCTGCGTGCGCAGCAGGCCACGGGTGCAGAACGGCACCGCGGCACCGTCGGGGAACCGCAGGTCGCACAGCAACCAGCCGGTCCGTGGCGCCCACGGCAGCACCCGGAACGTGGTCGGGTCGGGCACCAGCACGATGTCCCCGGCACCGGCGAACCCGCTCACCCCGACGCCGGTGTCGGCGGCGAAGACCGGGAAGACCGACGCGCCGGACGGGTCCTTGAGCAGCAGCGACGACGGCGCGGTCACGCCGGACCGCAGTGCCGTGGCGGCGGCTTCCCGGGTCAGCGTCTTGCCACGCAGCACGCCGTGCTGGTCGGCGAAAGAGAACCGGATCAGCTCGATACCGAGCTCGTCGACGACCCGGCGCAGCTGGCCGGCGGCGGCGTACTGGGTGTCGGTCCACAGCTGGTGACGGTCGATGAAGCCGCCCCGGTCGGCGGCGAGCATCGGCACCACGCGGCGGCCGTCCCCGCCGTCGGCGACGGGCCGTTCGTCGAGGCTACGCATCGCCGGCCGCCGACCGCGTCGGAGCGCCGACCGCCGACCGCGACGGGGTGCCGGCCCACGGGGAGCCGGCCCGCCGCTGCGCCTCACGTTCGCGCCAGGTCTGCTCCCAGCCGTCGGTCGGGGCCACGGTGTCGACGGCGAGCGGGCCGGTCAGCTCGGCGGCCGCAGCCTCGTCGGCCGGGCGGGCCGGGACCGGGTTGCCGGCCTCGAAGGCGTCAATGGCGCGCAGCAGCAGCCGGCGGTTCGCGGTCACCGCCCGGTCGGAGACACCGAGTCGCTCCACGGTGCGGTCCTGGATCGGGCCCATGCTCTCCACCGCCCACTGGTCGTGGACGTTGATGTCCAGCCCCATTCCGGTGTAGGTCAGGTCCCGCTGCTCGGCCGGGTCGAAGCCCCAGTTGTTGGCCCGGTTGCGCAGCGGCCGGTAGTCCGGCAGGGAGACCTCGTCGAGCCGCTGGGCGAGCAGGGTCTGCTTGTCGGTCGGCTCGGCGAAGTCGTAAAAGATCATGTACCAGTAGTGGTGGTAGTCGTCGATCGGCACGTGCCACTGGCAGAAAACCTTGTCGTTGCCGAACGGGACCACGAACGCGTTGGGGAAGACCAGGTTCGTGATGCGTACGTGGCGGATCTCGTCGGTGAGCTGGCGCAGCGCGTACACCCGCAGGCCGTGCTCGGCCTGCTCGACCTCGATGTCCGGCCGGTAGGCGTCGCCGACCAGCTTGGACAGCTTCTGCCCGGTGCCGGCGACCTCCTCGCTGAACTGCTGGCCGTAGACGTCGCGCGGATCCTCGTCGATGAACCGGTGCAGGAACGAGACGTGGCTGGGGTCGATGCCGCCCTCGACGCCCTGCAGCCAGTTGCACTCCCACAGCCCTTTGAAGGCGAAGGTGTACTCGTCGGGTGCCTGGAAGCAGTCGTAGTGCGGCATCGGCGGCGGGTCGCCCTCGCCGAGGTAGGCGAAGACGATGCCGTTGCGCTCGACGCACGGGTAGCTGGGGATGCGCACCTTGCTGGCGAAGGTGCTGTGCGGCGGCTCGGCCGGCTGCTCCAGGCAGCGCCCGTCCGGCCCGTACAGCCAACCGTGGTAGAGGCAGCGCAGCCCGCCGTCCTCGTGCCGGCCGTACGCCAGGTCGACGCCCCGGTGCGCGCAGAACCGCCCGACCAGCGACCAGCCGCCGTCGGCCTGCTTGAACAGCACCAGGTCCTCGCCGAGCAGCCGGACCGGTTTGACCGGCCGCTGCGGGTCCATCTCCGACACCAGCGCCGCCGGCTGCCAGTACGCGCGCATCAGCCGGCCGAGCGGTGTGCCCGGCCCGGAGCGGGTGATCCGCTCGTTCTCCTCGCGCCGCAGCATGGCACCCCTCTCAGCTAGGCATCCGATCCAGCATGCATTGGATCCAATCCTGGCATAGATGTGGGCGGCGCGATAGTTGCAGCATCCCGCTATCTGCGGAATCGCGGACGGTCACTCCAGCGTCACCGCCGGTCCGCTCGATCTGCTGGCGCTCGCCCGCACCACGAACCGGTCAGCGCCGACCCACGCCCGGACCAGCGCCGACACCAGCACGTCGGCCAGCCGCAACCGGCGGGCCAGGCGGAACAACCCGGACGACCGACCGGCGAACAGCGGCCACGTCAAAGCCCTGGAGTCGAGGCACATCCGGGTGGTGGCCCGGATCCCGTGACGGGCCGCCAGGACATGCTGGTCCGAGAACGGAAAAGGGAAGACGGTACGGCGACCGACCCCGGGCAACTCGACCCGCGTCCGACGCGGCCAGCACCGGCCGTGCGCACCGACGCGGTCGCGGCCTGCTCGACGATCCACCGCACCGAGTCACGACCGTGCGGGTCGCCGGTGCCGAGCATCAGCGCCAACACCACCCTCGTACCGGCGGCGATCAGCCGGTTCCGCGCCCGGCACCCGGACGTCTTCGGCCGATCCTGCTGGTGTCGCACCCGCTGCTGTCGCGCCCGCCGTCGGCGACGGGGTCGACCTGACGGACGAGGAGCTGCTGGTCGCCCTCCCCGCCGGGCACAGGCTGGCCGGCGTCGACCGGGTACGGCTGACCGACCTGGCCGGCGAGACGTGGATCGACTGCGCGTACCCGGGCTGTCTGGGGCCGCTGACCGCACTGGCCGACGCCCTCGGCGGCCCGCCCCGGATCGCCTTCCACTGCGTTGACTTCCTCCCCGCCCTGAAGGGACGGGGATTCCCTGGGTCGCCCCAGGGGGTTCCTGCTTCACCGACGACCGCCCCGTCCGAGAGGAGGACTCCCGGTGAGGTCTCACACCGCCTCCACAGGCAGTCACGGAGAGCCCCTCCGCGAGAATGTTCCGGGCCGCGTTCACGTCCCGGTCATGGGCCTGCCCGCACCGGCAGGTCCACGACCGGACCGCCAACGGCAGGTGTTCAGCCAGTACGCCACAGCCCGAGCACAGTCGGGTCGACGGGAACCAGCGGTCCACGACCACCAGATCCCGGCCGTACCAGTCCGCTCTGTACCCCAGCATGCTGCGGAACTGCCGCCAGCCCGCGTCCGAGACGGCGCGGGCCAGACTGTGACTGGCCATCATGTTGCGGACGGCCAGGTCCTCGATCACGATCGTCTGGGTTTCACGAACGAGCCGGGTGGTCAACTTGTGCAGGTGGTCGCGGCGGCGGTCGGCGATCCGGGCATGAACCCGGGCCACCGCCAGCCGGGCCTTGGCCCGGTTCGCCGAGCCTCTGGCCTTGCGTGCGAGGTTCCGCTGGGCCCGGGCCAGCCGCCGCCGGTCACGGCGTTCATGTCTCGGGTTGGGGATCTTCTCCCCGGTGGACAGGGTGAACAGGCTGTCGAGGCCGGCGTCGACCCCCACCACGGCGTGTGATGACTGGCACGGCAAGCAGGCTCTGGTTGCTGCCGGCACCGGCATCATGCTGGTGCCCGCGCTCGCCTGGGGCACGGCCCATCCAGGCCGTCACCGTCATGCTCGCCATGCTCCGCGAGCTGATCGCTGCGGCGCGGTGACGTCACCGCCCAGATCGCCGCCGAGCTGTCGCTCACCCGCATCGCCGAGGCGCTGCGGCTGGCCGAGTCCGGCACCGTCGCCGGCAAGGTCGTCCTGACCCCCTGACCGATTCCGGCGAACGCCTGTACCGCCGCTAGCCGCCGGGCCGAGGCACCCACCAGTCGCCGAGCACAATGTGCAGCACCATGGTCAGCAGACTGATCCCGAGGGCCGCGAGCAACCCGAACGCGAAGCCGAGCAGGCCGGTGTACCGACGCTGGTTGACGCCGACCACACCAGGCAACGCCGCCGCCCTGCCCGACCACGGAAGCTCCAGACCCAGCCACCACAGCAGACCGAGCCCGAACGGGGCCAGGAAGACCAGCCAGAACCAGTACCACCGGGTGCCCAGCGCCGGAGCCGGCCCACCGACCAGCACCACCAGGAAGGTCACCAGCAGCACGAAACCGATCTGGGTACCGACCCGCACGGCGGACTGCACGCCGCCGACCCGCTGTTCCAGGCCGGCGGCGCGCAGGTCCCGGGCCAGGGCGGCCGCGCCCGGTCCTGCGTAGCTGCCGCCGCCGTCGGCAGCAGCAGCGGTCACCGCGCCGAAGGTCGCGGTGTTGGTCCAGCGCACTCGGCCGTCGGCGGTACGCCACCCGAACAGCGGGCCGAGTTGACCCGACGACCGCAGCTCGGCGACGTCGAACCATCCGCGTCGACTCCGGTCCCAACTGTCACCCCACTGGTACGCCACCACCCGACCCGCTGCCACGTCCGCCCTTGCCTGGTCGTAGTCGTGCTGCCGGGGGGCCGTCCACCAGGCGGTCGCCGCCGCGACCAGCCACAGCAGGACGATCACCAGCCGCAGCACCGTCCACCATGCAACGGCAGGTACGACCGCCAGCCCGCGTGAACCGTCACTCATGGACGCATTGTCGCAACACCTGACCAGCCGCGGCCGACCTCGTCAACCACCGCGCGGGCGTACCGTCAGGTTGCCAAGACGGCGGAGACCAGTGCCGCTGCGCTGGGCGGCAACCCGATGCGCCTTCGATGACCCTGATGTCAGTTGGTCGGCACCGGTGACAGGTGGGCGCGTTCGCCCTGGGCGCCGAAGAGGGTGAGTGTCTCCGCCGGTTGGGCGTCGGCACTGCCGATCCAGTGCGGCGTACGGGTGTCGAACTCGGCGGCCTCACCCGGGTCGAGCTGGAACTCCTGGTCGCCGAGGACGAACCGGACCCGCCCGTTGAGCACGTAGAACCATTCGTACCCGTCGTGGGTCTGCTGTTTCATGGTGGGTGACCGGCCGGCCGGCGGGTAGACCACCTTGTATGCCTGGACGCCGCCGGCCCGCCGGGTCAGCGGCACGATGGTCAGCCCGGAGCGTCGGATCGGCCGCAGGTGGATCCGCGGGTCGCCGGTGGGTGGGGCGGCGACCAGGTCGTCGAGCGGTACGCCGTGGGCCCGCGCCAGCGGCAGCAGCTGCTCCAACGTCGGGCGGAGTTTGCCGTTCTCCAAGCGGGACAGCGTGCTCGTGGTCAGACCGGTCTCTTCGGCCAGGCCGGCCAGGGTGACGCCGCGTGCCCGGCGCAGGGCACGCAGCCGAGGGCCGACCCCGGCGAGGACGTCCGCTGCGGTGACGTTCATGGCACCCATGATGCGGATCGGCAACTCTTCTTGCAATTGCCGTGCAGTGGTCCGGATGCTGTCCCCGAAGGAGGCAACCGATGAATGGATGGCAGGGCCCGCAGCTGGGTGCCGATCCCGAGTCGTTCTGGGAGGGGCTGCACCGCAGCCTGACCGCCTCGGACCGACCGACCAACTCACAGCTCGTCGAGACCGCCGGGGCGCTGACGCCGGGCGCCGCCCTGGATCTGGGCTGTGGTGGCGGCGGCGACAGCATCTGGCTGGCCCGACAAGGCTGGCAGGTCACGGCCGTGGACATCTCCGCTACGGCCGTTGCCCGCGTCGTGGCAAAGGCCGACGAGCTCGGCCTCGGCGACCGGGTCACCGGTGAACGGCACGATCTGGCGGACAGCTTCCCGGCCGGGACGTTCGACCTGATCAACGCGCAGTACTTCCACACGCCGTTCGCGCTGGACCGGGGCCGGGTGCTGCGTACCGCCGCGTTGGCCCTGCGGCCCGGCGGCCGGCTGCTGGTCGTCGACCACGGATCCACCGCCCCCTGGTCGTGGAATCAGGACCCGGACGCCCACTTCCCCACCCCGGACGAGGTGGCCACCGGCCTCGATCTCGATCCGCGGCAGTGGCAGGTGCTGCGGGCGGACATGCCGCAGCGGCGGGCCACCGGGCCGGCCGGTCAGACCGCGATGGTCACCGACAACGTGCTGCTCATCCGGCGCGACGGAGAGATCGGCTGATGCCACCCGCACCGCGACCATCAGCAGGGCCACCGGCCGCCGGGGCGCGGCCATGCACGGGATCGATCGGGTTTGCCCGCTGTCGCGTCGGGCTGCTTACCGCCGCGAAACACGCCAGAAGCACGACGTCCCTACGTCCCGTCCATGGATCCGGCGTTGGATAAAGGACTGGACGCACCTCCGCGAGCACAGGCCGGTGAGCACGCCTACACCGAGCTGAAGCGGCGGCTGCTGGTCGGCGACTTCCCGCTCAGGATCCGGCTCGGCGAGGAGCGGCCGGCCACCTTGCTGTCGGTGTCGCGTACCCCGGTTCGTTAGGCCCTGACCCGGTTGCACTCCGAGCGGCTCGTCGAACGCCTGCCGGACGGCGGCTACGTGCCGACGGCGTCCAATCTGGTCGAGGTCCGGCAGTTGTACGAGGTCCGCCGAGCGTTGGAGCTGGCGACGCTGCACCGGCCGGTCGAGACCGGTGAACCACACGATCCGGCCGTCGTCGAGCCCCTGCGTGACGACTGGCTGGTGCTGCGCCGCGACACTCCGGAGCCGGATCCCGGCTTCGTGCTGCCCGACTCCGCTCCGCCGAGCGGATCGACCGGACGACCACGCAGCACCTCGGCATCCTGGAGGCCGTCCTCGGTGGCGACCTCGACACCGCCCACCGGGAATTCACGATGCATCTGGGGGAATCCGTCGCCGTCGTCGAGCAACGGGCCGCGCAGGCCCTGACCCGGATGATGGCCGTCGAGACAAGGCCGCTGCCCTGACCGCCGTGGCGACGCCGGCGGACAGCACCACCGCACTGCTGTCGGGCCGCCCTCGCCGGCCTGCCGAACCCGCCGGCGGTCAGGTTAACCGGCGCAGGATCTCCTTGACCAGCGGGCCGAGCCGGGCGGCGGCCCCGTGGCCCGGATCCCAGGTGCAGGCGACGCCGACGGCGGCCACCCGCCCGGTGTCAAGCACGGCGGTCACCGCCCGGCGCGTCGTCGGCGACGCCGACCCGCAGGCGGGCGCCGCGGCCATCGACCGACGAGCCGTCCACCGGACGGTCACCCCGGCGGCCACGACTGTCACGAGACTGCGACGACTCATGATCACGCAGTCTCACCAACCGCCGGCGGCCGGAACAACCACCCCCGGGCCGGCTTGTCCCGCCGACCGGCCAGCTCGGCGGGACTATCGTCACCGCGCGACGCTCATCCGGGTCGCCCGGTCAGCCCTTGGTGGCACCGGCGGTGAGCCCGCCGATCAGCTGACGTTCGGCGATCGAGTAGAAGGCCAGCGCCGGGACCATCGCCAGCACGACGTACGCCAGCACCTTGGCGCTGTCGTCGGCGTACTGGCCCTGGAACTCCTGCACGCCCACCGGGATGGTCCACCAGTTCGGGTCGTTGAACACCACCAGCGGAAGCATGAAGTTGTTCCAGCTGGCCACGATGGCGAGCACCGACACGGTGGCGATCGCCGGCCGGGCCATCGGCAGCAGGATCCGCCAGAAGAAGCCGAACGGCGTACAGCCGTCGAGGATCGCCGACTCCTCCAGCTCCCCCGGTATGGCCCGGAAGAACGACCGCAGGATGATGATCGTCACCGGCAGGCCGAACGCGGCCTGCGGCAGGATCACCCCGAGCGGGTTGTCCAGCAGACCCATGGTGCGCAGCAGGATGAACAGCGGCAGGATGGCGACCGCGAACGGGAACATCAGCCCGATCGTGAAGAACAGGAACAGCAGTTCCCGCCCCCGGAACGCGTACCGGGCGAAGACGAACGACGCCAGTGCCGCCACCCCGACCACGATCACCGCGGTGGCCAGCGCGATCAGCGTGCTGTTGAACAGCTGCCGCCAGAACGATCCGGAGCCGAGAATCTCGAGGTAGTTCTCCGGTATCCACGGCGACGGCAGACCGAACGGGCTGTTGGACAGCTGGCGGTTGTCCTTGAACCCGCCGAGCAGCGCGAAGGCGATCGGTACCACGATGATCAGCCCGACGATGATCGAGACGGTGTGCAACGACAGGGACCGGGCCGGGCCGGGCAGCCGCGACACCCGGTCGCCACCCCGGTCGGCCCGCTGCGGCCGGGGCCGTGCGGTACGAGTCGGGGCGCTCATCGCTGGTCCCCCATGGTGGTCATCGCTCCTTCGAGGTCGCGGCGCAGGATGAAGCGTTGATACAGCACGGCGAAGGCCAGGCTGATCAGGAACATCGCGATGCTGATCGCGCTGGCGTAACCCACCTCGAAGCGCCGGAACCCGTACTGGAACATGGTCACCGCCATGGTCTCCGACGCGTTCAGCGGACCACCGCCGGTGAGCACCCAGACCAGGTCGAACAGCTGGATGCTGCCGATCACGGCCAGGAACATCGAGATCCGGATAGTCGGGGCCAGCAGCGGCAGCGTGACGTGCCGGAAGATCTGCCAGCCGCCGGCTCCGTCGGTCGCCGCCGCCTCGTGCAGTTCCCGGGGGATGTTCTGTCTGCCGGCGAGCAGCAGGACCATGTGGAAGCCGAAGTACTTCCAGGTCATCACCAGGAACACCGAGTACAGCACGGTCGACGGGTCGGACAGCCAGGTCGAGCTCAGGCTCTCCAGGCCGACCAGGCCCAGCACGTGGTTGGCCAGGCCCCGGTTCGGGCTGAAGACCATGGTGAACAGGACCGCGGTGATGACCTCGGACAGCACGTACGGGGCGAAGAACAGCACCCGGTAGACCGCCCGGCCGCGCAGCTTCTGGTTCAGCAGCAGGGCCAGCCCCAATGCGAGCGGCAGCTGGACGGTGACCGACAGCACCACCAGCAGGGCCCCGCGTCGCAGGTCGCCGATGAAGACCGGGTCGTCGAGCAGCCGGACGAAGTTGTCCAGGCCGATGAAGTCGGTCGGTAGGCCGCCGAACCCGTTCCAGCGGAACAGACTGGTGTACGCCGCGACCAGGATCGGGACGACGACCAGCACGCCGAACAGCACCAGCGCCGGCAGCAGGAACAGGCCGATGGTGATCCGGTCGCTGATCCGGCGACGTCTCAGGTTGCGGTCCATCGTCGCCGGTCAGCGCTGAGCGACGACGGTGACGGCCTCGGCGACCTGCTCCGGGGTCATCTGCCCAGCGATCAGTTCGGCGACCCGGTCGTTGACCTCCTGGCCGACCGCCGGTGCGTACGCCTGGTCCAGGTAGAGCTGGAAGTTGCTGGCGTCGGCCAGGGTCTCGGCGACGGCGGCGAGGTTGGGGTCCTCGATCGCGGCCTCGGCGCCGATGGTGACCGGCAGGAACGCGCCGGTTGCGGCGGCCCGGCGCTGCTTGTCCACCTGGCTGATGAACTCCAGGAACCGGATCGCGTCCGGCGAGGCGTCGCGGCCGATGGCGAACCCGCCGCCGCCGCCGAACGCGTCGGAGGCCGATCCCTGACCGCCGTCGACCACCGGGAACGGGAAGAAGCCGAGGTCGGTGCCGATCCCGCCCTCGACGCCGGACGCCTCCTCCTGGACGGCCGGGGCCCACTGGCCCATCAGCTCCATCGCCGCGTCGCCGTTGCCCATCGCCGCGGCCTGGCCGTCGGGTTCACCGTACGACGCGCCGAGGAAGCCCTCCTGGAATGGTTCGAGGGCGACCAGCTCGGCGAGCCGTTCGCCGGCGCCGATGAACGCCGAGGTGGTGAAGTTGTTGTCCTCGCCGGCCTGGCTCAGCGCCTCGACGCCGCCGATGCGCATCGCGAGGTAGGCCCAGTAGTAGTGGCCGGGCCACTTCTCGCCGCCGGCCAGCGCGATCGGTGTGATCCCGGCTGACCTGAGTCGGCCGACGACCTCGAGGTACTCGGCCCAGGTCTGCGGCGGTGCGGTGATGCCGGCGTCGGCGAACAGCGCCTTGTTGTACCAGAAGCCGACCATACCGATGTCGAACGGGACGCCGTAAAGTCGTCCGTCGATCTCGTACGGCAACGTCGAGGCCGGCTGCAGGATGTCCCGCCAGGGGGCGACCGCGTCGGTGATGTCCTGGCACAGCCCGGCCTCGACCTGCTGCCGGAGAACGCCACCGCCCCAGGTGTGGTAGATGTCCGGCGGGTCGCCGGCCTGGGTGACCGTTGTCAGCCTGGCCTTGAACGCCTCGTTCTCCAGCGGGGTGATGGTGATGCCGACGCCTTCGTTCTGCGCTTGGAACTCCTCGGCGAACGCCGCCCAGACAGGCAGCATCGGGTCGGTGTTCTGGATGTGCCACCACTCGATGCCCGCACTGTCGCTTCCGGAGTCGCCGCACGCGCCGAGCGCGACCGCGCCGGCTCCGAGGCCGGCAAGGCTCAGCAGCGTACGGCGGGAGAAGTGGATCGGTGTCGCCATGTGCCGTCCCCTCAGGTAAGCGGCGAGCGTGGTCCCACCCACCGCTGAATGCCGAGCAATCGACCGGTGTCACCGAAAATTTCACCTGCGGAACGCCATGAATTGGTGACGTTGCGCACGCTACGACGGCGTTGCCGCTCGGTCAAGACCCGGTTTCCACACAACGACCGTCGTCAACGGGCCGCAGAAGCCTCCTCGAGTGGCATACTTTCCGGAAAACTGCCGAAGATCTCGCCAGCCGAGCCCGGAGGACCACCGATGCCGACCGACACGACCGACGTGGCCACCTCGGCCCGGGTCATCACCAACCCCGTGCTGCGCGGGTTCTACCCCGACCCGTCGGTGCTGCGCGTCGGCGACGACTACTACCTGGCCACGTCGACCTTCGAGTGGTACCCGGGCGTGACCCTGCACCACTCACGCGACCTGGTGCACTGGCGCCCGCTCGACGGGATACTCACCGAACGACGACTGCTGGACCTGACCGGTGCCGGGGACTCGTGCGGGGTGTGGGCACCCGATCTGACGTACGCCCACGGCTTGTTCCACCTGGTCTACAGCGACGTCGCCAGCTTCGCCAGCGGCTACTGGGATCCGCAGAACTACCTCATCACCGCCCCGTCGATCGACGGACCGTGGTCCGACCCGGTGCCGCTGCACGCCCACGGCTTCGACGCGTCGCTGTTCCACGACGACGACGGCAGCACCTGGCTGCTGGCGATGACGGCCGACTGGCGGCCGGGCCACGACCGGTTCGGTGGCATCGAGATCCAGCGCTACGACCGCGACGCCCGGCGCCTGGTCGGCGACCCGGTCACCATTTTCACCGGCACGCCGACCGGGCTCACCGAAGGACCGCACATCTACCGGCACGACGGGTGGTACTACCTGGTCACCGCCGAGGGCGGCACCAGCTGGGAGCACCAGGTGACCGTCGCCCGGTCCCGCGCCCTGCTCGGGCCGTACGAGGCCGACCCGGCCGGGCCGATGCTCACCTCCGCCGGCCGCCCCGAACTGACCCTGCAGAAGGCCGGGCACGGCAGCCTGGTGCGGACCCAGCGCGGCGAGTGGTACCTCGCCCACCTGGTCGGTCGCCCCTACACCCCGCTGGGGCGGTGCGTCCTCGGCCGGGAAACCGCGATCCAGCGGGTCGACTGGTCCGCCGACGGCTGGCCGCGGGTCGCCGGTCAGGTCCCGGCCGAACAGGTGCCCGCCCCCGACCTGCCGGCGCACCCCTGGCCCGCCGAGCCGTCCACCGACCACTTCGACGCCGCGACCCTCGGCCCGCGCTGGTCGACCCTGCGCCGACCGGCCGGGCCGGACTGGACCGACCTGACCAGCCGCCCGTCACACCTGCGGATCGTCGGCGGCCAGTCCCCGGTCGGACGGCAACGCCCCAGCCTGGTCGCCCGCCGGGTGACCGCACCGAACTGCGTCTTCGAGACGCTCGTCGAGTTCCGCGCGGCCACCCCCCGCCAGCTTGCCGGGGTGACCGGCTACTACAACACCGAGAACTGGCACTACGCCTATCTGACCCGCACCGACGACGGTCGCCAGGAGCTGCAGCTGCTCAGCTGCGACAGCGGCCGCCGACAGTCCCACCCGCAGGCCAGCGTCGACGTCACCGACGTCGCACGGCTCGGGCTGCAGGTGGTGTTCGACGGCCCGGTGCTGAGGTTCGGCTACCACCGGGGCGACCACTGGCGCGAGCTGCCGGTCGAGCTGGACGCCACCATCCTGTCCGACGAGTACGCCGCCCGGATGACCGACGGCGAGCCGGAGGCCTGGGGCTTCACCGGCGCGTTCGTCGGGCTCTGGGTGCAGGACATCGGCAACGACGGCGGGTACGCCGACTTCGACCACGCCACCTACCGGGAGCTGTGAGCGACGGGCCGGGTTACCGGGCACCACCGTTGACGTACAGCGTCTGCCCGCTGACGTAGGACGCGTCCTCGCTGGCCAGGAAGGCGATCACCGAGGCGATCTCAGCCGGCTGGCCGACCCGGCGCAGCGGCGTCTGCTCCGCGACCTGCCGGCGGTGCTCGTCCGGGTCGACCCCGATCCGGGCGGCCACCGCCGCGGTCATCGACGTCGCCACATAGCCGGGTGCGACCGCGTTCACGTTGATGCCGTACGGCCCCAGCTCGATCGCCAGGGTGGCGGTGAGCCCCTGCACGCCGGCTTTGGCTGCGGCGTAGTTGACCTGGCCACGGTTGCCCAGCGCCGACCGGCTGCTCAGGTTGACGATCCTGCCGTAGCGGGCCGGCACCATGTGCCGCTGCGCCGCCCGGCAGCAGTGGAACATGCTGGACAGGTTGGTGCGCAGCACCGCGTCCCAGTCGTCGGCCGGCATTCGGAACAGCAGGTTGTCCCGGGTGATCCCGGCGTTGTTGACCAGGATGTCGAGCCGCCCGTGCGCGGCGACCGTCTGGTCGACCATCGCGTCGACGGCGACCGGGTCGGTCACGTCACAGCCGACCGCGACCGCGCTGCCGCCGGCCGCGACGATCTCGTCGACCACCGGACCGGCCCGCTCGGCGGTCAGGTCGACCACCGCCACCGTGGCGCCCTCGGCGGCCAACCGCCGGGCGGTGGCTGCCCCGATACCCTGCGCGGCTCCGGTGACCAGGGCGACCCGGTCGGCGAATCTGTCCATCGAAGCGGCTCCTTCGGCGCTGGGGTGAACCGGCGGGGGTGTTCGCCGGTGCGGACCCTCGGGTCGGCGCAGACCATTGTGCCCGGTGCCGGACGGTCGTTCACGGAGTGGGATCGCGGGCGTCGTAGTGGGCGAACGTCGGCTGGTGGCGGGCCAGCGCCGCCAGCACCACCAGGCAGGCCAGGCCACCGGCGACCGCCGCGACCGCCTCACCGGTCAGCTGCGCGGTGACGCCGAGCACCAACTGGCCCAGCTGCGGGCCACCGGCGACCACCACGATGAACACCCCCTGCAGCCGACCGCGCAGCGCGTCCGGCGTCGCCGCCTGCAGGATCGTCATCCGGAACACCGAGCTGACCGCGTCTGCCGCGCCGGCCAGCAGCAGCACCGCCACCGCCGCCCACAGCAGCGGATGCGCACCACCGCCCGGTGCCGGCCCCGGCGCCGCCACGACGATCAGCCCGAACACGGTGATCGCCACCGCCCAGCCGGCCACCGACACCAGCACCGCCAGGCCCTGCCGGCGCACCGCACCCAGCGGCCCGGAGAGCAGGCTCGCCGCCAGGGTGCCGCCGGCGATGCCGGCAGTGAGCAGCCCCACCGTGGTGGCCCCGCCGCCGAGCGCGGTCGCGCCGATCGCCGGGAACAGCACCCGGGGCATGGCCAGCACCATCGCCGCCAGGTCGACCAGGAACGTCATCCGCACGTTCGGCCGGGTGCCGAGGAACCGCAGGCCTTCCCAGACCGAGGCGAGCCCGGCCCGGCGGACCTCGCCTTCCGGTGGGATCGACGGCAACGCCACCAGGGTGGCCAGGGCCACCGCCACCAACGCCACCTCGATCAGGTAGGTCCCGGGGTAGCCCCACCAGCCGACCAGCACCCCGGCCAGCAACGACCCGGCCGTGTAGGCCACACCCATGGACAGGTTGGACAGGGCGTTCGCCGCCGGCAGCAGGCCGATCGGCAGCAGCCTCGGCACGATCGCGGTACGGGCCGGATTGTTGATCGCGAACAGCCCGTTCTGCGCCGCGACCAGGCCGTACAGCAGCCCGACGCTGCCGACGTCGAACAGCGCCTGCCCGGTGAAACCCATCCCGACCAGCAACAGGCCGGTGGAGGTGGCAACCACCACCCGCCGCCGGTCGTACGCGTCGACCAACGCACCGCCGTACAGGCCCAGCGCCACCAGCGGCACCAGCGCGAAGAACCCGACCAGGCCGACGTTGAATGTGGAACCGGTGAGGTCGTAGACCTGCAGACCAACCGCCACCGTGGTCAGGCTGGTGCCGATGCCGGACAGCGAGGCGCCGAGCCACATCCGGCGGTACGGCGCGCTGGCCCGCAACGGGCCGAGGTCGATCAGGAGACTGGGCACCAGTGGATCATGCCTCGCGCCGCCGCCCGCAATGACGTGTGCCGAGTCACCCGCCAGCGACCGACGGGACCACCTGCACCTGGGCACCGGCCGGGACCGGGGTGTCCAGACCGCCGCTGTGCCGGTGGTCGGCACCGTCGACGTAGACGTTCACGTACCGCCGGATCTGGCCCTGCTCGTCGCGGATCCGGCGGGCGAGTCGCGGCCAGCGGCGGGTCACCTCGTCGAGGACCGCCCGCAGCGTGCCGTCGGCGTCGACGGTGAGCCGGGCCTGCCCACCGCTGTCCGCCCGCAGCGCGCCCGGCACCAGCAGCGTCACCACCTCACACCACCGCGGCCCGGACACAGAGCACGTCCGGCAGGCCGGTGGCGACCGGTTGCCAGGAATCGCCCTCGTCACGGCTGGCGAACACGTCCCCGCTGCGGGTGCCGAAGTAGACCCCGGCGGTCGACGCGTCGTCGGTGGTCAGCGCGTCACGCAGCACCGCCGGATAGTACGGGTGCTGCGGCAGCCCGGCGGTCAGCGGCTGCCAGGTGGCACCGGCGTCGGCGGACCGGAACACCCGGCACCGGTCGTCGACCGGGAACCGCCGCGAGTCGGCGACCAGCGGGAACGTGTAGATCACCCCGGACCGGTGCGGGTGGGTGGCGATCGGGAAGCCGAAGTCGCTGGGCAGGCCGTCGGCGATCGACGACCAGGTGGCGCCGGCGTCGTCGGAGCGGTAGACGCCGTGGTGGTTCTGCGCGTACAGCCGGTCCGGGTCGACGGCGTCCCGGGCCACCTTGTGCACACACTGGCCGAACTCGGGCCACTCGTCGGGCAGGAAGTACGCGCGGATGCCGGTGTTGCCGGGTGCCCAGCTCGCCCCGGCGTCGGCGGACCGGTAGACGCCGCCGGTGGACATGGCGACCAGCAGCGCGGCCGGGTCGCGCGGGTCGGGCAGGACGGTGTGGATCGCCTGGCCGCCGAAGCCGGCCTCCCACTGCGGCCGGTGCGGGTGCTCCCACAACGGCCGGACCAGCTCGAAGCTGGCCCCGCCGTCGGTCGACCGGAACAACGCCGAGGGTTGGCTGCCGGCGTACACCACGTCGGGCTCGGCGGCCGACGCCGGCGTGAGCTGCCAGACCCGCTCCAGGGCGGCCCCGGTGTCGCCCGGGAAGGCGACCGGCGGCTGCTCCGGCTCGGACCAGGTGCGCCCGAGGTCGTCGCTGGTCGCGACGCTTGGCCCGTAGTGCGAACTGGCCACCGAGGCGAGCAGCCGGGGCACCGCCCGGCGTTTGTCGATCGCCACCGCGTACACCGCGGTCATCGCAAAGTGCGGGCCGCTGACCTGCCAGCCGCGCCGGTCGTCGGTGCTGGTCGCGAGGAACAGACCTTTCTCCGTGCCGATCGCGAGCAGCGCCCCGGCATTCGGTGTCCCCATCGATTCCCCTCCTGGTCACCTCTGGTCACCGGCCGGCGACGTCGCCGGCCCGAACCGGAGTATGCCGAGACGGACCGACAGTTCAGGTCAGGTCAGCGGGGGTGGCGAGCTGGGCGTCAGTCGGGATCGGCCGTGCGGGCGAAGCCGTACCGCTCGGCGTGGTCGGGGTCGGCCGGGTCGATCTGGCGCAGCCCTTCGTCGGCCAACCGCTTGTTGATCTCGTCAAGGTGGTCGCGGACCAGCCGGGCCTCGTCGTCGGTGGTCTTGCCGCGGTGCGGTTTGCCGGCGTGCTCCAGGGTCGCGTAGTCAACCCGCTCGGCGGCCTTGCGGCTGGCCTTGGCCGGTTTGACCCGCTCGGCGGTACGCAGCAGCTGGGCCATCGGCACGTCGGTGGCGAGCGAGTCGAACTCGCTGGCGGTCAGTACCACCCGACGCGGCTCGCCGTCGCCCTGTCCGTCGTGGATCTCCACGACGGCGACGTCGAGCGCCGCGTCGTCGATGCTCTCCACCTCGTCCGGCCGGGCCTCCAGCCGCACCGGACCGGCGACCAGGTCGGGGTGTTCGAGGACGACGATCCGCACCAGCTCGTCCGCCGAGTCCAGCACGGCACCACTGAAATCGGAGACGTACACCGTCTTCCTGCCCATGTCGAAACATCTCCCGTCGGTCCGGATCGCTGCCGGCGTCCGCTGGCGGCGGAGCCGGTCACCGAAGCTACCCGACAGGTGTGCGAAGACCGCAACAGCCGGGTCACTGGTGTGTCCGACCGGGCCGGCTAGAATCAGCCGGGTGCCCGGACCGGGCCACGGGTAGGATCACCACGAGGTCGAGAGGCGCTGCGACGGGCCGCGAGAAGCCCGCCACGCTCGGCCACGATCACGGCCCCTGATCGGGCGTGATCACCAGACAAGGGCGCCTCCGAGCTACCAGCGGAGGTGTCAGATGAGTCATGTGTCACGTGCCGGCGACAGCGAGCGGGCGCTGCGGGAGCTGCTGAGTCAGCGGATCGCGGTGCTCGACGGCGCCTGGGGCACCATGCTGCAGGGCGCCGGTCTCACCCCGGCCGACTATCGCGGCGACCGGTTCGTCGACCACCCCCGGGACGTCACCGGCGACCCGGACCTGCTCAACCTGACCCGCCCGGACGTCATCCTCGACGTACATCGGCAGTATCTCGCCGCTGGCGCGGACATCACCACCACCAACACGTTCACCGCGACCAGCATCGCCCAGGCCGACTACGGGCTGGAGGCGTACGTGCCGGAAATGAACCTGCGCGGCGCGCAGCTGGCCCGGCAGGCGGCCGACGAGTTCGGCGGCCGGTTCGTGGCCGGCTCGGTCGGCCCGCTCAACGTCACGCTGTCGCTGTCGCCCCGGGTGGAGGATCCGGCCTACCGCGCGGTCACCTTCGACCGGGTCAAGGCGACGTACGCCGAACAGCTGACGGCGCTCGCCGAGGGCGGCGTCGACCTGCTGCTCATCGAGACGATCTTCGACACGTTGAACGCGAAGGCGGCAATCGCGGCGGCCCGCGAAGTCGTGCCGCAGCTGCCGCTGTGGATCTCGGTGACCATCGTCGACCTGTCCGGACGAACCCTGTCCGGGCAGACCGTCGAGGCGTTCTGGCGCTCCGTCGAGCACGCCCGGCCGCTGGTCGTCGGAGTGAACTGCTCGCTCGGCGCGACCGAGATGCGCCCGCACGTGGCCGAGTTGGCCCGCATCTCGGACAGCTATGTCGCCTCCCACCCGAACGCCGGCCTGCCGAACGCGTTCGGCGGCTACGACCAGACCCCCGACGAGACGGGCGCGCTGGTCGGCGAGTTTGTCGACAGTGCGATGGTCAACCTGGTCGGCGGGTGCTGCGGCACCACACCGGCGCATATCACCCGGATCGCCGAGGCGGTCGCCGGGAAGGCACCGCGGCAGCTGCCGCAGCCGGTGCGGACCAGCCGGTTCAGCGGCCTGGAGCCGTTCGAGATCGGCCCGGACACCGGGTTCGTGATGATCGGTGAGCGGACCAACGTGACCGGTTCGGCGAAGTTCCGGCGGCTGATCGAGGCAGGCGACTTCCAGGCCGCCGTCGACGTGGCGCTGGACCAGGTCCGAGGCGGGGCGAACCTGCTCGACGTCAACATGGACGCCGACCTGCTCGACAGCGAGCAGGCGATGGTGACCTTCCTCAACCTGATCGCCACCGAGCCCGAGGTGGCCCGGATTCCGATCATGATCGACAGCTCGCGGTGGAGCGTGCTGGAGGCCGGCCTCAAGTGCGTACAGGGCAAGGCCGTGGTCAACTCGATCAGCCTCAAGGAGGGCGAGGAGGTCTTCCTCGACCAGGCCCGCAAGATCCGGGCGTACGGGGCCGGCGTGGTGGTGATGGCCTTCGACGAGCAGGGCCAGGCCGACACCACCGAACGCAAGGTCGACATCTGCGCCCGCGCGTACGACCTGCTCACCGGGAAGGCCGGCTTCGACCCGACCGACATCATCTTCGACCCGAACGTGCTGGCCGTCGCCACCGGCATCAGCGAACACAACGGGTACGCCAAGGCGTTCATCGACGCGCTGCCGCTGATCAAGCAGCGCTGCCCGGGTGCCCGCACCAGCGGTGGCATCTCCAACCTGTCGTTCTCGTTCCGCGGCAACGACGTGGTCCGCGAGGCGATGCACTCGGCGTTCCTACTGCACGCCGTACGGGCCGGGCTGGACATGGGCATCGTCAACGCCGGGCAGCTCGCCGTCTACCAGGACATCCCGGCCGACCTGCTGGAGCTGGTCGAGGACGTACTGTTCGACCGCCGTCCGGACGCCACCGACCGGCTGGTGACGTTCGCCGGCACCGTCTCCGGCTCCGGCACGAAGCGCGCCGTCGACCTGTCCTGGCGGGACGCCCCGGTCGCCGACCGGCTGTCGCACGCGCTGGTGCACGGCATCGTCGATTTCATCGAGGCCGACACCGAGGAGGCCCGCCAACTGGCGGCCCGGCCGCTCGAGGTGATCGAGGGGCCGTTGATGGACGGCATGAAGGTCGTCGGTGACCTGTTCGGATCGGGCAAGATGTTCCTGCCTCAGGTGGTCAAGAGCGCCCGGGTGATGAAACGGTCGGTGGCCTACCTGGAGCCGTTCCTGGAGGCGGAGAAGGAACAGGCCCGGCAGGACGCCGCGAACGCACCGGACGGGCAGCAGGAGGCCGCGGCGACCGCCGGCGAGGGCGGGCCGGGCACCGTGGTGCTGGCCACGGTCAAAGGCGACGTGCACGACATCGGCAAGAACATCGTCGGGGTGGTGCTGGGCTGCAACAACTACCGGGTGATCGACCTCGGAGTGATGGTGCCGGCCGCGAAGATCCTGGACACCGCGGTCGCCGAGAACGCCGACGCGGTCGGGCTGTCCGGCCTGATCACCCCGTCGCTGGACGAGATGGTCACGGTCGCCGGGGAGATGCAGCGGCGCGGGCTGAAACTGCCGCTGCTGATCGGCGGGGCCACCACCTCCCGGCAGCACACCGCAGTACGGATCGCACCGGCGTACGACGGCAGCACCGTGCACGTGCTCGACGCGTCCCGGGTGGTCGGGGTGGTCTCCGACCTGCTCAGCGCCGACCGGGTGGAGCGGTTCGACAGCGACAACCGGGCCGAGCAGGACCGGCTGCGCGAGCAGCACACCAACCGGCGGCAGCCGCTGCTCACCCTGGCCCAGGCCCGGGCCAACGCGGAGCCGGTGTCCTTCGACGATCTGCCGGTGCCGGCGTTCACCGGCGTACGGTACGTCGAGCCCCGCCTCGACGAGCTGCGGCCGATGATCGACTGGCAGTTCCTCTTCCTCGCCTGGGAGCTCAAGGGCAAGTACCCGGCGATCCTGGACCAGCCGGTCGCCCGCGAACTGTTCGACGACGCCAACACGATGCTCGACCAGATCATCGCCGACGGTTCGCTGCGGGCCCACGGCGTGTACGGCTTCTGGCCGGCCCATTCCGAGGGCGACGACCTGGTTGTCGCCGCCGGACAGGCCGACCCGCCGGGCGGCGGCACCGACAACGACCGGCCGGTACGGATCCCGATGCTGCGCCAGCAGACCACCAAACCCGCCGGGCGGCCGAACCGCTGCCTCGCCGACTACGTGGCACCGGCCGGGGACCATCTCGGTGGCTTCGCGGTGGCCGTGCACGGCGCGGAGGAGCTGGCCGCCGGATACGAGGCTGCCCAGGACGACTATCGGGCGATCATGGTGAAGGCGCTGGCGGACCGGCTGGCCGAGGCGTTCGCCGAACACCTGCATCTGCGGGCCCGACGGGACTGGTACGAACCGGACGCCGACCCGGATGTGGCCGACCTGCACGCCGAGCGGTTCCGCGGCATCCGGCCGGCGCTGGGCTACCCGGCCAGCCCGGACCACAGCGAAAAGTGGCAGCTGTTCGACCTGCTGGGCGCCGGGCGGGCCGGGATCGAGCTGACCGAGTCCGGGGCGATGACCCCGGCGGCCAGCGTCAGCGGCCTGCTCTTCGCCCACCCGGCGTCGCGGTACTTCACCGTCGGACGGATCGGCCGGGACCAGGCCGAGGACTACGCGGCCCGGCGTGGGATGCCGCTCGCCGAGGTGGAGCGCTGGCTGCGCCCCAACCTCGGCTACGAGACCGACTGAAACCGCGCCGCGCGGGCTGGGGAGGAATCAGCCCGCGGCGGTGAGGTCCGAACAGTCGGTCTCGTCCGGCAGCAGCGGGCGCAGGGTCACCGTCCACCGCTTACCCGCCGACGTCCACGGGGTGGCGGTGGTCGCGTCCGCCGCTGCGGACCGCAGCTCTTCCAGCGCCTCCCCGGTGACCGTCACGCAGCCGAGGTCGAGCGTCTCGGACAGCGATTCGCCGGGCAGTTCCGGGCCGGGCCAGGCCACCTCGGGCTGGCTGGCGTCGACCGGCTCGTCGACCGCCACCCACGGCTCGGCGACCGCGGCGATCGCGTGCGCGACGTACGGCTCGGAGTCCTCCGGTGCCGCGCCGACACCGCCGGACAGCTCGGTGAGCGAGTCGGCGAAGTCCCGCAGCTTGTCCCGGGCGGCGACCTGCTCGTCGGTCAGCCCGGCGTCGCCGGAGGTGTCGTCGGACAACGCGTACACCTCGAGTTGTTCGACGCCGTCCTCGGTCAGCACGGTGAACCGGGTCGATGTCGCGTCGGCCACCGGCGGCCGGCCCAGGTCCTGCTCGGTGCCGACCCCGGCGGCCAGCGCCTGCTTGACCAGCTCGTCGACCTGCTCCGCGCTGATCGTCTGGACCTGCAGGTTCGGCATGGCCGGACCGGGGTAGACCAGGATGGTGGGGCCCTGGGTGATCACTCGGCCGTCGGCGTACACACTGACTACCGGCAGCCGGGTCAGCAACGCCGCCGGCATGGTGAAACCGCCGGTGTGGTCCACCCGTAGGACCAGCGTGTCGGCCGGCAACGACGACCCGCCGGCAGTGCCGTCGGTGGACGAGTCGGTGCCCGGGTTCTGTCCGCACGCGGCGGTGAGCAGCAACAGGGAGGCAGCGGTGGCCGCCGCCCGTACGCCTCGAAGAATCGTCATGTCTGCTGAGACGTCGCTCGATCCCGATCGGTTCCACCCCAACCGGTTTTGTTCCCACCCGCCGGATCCGGGCCGGCGGACGCCGGGGCCGGGGCCGGTACGGCGTAGCCGGCCGTCCCCAGCATCAGGGCCATGGTGACCGCTGCCGTTCCGGCGATCCCCGCCGCGCTGCCCGCGTACGCCACGAACAGCCGCCGACGGCTCAGCGCCTCCAGCGGCAGCCCGGCCACCTGGTCGGTCACCGCCATCGCGGCCCCGGCCGCCGCCAGCAGTCCGACCCCGGCGAGCAGCAGCAGCGCCAGCGACATCGGGTGGTGTTCGCTCGGGCGCAGCCCGTCGTCCGGCGACCGGGCCAGCGTGAGCGCGAGCATCCCGGCCGCCGCCCACCCCCCGACGACCAGCAGCGCCGCCACCGCGTCGCTGGGCCGGTGCCAGCCGGCGGACAGGGTGGCGACCCCGGCGGCCGCCGCGTAGCCGGCACCGGCGAGGGCGCCGATGCCGCGCAGTGCCGCCGGCAGCACCAGGACCAGCGCCACCGCGACCGAGGCGGCAACCGTGGTGTGCCCGCTGGGCAGGCTGTTGGCCGAGTTCGCGTCGACCGGGTCGACCCCGAACGACGGCCGGGCGACGGCGTACTTCACCCACTGGGTGGTCAGGTTGGAGCCGGCGATCACCCCGGTGGCGACCACCGCCAGCAGGACCCGGCCCCGGATCAGCGCGATGAACCCGATCACTCCGGTGGCCAGGGCGAGCGAGGCCACCGAGACCACACCGAGCACCGTGCTCGCCGGCCCGTACGCCTCGTCCTGGCCGATCGAGTTGCCGGTCAGCGCGATGGTGTCCAGCCACTGGCCGCGCCAGGTCCGCACGAAGACCCACCAGACCACGCCGAAGGCCGCAGTCTGGCCGGCGGCCAGCAGAAGGCACCAGACGCCCAGGAGAACCGCGCCGCGACTGCGCATGCCGTCACGGTAGCCGCCCGGCCCGGCTCCCGCGCTCGGTCAGAACGTCCCGCGCCCGGTCACAACGTAGGAATCCAGGATCTCAGGACGTCAGAACCAGCCAGCGAACCAGTTCCAGACGCTGACCACCCATTCGGTCTGCCGCAGATAGGCGAACCCGACGGCGATCAGGTACGCCCCGGTCACCATGTGCGAGGCACGGGCACCGTGCCGGACCCGACCCAGCTGGCGTTCCAGCACCACCCGGCCGATCACCCGGCACAGCGCGAACAGACCCGCCCCGACCAGCATCGTCAGCACGAAGGTCAGCACCGGGCTGGTCAGGTTCCCCCGGGCGGAGATGGCCCAGACCCCCCAACAGACGAAGGCGAACAGGCCACCCAGCACGCTCCACTCGCCACCGCGACGCAGCTGGGCGAGCTGCTGACTCAGCGGTGGCCGGGGCGGCCGGATCCGGCCGTCCGACCAGCCCGGCCCGACCTCCGACGGCCAGCCCGTGCCGGTCGGCTCGTGCGGCGCGGTGAACTCGGCGGTCGGCGGCGGCCCGCCCCGGCCGACCTGCGCCACCCCGCGCCGGAAAAGGCCGGCGACACCCGGTGCCGTCGGCTGGTCCGCGTCGGGTGCCGTCGGCTGGTCCGCGCCCGCTGCACCGGCAGCCGTACGCTGCGGCGGCACCTCCACGGTCCGCTCGGCCCAGGGTGTATGCCGATCTGCCATGTTTCCTCCCCACGGGTGCGGGCGGACCCCCGTACCATCTAGACGCGCACATCCGAGAGTAGCGAGCCGGCAAATGGGTCGCCGACCCCGCCACCGATCGGCTAGACAGAGCAGATGGATGCACCGCTTCCGATCCGGGCCGGCGTGCCGCAGGATTTCAACCCCGTGATGGAGCTGCTGCTGGCGGCCTTCCACCAGAACCCGGACCCGGAGCTGCACGACGTCGAGCAGGGCGTCTTTGAGCCGGACCGGTCACTGGTGGTCACCGACGGTGACCGGGTGGTCGGGCACGCCGGGGCGTACACCAGGGATCTGACCGTGCCCGGCGCGGTGCTGGCCGCCGCCCACGTCACCATGGTCGCGGTCGCCCCGACCCACCGGCGGCGTGGGCTGCTGACCCGGCTGATGCACCGCCAGCTGCGCGAACTACGCGACGGCGGTGAACCGGTCGCGGTGCTGTGGGCCAGCGAGGGCCGCATCTACCCACGGTACGGCTACGGAATGGCCGCGCAGCGGCTGGAACTGGATGTCGACCTGCGGGAGACCCGGGTGCTCGATCCGGCTGACCCGTCCGCTGGCCCTGGCGTCGGGTCGCTGCGCGTCGGCGACCCTGGGCAGCTACGGCCCGACCTGGCAGCGGTGTACGAGCGGCTGCGTCCCGGCCGTCCCGGCTGGTCCGGCCGGGACGGCCGGTGGTGGCGGTACGTGCTGGCCGACAGCCCGGCCCGCCAGTCCGGGCAGACCGCGCTGCGGGTCGTGCTGCACGACGGTCCGACCGGCCCGGACGGCTACGCCCTGTGGCGTACGGTGAGCGACTGGGACGCCCATGGGCCGAAGGGCCGGGTACGGGTGATCGAGGCGGTGGCCGGCAGCGTCGACGGATACCGGGCCCTGTGGCGGTTCCTCACCGGCATCGACCTCAGCCGGGCGCTCTCCTTCCGGTTCGCGGCGCTGGACGAGCCGCTGTTCCAGCTGGTCGACGAGCCCCGGCAACTCGGTGCCGCGCTCGCCGACAGCCTCTGGGTGCGGCTGGTCGACGTCGCGGCGGCGCTGTCCGCCCGCCGGTACGCCACCGGGGTCGACGTGGTCGTCGACGTCACCGATCCGCTGCTGCCGGAGAACTCCGGCCGCTGGCGGCTGACCGGCGACCGGGAACAGGCCCGCTGCGTACCCACCGACGAGCCGGCGGACCTCGCCTGCGGGGTGGCCGACCTGGCGGCGGTGTACCTGGGCGGACCGTCGCTGCGGTCGCTGGCCGACGCCGGTCGGGTACGCGAGCTGCGCCACGGTGCGGTGGCCGAGGCCAACACCGCGTTCGGCTGGGACCGTGCCCCCGCCGGCATCGAGATCTTCTGAGCCGGTCGCGGTACGGTCGGCGGATGGCGGACTTCGAACGGCGCAGGCGACGGCACCGGCACGGCGCCCCCACGGAACGTCCCGACAGCGGACCAGCCAACGCCAGCACCGCCGAGGTACACGACCCGGAGCAGGACGGTACGCCGGAGCCGGACGGCAGGCCCGTACCGGGGCCGCGCCCGCAGTCACCGGGGCCACGTACTCCGGAGCCGTCGCAGCGCGTCCCGGAGCCACCGCCGACGCACCGTCAACGCCGGCAGACGTCGGGCCGTTCAGCCGGTGGCGGGTCCGGCGGCGACGACCGGGACGCCGACCGTGGCCTGCGTGGACTGGTCGGTTCCGGCACCTCACAGGTCAGCATCTCGGCGGCGCTGCGGGCGCGGGACGCGTCCCGCCCCAGCGAGGACGACCTCACCAGGGCCGACGAGACGCTGACCATCGTCCGCCGGCACTGGGTGCCCCGGGAGGAACTGCCCCGCCGGGAGCGGTGAACCGGCCGGTCCCGACGTGACCCACCGGGCACCGAGAGGTGCCGCTGCGGACCAACGGGGTCAGGGCAGCGTTGGCAGCTTGCGGTCGATCTCGTACGCGCCGACCTGGGCGATGCGGCGGGCGTGCCGGTCGTTGCCGGAGAACCCGGTGGCCAGGAACGCCTCCACCAGCGTGGTCGCCTCGTCGAGGGTGTGCTGGCGGGCGCCGATCGCGACGACGTTGGCGTCGTTGTGGGTGCGGGCCAGCTGCGCGGTCTCCAGGTTCCAGGCCAGCGCAGCCCGCACCCCGGGAACCTTGTTGGCGGCGATCTGCTCGCCGTTGCCGGAGCCGCCGATCACCACCCCGAGGCTGCCCGGGTCGGCGACCACCCGGGTTCCCGCGTGCAGGCAGAACGCCGGGTAGTCGTCGTCCGGGTCGAACTCGTGCGGCCCGACGTCGGTCACCTCGTACCCCTGCTTGGCGAGGTGGTTGACCAGATGCACCTTGAGCTCGTAGCCGGCGTGGTCGGCTGCCAGGTAGACGCGCATACCGGCAGTCTCTCAGCGCCGGTCGGTCGGCCGCACAGCCGGGTCAGCCGATCTCACCGGCCGGATCTGCCGGCCCTCGACGGCTCAGCTGATCTCGGCCAGCACCAGACCGCCGCGCGCCTTCGGGGTGAACCAGGTGCTCTTGCGGGGCAGCTTCTGCCGGGCCAGGTTCACCGCGACGAAGTCGTCGACGGTGACCGGGGCGATCAGCACAGCCAGCTCGGCCCGGCCGGCGTCGACCTCGCCGGTCAGCCAACTGGCCGGATAGTCGCCGCCGACGTACGTGATCCGCTTGTCGCCCGGGTCGAGGCCGAGCACACCGCGCAGCAGCACCCGCTCCACCAGGGCGTGGTCGAGGTTGTCCACCCGGTCACCGTCGGTGGTCGGCAGGGTGACCTGGTAGCCGCGTCCGGCCAGGTAGAGCCGCACCGCGCCGCCGGAAGCCGGCACCGTCGGCGCACCGTCGAGCGCGGTCACCGTCGCACCGGCGTCAGTCAGCCCGGCCAGCGTCTCGTCCGGGCTCAGGGTCAGCTCGCTGACCAGCCGGTTGTACGGCTGGATGGCCACCGACGCGGGGGTGGTGACCACGGCCAGGAAGCGGGACAGGCCGCCGGTCTGCGCGGCCAGACTGCGATGGTTGCCGTCCGCGACGACCAGCTCACCGCCGCCGGCCAGCGCGCAGAGCCGCTGCTGCAGCTCTCCCGGACCGACCGGCCAGATCGCGTGGGTTCGGCCGGCCTGGTCCAGATCGGTCGCGGCCGGCGCGCCGGCGGCCTCGGTCGCTGCGGCGAGCGCGGCGTGCAGTTCGTCGCCGCGCCCGGTCTGCAGCAGCAGCACCGGCGACAGCAGATGTCCGACCGCTTCGGCGAGCGCGACCCGCTCCCGGACCTTGGCGATGAACACGTCCTCGTTGCGGATCACCAGACCCGGTTCGTCGGCGCTGGTGGAGATCTGATCGGTGTCGACCATCACGAACAGGCCGTACGCCGCCGCGTCGCTGGCCGGCTCGGTGATCCGGTAGAGCACGGCGACCTGCTCGGCCGGCGTGTAGCTGCCGTCGGCCCGGGCCTCACCGAGCCGCCCGGCGGCCGCCGGCAGGCAGTCGAGGAACGACCGGCCGAGGCTGTCCGGCGCCCGGTGCGGCATCTCCACCGCCAGCGCGCTACGGGGATTCGCCTCGATGATCGCGGTGATCTCGGCGTCGTCGGCGAACTCGTCGTAGTTCTGCGCGCCGGTCTCGCCGGTGGTGATCCAGGCGCGGGAAATCGGGTGAACGACCGTCATGGCGCGGACGCTACCGGCGGGGTCCGCTGTGACGACCGATACATCGGCCGTTTCCACCGGATGGACAACAGCCCGGTCGCCGGACCAGCGTGACGGACAGCGGCCCGGTTGCCCGGGCCGCTGTCGACGGCGGTGGCCGCAGTGACCGGCCGGACCGGATCATCCGACCGGAGTCGGGCGCCGGTGCCGGCCGCCGCCGGTCCGGGCCGCCGGGACCGCGCCGACCGTCGACGCCGGCAGCCCCGACGGTACGGCGACCGGCACCCGCTCCGTGTCGTGGACCGACGGTTCCCGCCGGTGCCGGCTGCCGTCACTCGCCACGCCCCAGACCCGGGCCGCGATCGCCTCGCGCAGCACGGGCAGATCCCAGTAGTCGGAGTCGATGTCGACCAGCATGTTGACCTCCGATGCGTCGGTGTGACCCGGTTTCCTGCCGGGCCGGCGGGGTGAACATCCTGGGCAACGACGTGGCCTGGGACGCGTCACGTGCGCCGCGCAGCGACACGCCGGGCGACATGGAACTCGTCACCGACACCGACGAACTGGTCAGTCGAACGTGGGATCCACCTCGCGGGACCGCTTCAGCTCGTAGAATCCCGGCGTCCCGGCGACCAGCAGCACACCGTCCCAGAGCCGGCCGGCGGCATCCCCGCGCGGTACCGGGGTGATCACCGGGCCGAAGAACGCGACCGGGCCGGCACCCTCCGGGCCCGGGGCGTGGATCACCGGCGTACCGACGTCCATCCCGACCGGGGCCATCCCGGCGGCGTGGCTGGCCCGCAGCGGGCCGTCCCAGGCCGGATCGTCGGCGGCGGCGGCCAGCGCCGGGTCCAGCCCGGCCTCGGTCAACGCGGCGGTGTAGAGCTCGGGTCCGGTCGGCTGCTTCTCCAGGTGGATCCGGTTGCCCAGCGCGGTGTAGAGGGCCCGTACCGCAGCGTCGTCGAGGTCCTGCTGGACCGCGACGGCGACCCGGACCGCCCCCCAGGCGCGGTCGAGGAAGTCGCGGTAGTTCTCCGGCAGGTCACGGCCCTCGTTGAGGACGGCCAGGCTCATCACCCGGAACCGGACGTCGACCGGCCTGACCTGTTCGACCTCCAACAACCAACGCGAGGTGATCCAGGCCCACGGGCACATCGGATCGAAGTACATGTCCACGGTCTGACGGTCGGACATCAGACTCCCCTTCTTCTTTGTCCGGCGGCTGTCCGCCGCCATTGTCCGGGTCACCTCGCCAGACGGCGCCCCAACCCAGCAAGTCCAGGATCTGGGCCGGCCTCGCCAGGCCCCCACGACGTGAAAGACTTGGCCGAACGGGGTCATTCCCAGCTGTCCCCGACGCCGCCGACGTCGACGTCGGCGGTTGAACGATTGGACGGAGGCACACGGTGGCTGGAGTGCGCAATCTGACCCAGGTCGAGGCGGCCGAACGCGCCCGCCTGCTCGACGTGACCGGGTATGACATCCACCTCGACCTGTCCGGCGCCGGCAGCGCCGCGGACAGCCGGGTGTTCCGTTCGACAACAACGGTCACCTTCCGCTGCACCGAGCCTGGAGCAGGCACGTTCATCGAGGTCGCGGCGGACCAACTGCACTCGGCGACGCTGAACGGCCAGCGGCTCGACCCGTCCGGCTGGTCCGCCGAGTCCGGGCTGGCCCTGCCGGGCCTGGCCGCGGAGAACACGCTGGTCGTCGAGGCCGAGTTCATCTACTCGGCCAGCGGGCAGGGGCTGCACCGCAGCGTCGACCCGGTCGATGGCGAGACGTACCTGTACAGCCAGTTCGAGACCGCGGACGCGCAGCGGGTGTTCGCCTGCTTCGACCAGCCCGACCTGAAGAGCGTCTACACCTGGCACGCTGTCGTGCCGGCCCACTGGCGGGTCATCTCGAACATGCCGGTGGCCACCGAGGAGCCGGCCGGGCCGGACACCAAGACCGTCCACTTCGCCGAGTCGGCGCGGATGAGCACCTACATCACCGCGCTGTGCGCCGGCCCGTACCACGAGGTGCGACGCAGCCACGACGGCGTCGACCTGGGCTACTTCTGCCGGGCCAGCATGGCCGAGCACCTCGACGTCGACGACCTGCACCTGATCACCGCGCAGGGTTTCGACTTCTTCCAGGCCCAGTTCGGGGTCCGCTACCCGCTGCCCAAGTACGACCAGATCTGGGTGCCGGACTTCAACGCCGGTGCGATGGAGAACTTCGGCGCGGTCACCCACGCCGAGGCGCACTACATCTTCCGTTCCCAGGTGACCGATTTCGAGTACGAGCAGCGGGCCAACACCGTGCTGCACGAGCTTGCCCACATGTGGTTCGGCAACCTGGTGACCATGCGCTGGTGGAACGACCTGTGGTTGAACGAGTCGTTCGCCGAATGGGCCAGCCACTGGTGCAACTCGGAGGCGACCCGGTTCACCGACGCCTGGACCACCTTCCTGTCGGTCCGCAAGAACTGGGGCTACCGGCAGGACCAGCTCTCCTCCACCCATCCGGTCTACTGCGAGATGCCGGACCTGGAGGCGGTCGAGGTCAACTTCGACGGCATCACGTACGCCAAGGGCGCCAGCGTGCTCAAGCAGCTCGTCGCGTACGTCGGTCTGGAGCCCTTCCTCGCCGGTCTGCGCACCTATTTCCAGCGGCACGCCTGGGGCAACGCCACCTTCGACGACCTGCTCTCCGAGCTGGAGGCCGCCTCCGGCCGGGAGCTGCGCAAATTCGCCGCCCAGTGGTTGGAGACCGCCCAGGTCAACACGCTGCGGCCGGAGCTGTCGGTCGGCCCGGACGGCACCTACCAGCAGGTCACGGTGCTTCAGGAGGCACCGGCCGGGCACCCGACGCTGCGTACCCACCGGATCGGGGTCGGCCTCTACGACCTGACCGCCGGCCGGCTGGTCCGCCGGCACCGGGTCGAGGTCGACATCAGCGGTGAGCGCACCGAGCTGACCGGGCTGACCGGGCTGCCCGCCGCCGACGTGCTGCTGCTCAACGACGACGACCTGAGCTACACCAAGCTACGGCTCGACCCGGCGTCGATGGCCAACGTGGTGCAGCACATCAGCGCGTTCGAGTCGTCGCTGGCGCGGGCGCTGTGCTGGGCGGCGGCCTGGGACATGGTCCGGGACGGGGAGCTCGCCGCACGCGACTACGTCGCCCTGGTGCTCACCGGGCTGCCCAACGAGACCGACATCAACCTGGTGACCGCGACCCTGCGGCAGGCCACCAACACCCTGACGTTCTACGCCGAGCCGGGCTGGGCGGCGCAGGGCTGGGCCGACCTGGCCCGTACCGCCCGGACCGCGCTGCAGGCGGCGGAGCCCGGCAGCGGCTTCCAGCTGGCCTGGGCGCGCAGCTACGCCACGGCGGCCCGCTCCGACGGCGACCTGGCGGTGCTGCGTGGCTGGCTCGACGGGGCAGACGTGGTGCCGGGGCTGACCATCGACACCGAGCTGCGCTGGACGGTGCTGCAGTCGCTGGCCGCCAACGGTGCCGCCACCGGCGAGCAGATCGACGCGGAGCTGGCCCGGGACCGGACCGCCAGCGGTGAGCGGGAGGCGGCGCTGGCCCGCGCCCTGCTGCCGGACCCGGCCAACAAGGCCGCCGTCTGGGCCAAGCTGACCGGGCCGGACAGCCTGCCGAACTGGCAGCACCGGGCGTTGCTGCAAGGCTTCCAGCACTCGACGCAGGTGGAGCTGACCGAGCCGTACCGGACGGCGTACTTCGACGTGGTGGGCCGGATCTGGGCCACCCGGGACAGCGAGCCGGCGCAGGAGTTCGTCACGCTCGCATACCCGGCGTACCTGGTCTCCGAGGAGACCGTCGCGGCAACGGACGAATGGCTGGCCGGCGACGGTCACCCGGCTCCGCTGCGCCGGCTGGTCGCTGAGGGCCGCGACGGGGTGGTCCGGGCGTTGACCGCACGGGCGACCGACACGGCCGCCGCCCGCTGAGTGACTCCCGCGCCAGCCGCCATCGAGGTGAGGCTGAGACACCCTAAGACGCAGATTCAAGGTGTCTCAGCCTCACCTCGACGCGGCTCTCCGGTCCCCCGGCTCAGCCGACGCGCAGGGCGGCGGCCATGGGTGGCTGGTCTGGTGGTGCGCCGCCCCGGCGCATCGCCCACAGCGGCGGGCCGCCGGCCGGCAGGTGCGCGACCCGTACGATCCGGTAGCCGTGGCGCAGGTAGAAGGCCTGGGAGCGTGGGCTGCTCGCCTCTACCACCGCCGGCATGCCAGATGGTGGTGCCGGCCAGTCGCTTCCAGGCGGCCGGAGGTGAGCGTGTAGTGCGCGTACGGGCCGTGCCGGTCACCGCAGGCCCGCAATCTGCGCCGCTGATGCTCCGCACCGAGCAGCCGGTCGAACGGGTGCGGATACCAGATCGCCACCGGCGTCGCAGTGGCCGACGACGTCGACGATGCCATGCCGGACGCCGAACTCCACCTCGGCGGAGAAGAACCGGTGCATCGTCAGATACCGCAGCGCGTGATCATTGATCAGCCAGGACACCACCGGATCCAGCACACACGACTGCGCCAACAACTCGGCCAGGGGTTCGACGTCGGCGGCCGTGGCGGCCCGTACGGTCAGCATGGCCGCCACGTCCACACCAGGAACCGGTCGAACAACTCCGTCGCCGTGACGTCGGGCAGGTCGAACGCCGCCCCGGTCATCCGCTCGACCACTTGACAACCGCACCCGCCCAGCTCCCGCAGTTGTTCCATCACCGCGACCACCGGCCCCGGTTGACCCGGGTAGCATCCACCGCCGCCCGACCCACAGCGGCAGCCGAACCGGCACCGACCGCACCAGTCAGACTGGACGGCCCGGTCGGGCTGAACCGCATCGAATGCCGAGGTGCGCACTCCGGACACCGCAAGATCTGCCCGCACCTCGGACACCACCGCTGCTTCAACCGGAACGTGAAGAAGCCGACACACCACCCACCCAGCGCCGCCAACACGACTCCCACCAAGGTCAACACTCCTGGAGGACTTCCCGAAAGGGGTCCGCCGATCCGGAACCGAGCCCTGTCGATGTAACGTGGCGTGCCCGGCCGGACGTGGGCCGGGCTGCATGCAGCGGCGACCAACCAGAAGCGAGGAAGCTTGGACGCAGTGTCACCCCGCCGGGCCGGGAGTACCGGTCGAGCTTGATGCCAGAGATGCATCAAGATGCACCTGCGGCATCACGTCCCCGGAAGGCCATCGGGTCCCCCGAAGCAAGCCCGAGCGCGTCGCTGGCTGCCGGCCGTACCTCCGCGTGCGGCGGCTCAGCCGCAGTGGGTGATCCGGGGCGGTTCGGCGGACGCGAAGCGCGAACCTGGCCGACGCTGAGGGCATGCGTGCCATCCAACTCACCGCGCCCGGCACCCTCGAACTCGTCGACGTGCCGACACCGGAGCCCGGCCCCGGCGAGATCCTGCTGGCCACGGCGGCGGTCGGCGCCTGTCACTCGGACCTGCACATCCTCGACGCGCCCGCCGGGGTCTTCCCGACCCCGATGACAATCGGCCACGAGATCGCCGGCCGGGTCGCCCAGCTCGGTCCGGGGGTCACCGGATGGGCCGAAGGGGACACCGCGGCGGTGTACGGGATCATCGGCTGCGGGCGCTGCCGGGCCTGCCTGCGCGGGCTGGAGAACCAGTGCCGCACCGTAACGGTCGGCGGGGTCGGCATCAGCCGCGACGGCGGGCTCGCCGACCACGTGGTGGTGCCGGCGGACCGGCTGCTGCCGCTGCACGGGCTGGATCCGGTGCAGGCGGCACCACTGACCGACGCTGGGCTCACCCCGTACCACGCGATCTCCCTCAGCCGGGACGCGCTGCGGCCCGGCACCCACGCGGTGGTGATCGGTGTCGGCGGCCTCGGCCACATGGCGGTGCAGATCCTGGCGGTGACCACCGCCGTCACGATCATCGCGGTGGACACCAGCGACGCCGCGCTGCGGCTGGCCAAACGGATGGGCGCACACCACACCGTGCAGGCCGGTCCGGCGGCGGTCGACCAGATCCGTGAGCTCACCGGCCCGGCCCCGGACGGCGCCGACGTGGTGCTCGACTTCGTCTGCGTGGACGCCACCCTGGACACCGCCCGGCAGGTGGTGTCCACCGGCGGTCACCTGACGATGGTCGGCCTGGGCGGCGGCACGCTGCGGATCGCGGCGACCGTCGAAGGCCCGCCGCCGGTGCCGATGGAGACCAGCGCGGTCATCCCGTTCTGGGGCACCCTCGCCGAGCTGTCCGAGGTGATCGCCCTCGGTCGCCAGGGTCTGCTCCGCGCCGAGGTGCAGACCTTCCCGCTGGCCGAGGCGGTGCAGGCGTACCAGCAGTTGCGGGACGGGAAGATCCACGGCCGCGCCGTGCTGGTCCCCTGACCAGGCGACGGTGACTGGGAGATCCGGTAAGGCCGGGTCCGTCAGGCGCGGCCGGCCCGGGACGCCAGCTGGTCGATCCCGCTGACCAGGCCGCCGGCGAGGTCACCGCCGCCGAAAGACGCCACCATGGACAGCGCGGCGAGCTTCGCGTCCCGGTCCGGGATCCGCTTACGGGCCTCGGCGCCGGTAACGACCTCCAGCACCCGCTGATTCGGCGACACGGCGATGAGCACCGCGTCGTCCGGGTCGGTGAGCTGCCGGTGCAGCGTCACCGCGTACTCCCGGGTCGGCTCCTCCAGCTCGCCGACGTAGATGCTGAACGCCAGTCCGGTGGCCGAGTCGGCCAGCCGCAACGCCTCGTCGAGCCGGAGCAGCTGCCGGGTGCCGAACGGCCCCGGCAGGGTAGCGCTCGTCCGGGTGGACTCGCTGGACTGCTCGTGGGCCTGCTCACCAACGGTCACTTGCGCCTCCCGTCGCGCCCGGACGCGGCTGCCCGCCGCCGAGGTTGGTCGACTCGATCGCCGTCGGCTCGGTGCCGGCCGGCAGCGCCGCCGCCGGGGTCCCGGTCGACCGGTCGCCTGACGAGACGTACCAGACCGGGCTGAAGTCGAACTGCCGGCCGGGCCGGTAGCGGCGGTCCGCGCCGCCACGCCCGCCGATCATCGCCAGACCGGCCACCACGAGCACGATGACCGCCGGGATCACGACGAAGAAGAGCACCGTGTTGGTAACAGACAATCTCAACGCCCCCCGGCATCGGTTCAAGGGACTCAGCGGATGTCTGGAGTGGTGGACCTGGCCACACCGCCAGCCCGTTCCGGCTCAGACGCCTTCACGGTAGCGGAGGGCCCGGCCCGCCAGATCTCCGGGTGCCGACCGGGCCAGCCGGTCCGCTCCTCCAGCTGAGCGGCCGCGGCCAGTACGGTGGCGTCCGCGCCACCGCGGCCGGTCAGCAGAACCCCCACCGGCTGCCCGGCCGTACTCTGCGCCACCGGGACGGACACCGACGGTTGCCCAGTGACGTTGAACACCGCACAGTACGGCGAGAAGCGCCGCTGCCGGTCGAAGTCCTCGGCCGGGTCACCCGTTTCGGTGAACCAGCCGACCGGGGCCTGCGGAGCGCTCAACGTCGGGCACAGCAGCAGGTCCAGCCCGACCACCGCGTGCATCGCCCGGCGTACCTGGACCTGCAGCTCGGCCAGGGTGGCGACCAGCGTCGCGGCGCTGATCGCGTTGCCCCGGCGGCGTAGCAGCCGGGTCAACGGCAGCAGCCGCGCCTCTCGTTCCGGTGGCACCGGGGCCAGCGCGAGCACGTACCAGACGGTCTCGAACAGCGGCCACAGGTCCGGGCCGAGCGGCGCCGGGACGTCGACCACCTCGTGGCCGGCGTCGGCGAGCAGCGCGGCCGCCGTGTCCACCGCTGCCAGGCAGTCCGGATGCACCGGTTCGTCGGCGAGCATCGGGGTGGTGAACCGGCCGATCCGCAGCCGGCCGGGGTCCGCGCGACGGGCCGCCGCCAGATAGCCGCCGGGCGGCGGTGGCGGTGCCAGGTACGGCTCACCGGGCACCGGCACCGCGATCGCGTCGAGCATCGCGGCAGCGTCGGCGACGGTCCGGGCGATCGGTCCGTGGCTGGGCAGACCGAACCCGCCGGCACCGAGCGGGCCGCCGGAGACGACCCCCCGGGTGGGCTTGTAGCCGACCAAACCGCAGAGGGCGGCCGGGATTCGGCACGAACCGCCGCCGTCCGAGCCCTGCGCGAACGGCACCAGCCCGGCGGCCACCGCCGCCGCCGCTCCCCCGCTGGAGCCGCCGGCGGTGCATGCCAGGTCCCACGGGTTACGCGCCGGCGGCGCCACCTCCCCTTCGGTGTAGAGCGAACAGCCCAGCTCGGCGGCGGTGGTCTTGCCGAGGCTGACGGTGCCGGCGGCACGCAGCAGGCGGACCACGTCCGCGTCGACGCTCGGCACGTAGTCGGCGAACGCCGCCGAGCCGAAGGTGGTCCGGACCCCGGCCGTGAGGGTGAGGTCCTTGATCGCCACCGGTACGCCGTACAGCGGGCCGGGGTGCTGCCGGGACCGGATGCCGGGCGCGACCCGGCCGAGGGCGAGGGCCTGTTCCCGGGCGTGCTCCGCGGTGACCGTGACGAACGCCCCCACCGTGTCCGAGTGGGCGTCGATCCGGGCCAGGTAGTGCTCGACGATCTCAATGCCACTCAACTCGCCCCGGCGGATCGCGACGGCCTGCTCCAACGCGGTCAGATCATGGATCTGCGACATTGACCGATCCTGGCAGGTCACCCGTTGACGCGTCATCCCGGTGCGGGATCACCCGGAGGTGGGAGGCATAGCCGGCACCGGGACGGGAAGTCGGGCCAGCAGGCTCCGAACGTCGGTGCGGCACACCGGTCGCGCCGACGGTGCCGGCACGGCCGGGCCGGCCGCAGCGGCGACGGGGCAGACACGGCCGGCCGGGGCACAGTCGGGGGGAGATCATGCGCAGAGTGAGCAATCCGGTCCGGACGCTGGCCGGGCTCGCCGCCGCCGTGCTGATCGGCACGGTGGCGGCCGGGGTCGACGCGTCGCCGGCGCATGCGGGCAGCACCTACGTGGAGGCCGATCCGAGCACCGTGCAGGCCGGTGGCCGGGTGACCGTCCGGGCCAGCTGCGGCGACGACAACACCAGCCAGGCGACGGTCGAGTCGGACGCGTTCGGCCGGGTGATCGTGATGCCGGACCAGGACGTGCTGACCGGTCAGGTGACCGTGCCCAGCAGCAAGCGGCCTGGGCGCTACCCGGTCGACCTGCAGTGTCAGAACGGGAACACGGCGACGACCACCCTGACCGTGACCGGCACCGCCCACCCGACCCGGGGGCCGGACGCCGGTGGCGGCGGCACCGCGTCGGCCAGCACCGGTTCCGGCGGCTCGGCCTTGCTGGTCGGCGGCATCGCCGCGATCGGGCTGGGTGCCGGGATCGGGCTGCTCGCGATGCGCCGCCGACGCGCCGACTCCGGCGCGTGACCAGCGGGCAGGCAGGTGGTCCGTCCCACACCGGCCGGCGGCCGTCCGGGGGGCTGGCTGCTCCCGTTCCTGACCCAGGTCACGGCGGCCGGTACCACGGCGCACACGGTGGCACCCCGGGTGTCGACCTACGGTCAGCCGAGGCCGACAAGACCGGATGAGCCGGCGGATCAGACGACGGACGGGGCGGCGAACCGCCCGACGGCGTACCCGGCGAGCCCCGGCACCGTCCGAGGGGTGGCCCGTGCCCCGCTGCGCGGGGTGGCGGCGGTGCCGGGTGCCGCCGGACGCGGCGGCGGCAACGGATCCGCCGCCGGCCGTCGTCCACCGCACGGCCAACCCCGGCAACGGCGGGGCTGGCCCGGGTTCGGGTCGCTGCGTCCGGGTCGACGCCGGGTGCCCTCGGCTGCCGACCGGCGGGCCGCGCTGGGCGGCTACCGGGGACGACCGGACGTGCCGTCGCGGTGGAGCCCGGTCGCGCTGGTGCTGATCGTGGCAGGCGTCTTTGTCGCCGGGTTCGGCTTCGAACGGGTGACCGGCACCCCGCTCGGGCAGTGGCTGCCCGGAGCACACCGCGCGACGCCCGAGACGCACCCGCCGCTGGGCGCCAGCGACCCGGTCAGCCTCGCCATCCCGGCACTGAACCTGCAGGCCGCCGTGCACGATGTCGGGCTGGCTGAGGACGGCACGATCGCGGTGCCCGAGCTGAACCGGCACAACGAGGCCGGCTGGTACGTGGCGAGCCCGACGCCGGGCGAGAACGGCTCGGCGGTCATCGTCGGCCACGTCGACACCAGTACCGGGCCGTCGGTGTTCCACCGGGCCGCCACGCTGCACCCGGGCGCGCAGATCCAGGTCCGCCGGATGGACCGGTCAGTGGCGCTGTTCGAGGTCACCTCGGTCGAGCAGTTCGACAAGTCGTCGCTGCCGGCGGACCGGGTGTACGACGACTTCAGCCACCCGGGGCTGCGTCTGATCACCTGCGGTGGTCAGTGGGTCGGCGGCGCCACCGGGTACGCGGACAACGTCGTCGTCTTCGCGTCACTGGTCGGCACCCAGAACGGCTGACCTGCGCAGCCGCCCGTACCGGCCCGCAGCCGCCAACAGCGGCCTGAGCCGGCCCGCACCGGCTCAGGCGACGGCTTCGGACGACAGGTCGAGCCAGTCGGCCCAGCGCGGATCCGGCGCACGGTGCCCGAGCACCCGCCAGGCGGTGCCCTTCGGGGCGGCCGGCGGGGATGGCAGCCGCCACCCCAGCTCGGCCGGGGTCCGGTCGCCCTTGCTGTGGTTGCAGCGGGCGCAGGCGGCGACGACGTTCTCCCAGATGTGCCGGCCACCACGGCTGCGGGGAAAGACATGGTCGATGGTCTCCGCCGGACCCCGGCAGTACGCGCACCGCCAGCCGTCGCGGGCGAAGATGGCCCGGCGGGAAAGTCCGACGTGGGTCCGGTAGGGCACCCGTACGTAGCGGGTGAGCCGTACCACCGACGGCACCGGCAGGCAGTGCCGGGCGCTGTGCAGCATGCCCTCGCCGTCGGCGACGCAGACCGCCTTGGCGGACAGGACCAGGATCGCGGCCCGGCGTACGGATACGACACACAGCGGCTCATACGTCGCGTTGAGCACCAACGAACCGGAGCCCACCGTGGGTCGTATGTCAGGCATCCCGCTCACCCTCTCGGTTGTGTTCCCACCCGCTCCTAGTGCCGACTGCGACTCGACGCGGACCGAAGGTCGGACCGCGACCGGCGCTGGCGAATCGCCAGCGCCCGTGCGCCAATAGTCCCCGATTGATGACCCGAATGCACGTACTATTCGGGCCTGACCCCTCGGGCGTTCGGCCGATGGCCGGTCGCTGTGGTGTTCCACCTGGTCAGGCCGACAGTGCGGGTCGGCCGCCGACCGGGCAGGGCGGTACGGTACGAATTGACGGTGACCGCACGATCGCCCGCCCCCGCTGACCCCGAGCCTCCCGACCCGGCAACCGACCCGCCGTACCAGTGGGCTCAACCGGAGCCGCAGCCCTCGGTGAGCCCGGTGTGCCCCGACGACGACCCGGTCTGCAGTCAGGTGCTCGACTGGACCGGGCTGCCGTGGCTGGCGGAGGGGAGCTTCTGGCTGCTGGTCAAACCCCTGCGGATCGTGCTGATCATCGCGGTCGCGGTGGTACTGCGGTACCTGCTGCACCGGGCCATCCGCCGGCTGGTGACCAGTACCTCGACGGTCGCCGGGCCGACCATCCTGCGGCCGTTGCGGGAACGGACCCCGCCGGCCGGGCCGGTGGTGATGCCGGAACGGCGGCGGCAACGCGCCGAGGCGATCGGCTCGGTGCTGCGCAGCACGGTGAGCGCGACCGTGTTCGGGATCGCCGTACTGCTGGTGCTGGGTGAGCTGAGCTTCAACCTGGCCCCGCTGCTGGCCAGCGCCGGCATCGCCGGCATCGCGCTGGGTTTCGGGGCGCAGACGCTGGTGAAGGACCTGCTCGCCGGGCTGTTCATGCTGCTGGAGGATCAGTACGGCGTCGGCGACATTGTCGACCTTGGCGAGGCGACCGGCGTGGTCGAGGCGGTGGGTCTGCGGATCACCACGGTCCGGGACGCCCGGGGCGTGCTCTGGTACATCCGCAACGGGGAGATCATCCGGGTCGGCAACAAGAGCCAGGGCTGGGCCATGGTGGTGGTCGACATGCCGGTCGGCTTCGCCGACACCGAGCAGGCCGCTGCGGTGCTGCGTACCGCCGCCCTTGGGGTGGCCGCCGATGGGAATATGGCCGGCCACTTCGTGGAGCCGCCGGACGTGCTCGGCGTCGAGCAGGTCACGGTCGACGGCGCGGTGATCCGTACGGTCGCCAAGACCACCGCCGAGGGGCAGTTCGTGGTGGGCCGCGAGTTGCGCCGTCAACTGGCCGCGGCACTGCACACCTCCGGGATCTCGGCACAGATCGTGGCCGGGCGGATGTTCGTCGCCCGTGGGTCGGGAGGTGGGCAGGAGGAGCCCGGCCAGGGCGGAACGACTTGACCGGTCACCGGGACGACGCGTCCGAGTGCCGGGACGACGCGCCCGCCTCGGCCGACTAGCAGGGGCTATGCACCGTATGGCGAACTGGTTGTCATCCGAATGTTTAGTCGGAGTGACGACAAACTAGCCGTTCACACTAGCCAGATGTCACCCGATCGGGCATGATCCGGGACGAGTGTCATCGGAGTGTCACCACCACTTCGCTCAGCCGTACGTCCGGGACGTTCCCCGGTAGTACCCGCCACGAGCGGGTGCCGCCGAGAACGATGGAGGCGCCGTCCGTGTCCGACGAGGCACAAACCGCCGGGAGTCCGGCGACCTTCCGCGAGGTGTTCGCGGCGGATGAGTTCCGCTTTCTCTTCGTCTCGGTGGCGCTGTCCTGGATCGGCGACTACATCGCGAAGGCAGCGGTCACCGTCCTGGTCTACCGGGAGACGGAGTCGGTGGCCCTGTCGGCCGCCGCCTTCGCGGTCAGCTTCCTGCCCTGGTTGATCGGTGGTCCGCTGCTCACCACGGTCGCCGAGCGGCACCCGTACCACCGGGTGATGATGACCACCGATCTGATCCGGATGGCCCTGATCGCCGTGGTCGCCACCCCCGGCCTGCCGGTCTGGGCGATGATCAGCCTGCTGTTCTGCACCACACTGGCGAATCCGCCGAACCAGGCCGCCCGGTCCGCGCTGATGCCGACCGTGCTGACCGGTGACCGGCTGATCGTGGGGCTGTCGCTGATCGCCAGTACCGGCCAGCTCGCCCAGGTCGGCGGCTACGTCGCCGGCGCGGCGATCGCCTCCGTCAACCCACGGGCTGCGTTGCTGTTGAATGCCACCACCTTCGCCGTCTCGGCCCTGGTGATCCGGCTCGGGGTCCGGGCCCGTCCGGCGGCCACCGCCCCGGACCGCCGCCAGCATCTGCTCCGCGAAACCGCCGAGGGCTTCCAGTTGGTGTGGCGTACCGACGTGCTGCGGGCCATTGCGATCCTGGTCTGGACGGTCCCGCTGTTCGCCATCGTGCCGGAGGGGTTGGCCGCCGCCTGGGCGGCCGAGCCGGGGGTTTCCGACTCCGAGCGGGGTCTCGCCCAGGCGATGATCATGGCGGCGAGCCCGACCGGCTACATCGTCGGCGGCCTGCTGATCGGCCGGCTGGTCCGTCCGGGGCGTCGGCGCAGACTGATCCGACCGTTCGCGGTGATCGCTCCGCTGGCGCTGGTCCCCACCCTGCTCGACCCCTCGCCGCCGGTGGTGGCGATCCTCGCCGGGGTCTGCGGCTTCGCGGTGGCCGGCCTACTGCCGGTGACCAACGGGCTGTTCGTCCAGGCGTTACCGCATGGTTACCGGGCCCGCGCGTTCGGCGTGATCGCTACCGGCATCCAGGTCGGCCAGGGAGCTGCGGTGCTGGTCACCGGTCTGCTCGCCGACCGGTTCGACATCCCGACCGTGGTCGGGTTGTGGAGCCTCACCGGCGCGGTGGTGATCTCCCTGGCGCTGCTGCGGTGGCCGGCCGAGGAGCGCTTCGACGCGGCGATCGCCGCCGTCGCAGCCGCCCCCGGTGCCTCGACCGGCGGTAGACCCGGCACAGCGACCGCTGGCACGCCGGATACTTCCGCCACCGGCCCCGCCGCCAACCCGGCGGCCAGCAACGGCAGCCCCGTACCGCAGGCCCGTGACGCGCAGCAGTCCGACGAGGTCGGCAGCGCCTGAGCGACGCTGGTACACCGCACCGGGCACCGGGCACCGGCCGGTTGCGCACCGGCTGGCAGGATGGAGTGGTGACAGCGTCAGATCCTGCCAACGGCCCGGCCGGCGCGACGCCCGCAGCCGGCGGTCCCACCCCGACCTTCTTCGCCGCCATCGGCGGCGAGCCTGCCTTCCGCCGGCTCGTTGACGAGTTCTACGCCGGTGTCGCCACCGATCCGCTGCTCCGCCCGATGTACCCGGAGCAGGATCTGGGGCCGGCTGCGGAACGACTGACCCTGTTCCTGATGCAGTACTGGGGTGGCCCCGGCACGTACTCCGAGCAGCGTGGGCACCCCCGGCTGCGGATGCGGCACGCACCGTTCCGGATCGGTCCGGCGGAGCGGGACGCCTGGTTGACCCACATGCGGCGGGCGGTCGACCGGCTGGACCTGCATCCGGAGCTCGCCGGGATGCTCTGGGACTACCTGGAGCGGGCCGCCTACTTCATGGTCAACGAGATGGACCCGACCGAACCGCCCCGGCGCGACCTGGCCAGCGGCTGACCGGCCGTCAGAGCAGGGCACCCTCGTCGTGCAGCCAGTCGACGAAACTGGTCGCTACGGCCGCTCCACAGTCCAGCAGCTCGACCAGCAGCGCGTCGTTGGCTCCGGCTGCGAGTGGGACCTGCAGCTCGGCGTAGATGGGCAGCTGACTCCGGTCGGTAGGGTCGCCGACGTACGCCTTGCAGAACCGTCTGGTGTGGTTCCACTCGTTGACCACCCGGTAGGCACGGTCTGCCCAGTCGGGCGGCACGGTGGAGTGCGGTCGGGCGCGGACCACCAGGATCTCGTCCTCCGGCCCTTCGAGGGTGAACAGGACGGCGTGCCGCTCCCACATCGCCAGCAGGCTGCCATCACCGTCCGCGAGATACCGAATGTCCAACATGTCCAATGCGGTGCCGATCCGACGGAGGGTCACCGGCACCACCTGCGGCGAGAGCTCCTTGCCCGCTGCCGGCGACGGCATCGGGCAGGACGGCCCCGCAGGTCTGGTCGGCCCGAGTTCGGTCGACGACCGGGGCGCCTGCTCCGGCGTTCGTGGCGCGGGCGGTCCAAGTCGGACACCGCCGTCCACTCCGGTCCTGCTTCGGGTATCCGGCTCACCGCCATCTGCGTGACCGGAGCGCCACGACCACCATGGCATTATCCGCACCTCACTCCCCAGCGGATCCGGGTGCCTACGTTGCGTCGGATCCGAGGCCCGACGGTACCCGGATAGCCGTTCCTAGACACCCCCCCAACGAACCCCCCGAACCAGAGGGATGAGGTAGCATCATACTTTCGGCTGAGTGATCGTCGGCATGAGCGCAAGATTATTAGCTCTTTGTGTCCAGGCAACCCCGAACGGCGCATCAAGTGCTACCCAATTACCTACTGTCCTGACCCGTACCACCGATTGCGGTTGATCCACGGGGCGGCCCGACAGGTCGGTCCGGTCCTGACAGTCGACCGGCTCCGGCCGACCGACCGGCCCCTCGGTCGTGCCGAGAAAGCCCATCCGGGCCACCGCCTGCACCAGCCCTTGGCGGATCTCGATCCGCTCGCCGGTCGGACCGTCGTCGGTCACCACCACGGCCACGTGGTCGAGCAGGGCGTCCCGTACCGCCCGCTGGCCCACCGCCCGTCCACCGACGCCCTGCGTCTCGGCGGCTCGCAAGGTGCCGGCCGCCGCCACCGCGACCCGGCGCAGATCGGCCGCTGGCACCACCTCGACGGCCCGCGCCGGGCCGGGCGGCAACGGCCACCGCCACGCGCTGTCCCGGCGCGGCGGCAACCCGGTGGAGACCGCCGTCAGCCGGGCCAGCAACTCCGCAGCGGACACCGTGGCGTCCCCCGGGCCGGGCCCCGAGACGGTCCGCTGCACCAGGACCGCCCACGGCAGGCGGGCCCAGAGCTCGGTGCGGTCCCGGCCGGCCGACCGCAGCCGGACCGGCGCGTCGGGGTCCAGCCGGACCAGCCGGGCCAGGAACGCGCCGGCGTCGGTCAGCCCGGTCAGCCGGTGACCGGCCGACGCCGGGTCAGCCCGGGGTGCACGGCCGGCCATCATGCCTCGGCGGCATCGGCCGGTCGGACGTACGGCAGCAGGAAGGCCCGCTCCGCCTCGGTCAGCCGACGTGGCCGCCCCCGCTCCAGGTCGAACGGCACCAGCACCGAACGGGCCCGGCTGACCAGCAGATCGCCGTCGAACATCTCGTAGGCGACCGTGAACCGCGACGGACGGACCTGTTCGATCCAGAGCTCGATTCGGACGGTCGGTGCCTGGTCGGCAGTCGACCGGCCCATCCGGTAGTCGACCGGGCGCAGGTAGTCGACCTCGTGCCGGTGAATCAGCACCCCGTCGGCGAACGAACCGATGCCCCAGGCCCGCCCGCCGGAGAACATCAACGCGACCCGGGCCTCCTCGTACAGCGTCAGGAACCGGGCGTTGTTGACATGCCCGTACGCGTCGAGATCGGACCAGCGCAGCGCAGCGTGAAACGTGTAGCGCCGGCCACCGCCGGCGGCCGGAACCTCGCCGGTCGTCGACGAGGCCCCGGCCAGTGCCGCATCAGTCACGGGTCAGCTTGCGGTAGGTCACCCGGTGCGGTCGGGCCGCTTCCGCGCCGAGCCGGTCGATCTTGTTCTTCTCGTACGCCTCGAAGTTGCCCTCGAACCAGAACCACTTCGCGGGGTTGGTGTCGTCGCCCTCCCAGGCCAGGATGTGCGTGGCGACCCGGTCCAGGAACATCCGGTCGTGGGAGATGACCACGGCGCACCCCGGGAACTCCAGCAACGCGTTCTCCAGGCTGGACAGCGTCTCCACGTCGAGGTCGTTGGTCGGCTCGTCGAGCAGGATGACGTTCCCACCGATCTTCAGGGTGAGCGCCAGGTTGAGCCGGTTACGTTCACCACCGGACAGCACCTTGGTCGGCTTCTGCTGATCCGGTCCCTTGAAGCCGAACGCGGCCACGTACGCCCGGGACGGCATCTCCACCTTGCCGACCATCAGGTGGTCCAGCCCGTCGGAGACCACCTCCCAGACCGTCTTGCTGCTGTCCAGGCCGGAACGGTTCTGGTCGACGTACGACAGCTCCACGGTCTCGCCGACCCGGACCTGGCCGCTGTCCGGCTGCTCCAGCCCGACGATCGTCTTGAACAGCGTGGTCTTACCGACGCCGTTCGGGCCGATGATGCCGACGATTCCGTTGCGCGGCAGCGAGAAGCTCAGGTCGTCGATGAGGACCCGGTCGCCGAAGCCCTTCTTCAGGTTCACCGCCTCGATGACGGTGTTGCCCAGCCGCGGCCCCGGCGGGATCTGAATTTCCTCGAAGTCCAGCTTGCGGGTCTTCTCCGCTTCGCTGGCCATCTCCTCGTAGCGGTCCAGCCGGGCCCGGGACTTGGTCTGGCGTGCCTTCGCGTTGGACCGGACCCATTCCAGCTCCTCGCCGAGGCGCTTCTTCAGCTTGGCGTCGCGACGACCCTCGACCGCCAACCGGGCGGCCTTCTTCTCCAGGTACGTCGAGTAGTTGCCCTCGTACGGATAGGTCCGGCCACGGTCCAGCTCGAGGATCCAGTTGGCGACGTTGTCCAGGAAGTAGCGGTCGTGGGTGATCGCCATCACGGTGCCGGCGTACTTGGCCAAGTGCTGCTCCAGCCAGTGCACGCTCTCCGCGTCCAGGTGGTTGGTGGGCTCGTCGAGCAGCAGCAGGTCCGGCGCCTCCAGCAACAGTTTGCACAGCGCGACGCGGCGGCGTTCACCGCCGGAGAGCTGGGTCACCTCGGCGTCCGGCGGCGGACAGCGCAGCGCGTCCATCGCGAGTTCGAGCTTGGAGTCGATGTCCCAAGCGTCGGCGTGGTCCAGATCCTCCTGCAGCTGACCCATCTCGGTCATCAGCTCGTCGGAGTAGTCGGTCGCCATCTGCTCGGCGATCTTGTTGAACCGCTCCAGCTTCGCCTTGGTCTCGGCGACCGCCTCCTCGATGTTGCCGAGCACCGTCTTCGCGTCGTTGAGCGGCGGTTCCTGGGCGAGCATGCCGACGGTGTAGCCGGGCATCAGCCGGGCATCGCCGTTGCTCGGCCGGTCCATGCCCGCCATGATCTTCAGCAGGCTGGACTTGCCGGCGCCGTTCGGGCCGACCACACCGATCTTGGCACCCGGCAGGAAGTTGAGCGTCACGTTGTCCAGCACGACCTTGTCGCCGTGCGCCTTGCGCGCCTTTTCCAGGACGTAGATGAACTGGGCCACGGTGCGGCCTACCTCCAGAACTCTCGTGGGACCCGTCGGTACGGGCAGGTCACGACCCCGCGTACCGGCCGCCGGCACCGACCGGAGCGGCTACGGGTGGTACGCGGTACGCGGTCGTGCGCGGTACGACGGTCCGATCGGTGCGTACGCCGTTGTCAATCCTGACAGGTCCGACGCCCCAGCCGCACCTCACCCCACCGGACGACTGGGAGGTTCCCGCCGGTGGTACCTGCCGCATTGCGTCCGGCCGGGTTTCGAAGTCCTGATCAGCTGGGCACCAAGAGGGGGACGGGGGTCCGCCCGTCTGGCCCGCACAGTACGCTCATGGCGGTCCCGTAATCACCGGAGGTGTACGGAACGTGACGGTTCGGAGCTCGTTCGTAGTGGTCGCCAACCGCCTGCCGGTGGACGAGGTGACCACGCCGGAAGGCCGCCAGTGGCGGCGCAGCCCCGGTGGTCTGGTGACCGCCCTGCACCCGGTGCTCGCCGCGCACCAGGGCACCTGGGTCGGCTGGGCCGGTGGCGCAGGTGCGGCGCCGGAGCCCTTCGACCTCGAAGGCATCCGGCTGCACCCCGTCCCGCTGAGCGCGGAAGAGCTGGAACGGTACTACGAAGGTCAGTCCAACGCCACCATCTGGCCGCTGTATCACGACGCCGTCGAAACGCCGGCGTTCAAGCGCCGCTGGCGGGAGGCGTACCGGGTGGTCAACGCCCGGTTCGCCGAGGCGGCTGCGGAGGTCGCCGACGAGGGTGCCACGGTGTGGGTGCAGGACTACCAGCTGCAGTTGGTGCCGGCCATGCTCCGGGAGATCCGCCCGGACCTGCGGATCGGTTTCTTCCTGCACATCCCGTTTCCACCGATCGAGCTGTTCATGCAGATGCCGCAGCGCGCCGAGATCCTGCGTGGGCTGCTCGGCGCCGACCTGGTCGGCTTCCAGCAGCGGCTGGCCGCGCAGAATTTCGTCCGGCTGGCCCGCCACCTGCTCGGGCTGCGGTACGAGGGCCAGATGATCCAGGTCGACGGCCGTAAGGTCAAGGCCGGCGCCTTCCCGATCTCGATCGACGTTCCGGAGATGGAACGGATGACCCACGACCCGACGGTGGAGGCACGGGCCAAGCAGATCCGCGCCGAGCTGGGGGATCCGAAGACGGTGATCCTCGGAGTGGACCGGCTCGACTACACCAAGGGGATCGAACTCAGGCTGAAAGCGTTCCGGGAACTTCTTGCTGACGGAAAGCTGACAGTTCCGGACGCGGTTATGGTGCAGGTCGCCACCCCCAGCCGCGAGCGGGTCGAGCACTACCAGGCACTTCGGGTCAAGGTTGAGCGCGAAGTTGGCCGGATTAATGGTGAATTCGGCCGGGTGGGTGTGCCCGCCGTGCACTACCTGCACCAGTCGTACAGTCGCAGTGAACTCGCCGCGCTCTACCGCGCGGCCGATGTGATGATGGTGACACCACTGCGAGACGGAATGAACCTGGTGGCCAAGGAGTACGTCGCGGCCCGCGCCGACACCGGCGGCGCCCTCGTGCTCAGTGAGTTCGCCGGCGCCGCAACGGAGCTGCGTCAAGCGTTCCTGTGCAACCCGCACGACCCGGACGGCGTCAAGGACGCGTTGTTGCGGGCGGTGCATGTCGACAGTTCCGAGGCCCGGCGGCGGATGCGGATCATGCAGCGCCATCTGCGGACCCATGACGTCGGCCACTGGGCCCGCTCCTTCCTCACAGAACTCGGTGTGCCCGAGACGGAGGAATGAATGAGAACGTCCGTCCTTGACGGGGACGTACGCGCGGCCGCGGATCAGATCGATCCCGAGCTGCGCGCGGCGATCGGGCGGATCGCCCGGATGCCGATACTGCTGGTGGCCTGCGACTACGACGGCACCCTCGCACCGATCGTCGAGGACCCGACCCGAGCCGTACCGCTACCGGAGTCGGTCGCGGCGGTGCGGGCGCTGGCCGCGCTGCCGCAGACCACCGTCGCGGTGGTCTCCAGCCGAGCGCTGCGCGACCTCGCCGCGCTGTCCCGGCTGCCCAGCGAGGTCCATCTGGTCGGCAGCCACGGGTCCGAGTTCGACATCGGCTTCGTCGAACGGCTGGCCCCCGAGCAACTGCAGGTGCACTCCCAGCTCAAGCGGGAGCTACGGCAGCTGATCAAGGACCAGCCCGGGGTACGGCTGGAGGTCAAGCCGGCCAGCGTCGCGGTGCACACCCGGGGCGCCGATCCGGCGGTCACCGAAGCGGTCGTCGCGGCGGTCAACACCGGGCCCGCCGCATGGCCGGACGTCACCGTCACCCAGGGCAAGGAGGTCGTCGAACTGTCGGTGGTCGCCACCGACAAGGGCACCGCCCTGGACCAGATCCGCACCCAGACGTCGGCCAGCGGCGTGCTCTTCATCGGCGACTCGATCACCGACGAGAGCGCCTTCGCCAACCTGCACGGTCCGGACGTCGGCATCAAGATCGGCGACGGTGACACCCGGGCGCCGTTCCGGGTGGCCGAGCCGATCGACGCCGCACGGGTGCTCGGCGTCCTGCTGGAGACCCGGCGCAACTGGCTCTACGGCGAGCACGCGGTGCCGATCGAGCGCCACTCGATGCTGGCCAACGGCCGGACCATCGCGCTGCTCACCCCGGACGCCAAGGTGACCTGGCTCTGCCACCCCAAACCGGACTCGTCGGCGATCTTCGCCGATCTACTCGGCGGCGCACCGGCCGGGCACTTCACCGTCGCACCGGCCCGCGGCGGGTTCCCGCTGGGCCAGCGCTACCGGCCCGGCACGATGACCGTGGAGACCCGTTGGTCGGGGCTGACCGTCACCGACTGGCTGGACCACCCGCCAGCCGAGTCCTCAGCCGGCGACACGGTGCTGCCGGGCGCCGACTCCACCCTGGTCCGGGTGCTCACCGGCACCGGGCAGGCACAGCTGGAGTTCGCGCCACGCCCCGAGTTCGGTCAGGTGGCTGTGCAGTTGCAGCCGCTCGGCGACGGGCTGCTGGTGCTCGGTTCCAACGAGCCGGTCGCCCTCTACTCCCCCGGGGTGGAGTGGAAGGTCATCGACGACGGTGGCCGGGAAACCGCCCGCGCCCTGGTCGACCTGGCTGCTGTCGACGGCATGCTCACCATGGAACTGCGGTTCGGCTCGCACAGCCTGGAGCACCACACCGTCACCGTGCAGGACCGCCAGTCCACCGCAGAGCAGCCGTGGCGGGAGTGGGTCCGGCAACTGCGGCTGCCGAACACCGGCCGGGAGCTGGTCGCCCGCAGCGCGCTCACCCTGCGAGGGCTGTGCCACGAGGCGACCGGCTCGATCCTCGCCGCCGCGACCACCTCACTGCCCGAGGAGCTCGGCGGGGTACGCAACTGGGACTACCGGTACTGCTGGCTGCGGGACGCGGCGATGAGCGCCCGGGCGTTGGTCGACCTCGGCTCGCTGGCCGAGGCCGAGGCGTTCCTACGCTGGGTGGACGGCTGCGTCGAGCGCACCGGCGGCCACCCGGAGCGGTTGCACCCGCTCTACACGGTGGAGGGTTTGGAGCTGGGCGCGGAGGCGGTCATCGACACCCTCCCCGGCTACGCTGGTTCCCGCCCGGTGCGGGTCGGCAACCTGGCCAACCACCAGCTGCAGCTCGACGTGTTCGGGCCGATCGCCGACCTGCTCGCGGTGGTCGCCGATGCCCGTGGTTCCGTGCACGATGACGAGTGGCGGGTGCTGGAGGCGATGGTGCAGGCGGTCGAGCGCCGCTGGCACGAGCCGGACCACGGACTGTGGGAGGCCCGGCTCGCTCCCCGGCACCATGTCTTCTCCAAGGTCATGTGCTGGATGACGGTGGACCGGGCGCTTCGGATGGCGGGCCGGCACGGCGGCGGCGAACGGCCAGACTGGGTCGAGCTACGCGACCGGATCGGCCGCAACGTGCTGGAACACGGCTGGCATGCCAAGGCCGGCGCGTACACAGTCGCCTACGGCGACGAGGAGATGGATGCCTCCTCGCTGTGGATCGGGTTGTCCGGGCTGCTGCCCGACGACGACCCGCGGTTCCTCGCCACCGTGCTCAAGGTGGAGGCGGACCTGCGCAGCGGCCCGGTGGTCTACCGCTACCGGTGGGATGACGGGTTGCCCGGCCGGGAGGGCGGGTTCCACATCTGCACCGCCTGGCTGATCGAGGCGTACCTGCGCACCGGGCGGCGCGGTGACGCCGAGGAGCTGTTCGAGCAGATGATCGACACCGCCGGCCCGACCGGTCTGCTGCCCGAGCAGTACGATCCGCTCGCCGAACGCGGGCTGGGCAACCATCCTCAGGCGTACAGCCATCTGGGGCTGATCCGGTGCGCGCTGCTGCTGGACGACATGCTCAAGCTCTGAAACCGCAGCTGGTCCGGCGCGCCGCTCCCCCGGCACGCCGGACCGCTCAGTCCTCGGTCCGGTCGGCTCGGCCGGTCGGCCGGTCGGCTCGATCGGTCGGCACGTCCAGCGTGCCGACCACGTCGCCGACGACCACCACGGCCGGCGGCCGCAGTCCGGCTGCGGCGGCCTCGCCGGCCACCGCGCCCAGGGTCGACGTCAGCGCCCGCTGGGCACCGGTGGTCGCCTCCTGCACCACCGCCGCCGGGGTGTCCGCGCCACGGCCGTTGGCGAGCAGCGTCCCGGCGATCGCCGGCAGGTTCTTCAGCCCCATCAGCACCACCAGGGTGCCGCGCAGCCGGGCGAGCGCCGGCCAGTCCACGAGCGACAGCCGGTGCCCCGGCGGCAGGTGGCCGGAGACCACGGTGAACTCGTGGGCCACCCCCCGGTGGGTGACCGGGATACCGGCGGCGGCGGGTGCCGCGACCGAACTGCTCACGCCGGGCACCACCGACACCGGTACGCCCGCCTCGACGCAGGCCAGCAACTCCTCGCCGCCCCGGCCGAAGACGTACGGGTCACCGCCCTTGAGGCGGACCACTGTGGATCCGGACCGGGCCCGGTCCACCAGGATCCGGTTGATCTCCTCCTGGGCGGCAGCCGGGCCGTACGGGATCTTCGCGGCGTCGACCAGCTCGACCCGGGCGGGCAGCTCGTCCAACAGCAGCCCGGGCACCAGCCGGTCGGCGACCACCACGTCGGCTTCGGCGAGCGCGCGGCGGCCCTTCACGGTGATCAGTTCCGGGTCGCCGGGGCCGGCGCCGACCAGGACCACCCGGCCGGTCGGGCCGGGGCCGGCGGTGGCCGGTGCCTCCCCGGCGGGGTCAGCGACCGGGATGGTGCCGTCGGACAGCCGCTGGTCAATCGCGTCCCGGACCCGGACCGCCCGCTGCGGGTCCCCGCCGCCGAGCACCGCCACGGTCACCGGGCCGTGCCGGGTCACCGCCGGCGTCCAGGCGGTCGCCTCGGTCCGGTCGTCGGCCCGAACGCAGAACACCCGCCGGGGCTCGGCGGCAGCGCTGACTTCGGCCGCCGCCGCCGGGTCGTCGACGGCGACCTGGACCAGCCAGGCCCCGTCCAGGTCACCGGGCTGGAACCGCCGCTGCCGCCAGCTCAGCCGCCCGGCGGTGACGAGCCCGTGCAAAGCCGGGGTCAGCTCGGGTGACACGACGAGCACGTCGGCTCCGGCGTCCAGCAACGCCGGCACCCGCCGGGTGGCGACCGCGCCGCCGCCGACCACCAGCACCCGCCGGCCGTCCAGCCGCAGCCCCAGTGGGTAAAGATTCACTTCTCGGAAACTCCCGCCGCGTCAAAGGTGGCCACCTCGTGCAGGACCCGGACCGCACTGACCATCATCGGCCAGGCGAGCAGGGCGCCGGTGCCCTCTCCCAGGCGCAGCTCCAGGTCGACCAATGGGTGCAGGCCGAGCTGGCGCAGCCCAACGGTAGCCCCCGGCTCCACCGAACGGTGCCCGGCGACCATCGCGGCGGTGGCGTGCGGGGCCAGGGCCGCTGCGGCCAGCGCGGCGGCCACCGCGCTGACCCCGTCCAGGATCACCGGGATCCGCCGGGCGGCGGCACCGAGCAGGAAGCCGCAGAGCGCTGCGTGTTCCAGCCCGCCGAGCGCGGCCAGCACGCCTACCGGGTCGGCCGGGTCCGGCCGGTGCCGGCGCAGCGCGGCGTCCACCACGGACATTTTCCGCTGGTACGTCGGCTCGTCGACCCCGGTACCCCGGCCGGTGACATCAGCTGCCGCCGCACCGGTGAAGCCGGCGATCAGGGCCGCCGCCGCGGTGGTGTTGGCGATCCCCATGTCCCCGGTGAGCAGGCTGGCGGCGCCACCGTCATGCAGGTCGCCGGCGACCCGGATGCCCACCTCGACGGCGGTACAGGCCTCGTCGACGGTCATCGCCGGCCCGCTGGACAGGTCGGCGGTGCCGGGGCGTACCCGGGCCGACACCAGCCCGGCGGCGGGCTCCAGCGGCGCGGCCACGCCCACGTCGACCACGGTGACGCTGGCCCCCATCTGCCGGGCGAAGGCGTTCACCACCGCGCCGCCGGCCAGAAAGTTGGCCACCATCTGCGCGGTGACCTCCTGCGGCCAGGGGGTGACCCGTTGCCGGTGCACCCCGTGGTCGGCGGCGAAGACGGCCACCGCGCCGGGCTCGGGCAGCGGTGGCGGGCAGGCCGCGGCGAGGCCGGCGAGCCGCACCGACAGCTCCTCCAGCGCGCCGAGCGAGCCGGCCGGCTTGGTCAGCCGGGCGTGCAGTGCCCGGGCCTGAGTCATCGCGTCGCCGTCGGCGGGCTGGATCCGCGCCAGGGTCTGCTCGATCAGCGAGCCGGTCGGGCGATCGGGCACAAGTCCGCCAGGACCATCGGGCATCAGTCCTCCAGGGTGGTCGACAACACGGAGACGAAGGCGTCGGTGGTGGCAGTGTCCCGTACCGCGATCCGCAGCCAGTCGACACCCAGCCCGGGGAACGTGTCGCCGCGGCGTACCGCGTAGCCACGCTCGCGCAGCCGGTGCCGAACCCGCTGCGCGCCGGCGACGTGGATCAGGACGAACGCACTGGCCGGGGTGCCGGCCACGGTGACCCCGGGTAGTTCGGCGAGCCGCCGGACCAGGTGGGCGCGCTCGGCGGCAAGCGCGGCGGCGAACCGGCGTTCGGCGCCCACCGCACGGCGGCTGGCGCACACCTCGGCGGCGACCAGCGCCGGGGTGGCGACCGGCCACAGCGGCGCCGCGGTGGCGAGCCGGCGCAGCAGCGGCTCCGGGCCAAGTAGGTAGCCGATCCGCAACCCGGCCAGTCCCCAGGTCTTGGTCAGGCTGCGCACCACGACGAGTCCGGGCAGGTCGCGCCGGTCGGCCAGCGACTGCGGTTCGCCCGGTACGCCGGCGGCGCAGGTAGTGTCGGCGAACGCCTCGTCGACGACGACGACCCGGCCCGGTCGGGTGAGCGCGGCGACCGTCTCGGCGGGGTGCAGCACCGACGTCGGGTTGGTCGGGTTGCCGATGAGCACCAGGTCCGCGTCGGCCGGGACGAGGCCGGGGTCGAGGGTGAACCCGGTGTCGGCGGACAACAACACTCGGTCGACCCGGTGCCCGGCGTTACGCAGGGCGGCTTCCGGCTCGGTGAACTGCGGGTGCACCACTACTGGGCGGCGGGCGTCGCGCAGCGCCTGGGCGATCAGGACGAAGCCCTGGGCGGCGCCGGCGGTGAGCAGCACCTCGCAGGCGGGCCGGCGGTGCCGGTCGGCGACGGCCGTGACAGCGGCCCGCTGGTCGGGGTAGCGGGCGAGATCGCGCAGGCTGGCAGAGACCGGTTCGGTCAGCCAGCGCGGCGGTTCGCCGACGCGGACGTTGACCGCCAGGTCGATCAGGCCGGGGGTGGCCTCGACGTCGCCGTGGTGCCCGAGATCGTACTCCTGCATGGTGGCGATCATGCCGGGCGAGCGGGATGAAATCGACGAAGGGTGACGCTTGTGACACGATTCGTCTTATGGTTTTAATCCTTTTGGTCACTTTTTGTGGCTGTCCGGCTTAGCTTTGGGCCGTGAGGAAACGCACCCGCCACCCCGCTCGCAGTGGCCGCCTCGTCCAACTGCTCCGGGCCGGTCTGATCGCCGGTGTCGTGGTCGCCGCCGCCGCGTACCCGATGGCCGCCGTCGCCGGTCTCGGCGTCATCGCCAGCACCAGGGCGATCGACCAGATCCCCAGCGAGCTGCGCGACGCCCAGCCCGCTCAGACGTCATACGTCTACGCCGCCGACGGCAAGACCCTGGTGACGATGTTCTACGAGGAGCACCGCAAGTACGTACCGCTGACCGAGATGTCGCCGTTCATCCAGCAGGCCATCGTCGCCTCCGAGGACAACCGGTTCTACCAGCACTCCGGCGTCGACCCGAAGGGCGTCGCGCGGGCCTTCGTCGCCAACCAGCAAGCCGGCGGGGTGTCCCAGGGCGGCTCCACCCTGACCATGCAGTACGTCCGGCTCGCCCTGCAGCAGACCGCCCAGAACCCGCTGGAGCTGCAGGCGGCTACGGCACAGACCCCCGGCCGCAAGATCCGGGAGATCCGGATCGCCATGGAGCTCGAGAAGCAGATGTCCAAACCGGAGATCCTGGAGCGGTACCTCAACGCCGCCTACTTCGGTCACCGGGCGTACGGCATCTACGCCGCCGCGGAGATCTTCTTCTCCAAGCACCCGAAGGCGCTGACCGCCAGCGAGGCCGCGCTGATCGCCGGACTGGTCAAGGCACCGTCGGAGTACGATCCGGCGACATCGGACCAGGCCGCGGCCACCGAGCGGCGCAACTACGTCATCGACCGGATGGCCGACCTGGGCTACCTCTCCCCGGTCGCGGCCGAGCAGGCCAAGGCCGAACCGATCCGACTCAACCTGAGCACCCCGCCGAACGAGTGCGTGTCGGTGCCGCAGGAGCACAACGACTGGGGCTTCTTCTGCGACTACCTAAAGTCCTGGTGGATGAGCCAGAAGGCGTTCGGCGACAGCCCGTCCGAGCGGCTGGCCAACCTGCGTACCGGCGGGTACCGGATCGTCACCAGCCTCGACCCCGGCATCCAGAAGGTCGCCCAGGAACAGGTCACTTCCCGGGAGTCGATCGGCAGCCCGTTCGCGCACGGCCTGGTGGCGGTCGAACCCGGCACCGGACAGGTCAAGGCGATGGCGGTCAACCGGGTCTACTCGCTCGACCAGACCGGCAACGGCCAACACTCCAACCCCAACCTGCGGGAGAAGGTCAAAGGCAACTACCCGAACACGGTGACACCGCTGCTCGGCGGCGGCGACCTGCCCGGGTACCAGGCCGGCTCGACCTTCAAGATGTTCACCATGCTGGCCGCGCTGGACGCCGGAATGCCGTTGCGTTCCGGATTCAACGCGCCGCACCGGATCAACTCCATCTACGACGGCGGCCAGGGCAGCAGCAGTTGCGGCGGACGGTGGTGCCCGAGCAACGCCGACGGGTCGATGGCCGGCTTCCACTACATGTGGTCCGGGTTCGGCAAGTCCGTCAACACCTACTTCGTCTGGCTGCTGCAGCAGGTCGGCGCGGAGAAGGCGGTGCAGATGGCCGAGCGGCTCGGGCTGCGTTGGCGTACCGACGTCGACCGGCGCAACGCCTCACCGGAGTACGCCAGCAAGTGGGGCGCGTTCACCCTCGGTGTCTCCGACGTGACCCCGCTGGAGATGGCGAACGCGTACGCCACCATCGCCGCCGACGGCAGCCACTGCGAGGACTCGCCGGTGCTGGCGGTGGAGAACCCGGACGGCAGCCCGGTCACCTACCGGGCGTTGACCGGGGTCGACGTCGAGGTGGCCACCCCGCGCTGCCGGGCGGCCTTCTCGCCGGACGTGGCCCGAGCCGCCACCGACGCCGCCCGCTGCCCGGTCGGTGACCGCCCGGCCGCTGGCGGCTGTGGCGGCTGGGCCACCGCCGAAGGGGTCGCCAAGGCGGTCGGGCGGCCGGTTGCCGGCAAGACCGGTACCACCGACAGCACCCGGTCCGCCTGGTTCACCGGCTACACCCCGGAACTCGCCGTGGCCAGCTTCATCGCCGACCCGGACAACCCGTTCAACGCGGTCGGCGACTGGCAGTCGCAGAAGCCGGTGGACTCGGCCGCCGGAACGTTGAAGAACGCCCTCAAGGGCAAACCGCCACGCCAGTTCACCCCGCCGTCAGCCGAGATCGTCGGCTGAGGCCACCAGCACCGGCTCGGTGTCCTCGTCGTCGCCGACCGACGGCGGCCGCGGCCCGGCCGGGTGCGGTGCGGCCGGCCCCGGCGGCACCGGCGGGCCGGGCTCACCGGGCGGCGGGCCGACCCGGCCGTCGCCCGCCCCCGGCCGGCCGTCGGCGGCGGCGACCACCAGTCGCCGGGCGATCTCCGGCGCCCCCGCCCAGTGCAGCGTCAACTGGGAGGCGTGCACCCGACGCCAGACGAAGCCCTCCGGCACCCCGTTGCCCCACGTCCACGCGGGGGTGTGGCCGGCACGCGGGGAAACCACCGCCTGGTGCTGCTTGTAGCCGATCAGGCGACCGCCGAGCGGCGCGACCGGGGTGGCCGCCCGCGACGTCGCCTCCCGGTAGCCGACGATCATCCGGTCGGTGGTCGACGCCACCGCGTCGAACACCTCACCCATCGGCCGCCCGTCACACTCCCGGACCAGCCAGAGCAGCCCGGTCCCCTCGGCCAGCACCGGCCGACCGGACCGGGCCAGGTCGGCCACCGCGAGGGTCAACGCCCGGTTCGCCGACAACTCCGGCAGGTAGGTCTCCGGCAGCCCGCCGGGCAGTACCAGCGCCGCCGTCGCCTCCGGCAACGACTCGTCCCGCAGCGGATCGACCGGCACCACCGCGGCACCGGCGGCGGTGAGCAGTTCGACCGTCTCCGCGTAGCCGTAGATCAGCTCAGCGGTGCCGGCGACCGCGATCACCGGACGCCGGGCCGGCGGCGGCGCCGGCGGCACCCCGGCCGCCTCGGCCTCGGCGGCCAACGCGTCGCCGGCGGTCCACTCCGGCACCGGCAGCTGCGGCGCCGACCGGGCCATCGCCAGCACCAGGTCCAGGTCGACGGCCGCGTCCACCGCCTCACCGAGCCGGCGGATCAGCCGTACCGTGTCGATGCTGTGGTGCGCGACCGGCACCACCCCGGCCGGGCGCGGGATCCCCGCCGGCAGTTCGCCCCGGTGCAGCGCGCCGAGCACCGGCACGCCGATCTCGTCCAACGCGGTACGGAGCACCTGTTCGTGCCGCGCCGAGCTGACCCGGTTGAAGATCACCCCGCCGAGCCAGAGCAGTTCGTCGTACGCCCGGAAACCGTGGACCAGCGCACCCACCGACTGGCCCATCGTCGCCGCGTCCACCACCAGCAGCACCGGGGCGCGCACGGCGGTGGCGACGGTCGCCGTGGACGGGCTGTCCGGCCGGCTGCCGAGACCGTCGAACAGCCCCATCGCCCCGGCGACCACGGCGATGTCGGCTCCGGCCGCACCGTGCACCAGCAGCGGACCGATCCGCCCGGAGCCCACCAGCATCGGGTCCAGGTTGCGGCCCGGACGCCCGGCGGCGGCACCCAGGTACGCGGCGTCGGTGTGGTCCGGCCCGACCTTCAGCCCGGCGGTGCTCAGCCCTCGGTGCCGCAGCGCGGCCAGCAGGCCGATCGCCACCGACGACTTGCCGTGGCCGGACGCGGGGGCGCTCACCACCAGGCGGGGCAGGGACGGCATCTGCGACTCCTCTGTACGTACGGGTGACGGGCGGTCCCGGGTGACGGACGCCCGGTGGGGTCGGCCGGACCGCCACCGGCGGCATCGGTGGAACAGCCGCAAGACGATACCCGGTAGTCTCCGCCATGTGTACCGGTTCCTGCTGACGCCCCGGTGGCTGGGCTACCTCGTGGTGGCCCTGGCCGCCGCGGCGGTGATGGTTCAGCTGGGAAACTGGCAGCTCGACCGCTACCACCAGCGCAGCGCGGTCAACGACCGGATCGACGCCGCCGGGCAGCAGACCCCGGCCGAGCTGACCCGAGCCGCCGGCCACCCGGGCCCGGCACCCGGCCAGGCCGGCGACGCTCCGCCGGAGTCGGCGACCTGGACCAGGGTGACCGCCGTCGGACGCTACGACAGCGACAACGACGTGCTGGTCCGCAGCCGTACGGTGAACAGCCGGGTCGGCTACGAGGTGCTCACCCCGCTGGTGCTGGCGGACGGTTCCGCGGTGCTGGTCGACCGGGGCTGGATCCCGCCGGACGACAGCGGGCTCGCCGTCGCGCCGCCGGTGCCGCCGGCGCCGACCGGCGAGGTGAGGGTGACCGGGCTGCTGCGCCAGCCGGAGCCGATGTCCGGCTCGGTGACCCGCCAGGACGGCACGCTGCAGACCCGGCGGATCGCCACCCCGGTGCTCGCCGCCGAGTTGCCCTATCCAATCTACGGCGGCTACGTGCTGCTGCAGGAGCAGGATCCGCCGGCCGACCCGGTCTTCGTCGCCGTACCGATCCGGCACGAGAACAGCTGGCAGAACGGCGGCTATGTGGCCCAGTGGTGGATCTTCGCGGCGATGACCCTGGTCGGTTTCGGCTGGCTGGCCCGGCGCGAGGCACACCACCGGCGGCGGCCGGCCGGTGACGGTGACCGGGCCGACGCCATCGGAGGCGATGCCGACCCGGTCGACCGGCGTCCGACTACCGTGCGGTGAGCCCGACCGACCCGTCGCCCGGCGGCCTGGCCCGCCGGCTGGGCACCGGCGACGCGGTGGTCGTCGGTCTCGGCGCGATGATCGGCGCCGGGGTGTTCGCCGCGTTCGCCCCGGCGGCGGCGGCCGCCGGCGGCTGGCTGCTCGCCGCGCTCGGCGTCGCCGCCGTGGTGGCCTACTGCAACGCGATGTCGTCAGCGCGGCTGGCCGCCCGTTACCCGGAGTCCGGCGGCACCTACGTGTACGGCCGACGCCGGCTCGGCGATTTCTGGGGCCACCTCGCCGGCTGGGGGTTCGTGGTCGGCAAGACCGCCTCGTGCGCGGCGATGGCGCTCACCGTCGGCAGCTACCTGGCCCCGGGGTACGCCCGGCCGGTCGCCGTCGCGGCGGTGGTCGCGCTCACCGCGCTGAACCTGTTCGGCGTGCACCGGTCGGCCCTGGCCACCCGGATCATCGTCGGTGTCGTGCTGGTGGTGCTGGCGGCGGTGGTCGTGGCCGGGCTGATCGGCGGCACCGGGCCGGTCGTCGGCGGGGCAGGCGGCGTACCCGTCGACGGCTGGGGGGTGCTGCAGGGCGCCGGGCTGCTCTTCTTCGCCTTCGCCGGCTACGCCCGGATCGCCACCCTCGGCGAGGAGGTCCGCGACCCGCGGCGCACCATCCCGCGGGCGATCCCGATCGCACTGGGCATCACCCTGGCGGTCTACGCGCTGGCTGCGGTCGCGGCGCTGCGGGCCCTGGGCCCGGCCGGGCTGGCCGACGCGCCGGCACCGCTGGCCGCCGCCGTGTCGCAGGCCGGTGCCGGCTGGTTGACCCCGGTGGTACGCGTCGGCGCGGCCACGGCGGCGCTCGGGGCGCTGCTGGCATTGATCCTCGGGGTGTCCCGGACCGTGTTCGCGATGTCCCGGGGCCGGCATCTGCCGGCCGGGCTGGACGCCGTACATCCGCGCCGTCAGGTGCCGCACCGGGCGGAGATCGCGGTCGGGGTCGCGGTGGTCGCCCTGGTCTGCGTCGCCGACCTGCGCGAGGCGATCGGCTTCTCGTCGTTCGGGGTACTAATCTACTACGCGGTGGCCAACGCCGCCGCGTTGACCCTGCGCCGCGACGAGGGCGCGCTGCCGAAGGCCGTACCGGTCGTCGGGATCGCCGGCTGCCTGCTGCTGGCCGCCACCCTGCCCGGCACGGCAGTGCTCACCGGGCTGATGGTGTTCGCTGTCGGCGTCGGCGTCTGGTGGGCCGGCTGCGGCGTCCGCGCCCGAGGCTGACCGACAACCTGCGCGTGGACGTCGCGGGTTAGGCTACCTGGCTTACCCGGATCAGGCTCTATCCAGTCGAGAGATTGAGGCCATGGTCATGGTTTCGGGACGACCGTGACGCTTGGTTCCGGACGGTCCACCGAGAGCAAGAAAGCGCTCATCAGTAGCGAAAATGCCACGGTGAGCAGAGAGATGCCGAGCAGAACCTGATACGCGGTTCGGTGCCGCCGATCGGTACGCAGTCCCCAGATTGAAGCAACCGCACCGGCAGCCCCTACTGCACCGGCCAGCAGGAAGTTCACGATCAACGTCGCCAGGCCAAGGACGGACAGGACCGCCACAAGACCAATTTTGGAGTTCGTTTGCTCCGGGCTGAGTGACTCTTGCTGGGTTGACATGGCATTCCTCCTGCGCTGTTGACAGATCGTACAAGATCCCCCTCACGTCCACACGTCGGCGAGGGGCCGGCGCGAGAACCCATCGCAATTGCGGTGGCCCTCACACCGGCATAGCTCGATCAGAAGATTGAGCAGGTGAAATTGCCCGAGCTACCACCATTCGCCATACCGTTCAGGCGAACGCACTCGTCGACCGTCTGCACGTCCCAGCCGCCGCAAACATTCAGGTGGTGCGCGCTGGGATTCCGCGTGGTGGCATAGCGTGATGGCCGGTTGGTTGGTGGCCGCCGGCTGATGTTGACCTGGGTGGGGTGGGGGTCAGGTGGGTGCGGGTAGGTTCGGCATCCAGGGTCGTCCGAGGATGGCGTCGCGCAGGACGGCCATTTTGTCGAGGCCGTTCTTCGCCGCGCTGGAGACGTAGCCGAGGATCTTGTACCGATCCTTGGTGCGTTGCTCGCTGGTGAGCCGCCCGGAGATCTTCTGCTGGATCTTCGCCGGTCGCAGGTCCCGTTCGGCCTGGTTCGACGTCGGCGGCACCAACAGGTCGTCAACGAAGCGCAGCACGTCGGCACGTCGGTCCCGGAAGACTTCCAACAGCAGGCGGGCTTTACGCTCACCCGGCCGGTTGCCGATGGTGCTGGTGTCGGACAGTCCGACCAGCACGCCGTGGTGCAGCCGGTACAGCAACTCGGCCTTCACTGTGGGGTCGATGCCCGGCCGGTTCTGCTCACGGGCCGTGTTCGTCTCGTGGATCAGCGCGCGCAGCGCGTCGGAGATCTGCTTCGGCCAGACCGCGTCGGGGTACACCTCGGCCGCACCGTCAAGATCACGTAACAGGTGAGCGCAACACAGTTGGTGGACCAGCGTGCCCAACTCGGCCGAGTCGTAGTTCCGGTACCGGTCGTGCACGACCACCGAGCCGGTCAGGTCCTTGACCACGAACGCCGTGAACGTGGCCAGGTCCCGGTCACCGACCTGGTAGTGAGTCCACAACTCGGTACACGCCACGAGCAGGTACTTCTCGGCCTTCTTCCGGCCCGGCCTCGGTTTCTTTGGCCCGACCCGCAGCGGCGTCTCGTCACAGCACACCGCGTACGCCAGGGTGATCAACATGCGGATCCGTTTGTCGACCTCGCTGGTCAGCGCCGCGACCCGGGTCAGCACGCCGTGCACGAACCCCGGCGACGGTGTCGCACCGGTCAGCGACCGAAGCATCTGTACACACCGCTGCACCGGGATGAAATGCACGACCATCAGATAGACCGCCCACGCCTGCAGGTTCGGGCCGTACCCCACCGGACCGGCCCCCGCGCCTTCCGGCCGGGCCGCGGTGTGCAGCTTCCCGCACCCACACCGCACCGCATGCTGGTCGTACTGGGTCAGCGTCGCGGTCATCAACGGAACCTCGACCTGCTGATACCGGTCCACCACACCCAGATCCCGCGCGTCCACCAACTCCGCGCCGCACCCGCAACTACCCTCGGGGAACCGGTCCCGCCGCTGATCAGGAGCATCCGACCAGGCCAGGTTCGACCCCGGCGCACCCCGCTGCCTACCCCGCGTACCCGCCGGGGTGTCCCGCTTCTTCCTCGCCGCAGGTGGCGTACGCCCCGGATCATCATCCTTCGACGGCGGAGACGACGAGTTCGACGAGTTCCGCGACAACAGATGCTCGACCCGCGCCAGCCGCACCGCGAGCGCCTCGTACGCCGCCGTCAACTCCGCGATCTGCGCGTCCTGCTCAGCAATCCGAGCGTCCTGCGTCCGTGCCAGCGAGATCAACTCTTCACGAGACAGATCCTCCGACACCGACACGCCAAGATCAAACCACAACGGACAGAACGGCGTCGAGCCGGTCGAACCCCGTCACTCAACCCGCGCTGACCGTCACTCTTCGCGCACCACCTGAATGTTTACCAGCCGCCGACTCCCAAAATAAACCGTTGCATAGCCCAAATTCGAGCAGTGTTGCCAACGATGCCGCTACCGTGAGATTGAACGCCAGCATGACGCCAGCCTATCGACTTAGTCTCCCCACCGGCATAGTCGTAGGTCGCGCTGGTAACAGTACTGCCCGAGTTACACCAGGTGCCAACCACCCAGAAGGTGTAGAGGGTATTTCCTGCCAACGACGTAGAACTTCCGGTAGCTTGGCCAAGCCAACATGCGGAGATCGCGGGATTCTCATGCCTCATTTGTTGAAGAATTTCCCGGTCGACCGGAGCCAAAGCAGTGGTCCTAAACTGGACCGTTTTCACAAGCATGCGGCTATCGAATGCTGCCCGCTCCCTGACAGACAACTCTTCATATTCGACCTCTGGATCGACTGACGCGTAGACCTTGTCTACTACGGCGACTGGATCCACTCGCTCCACTGCGGTTGCCGCACCGGAACTCAACAACACGACAAGTGCGGCGACAACTGCACACAGTAACGAAGCTAACCCTCTCTGATCATCAATTCCCCAATTCAAGATCGATTAGCGTTAGCCCTGGGCATAGGCGAATATTATTCACATAATAGGTTGAAAATCGCGATCTGTCAAGTATCCGACAGTCTCCTGTGGTTCGCGACTAGGCGGTCCTAGTTGGCCGATCCACGAAGTAGCCATGAGCCGCAGCGGCAGACCCCAGTCGGTGCGGCCGCCAGCGACAGCCACGAGGCTGACCCGCCACGAAAGTCCGCCCTCCCGACACTCCTTGTCACTTGCCCGACTACCAGCCGCTGGGGTGGGCTGGTTAGTGACGATTGGATGCCAGGAAGCCAGGTGACCTGCCACTACGCCGCAACCCTCAGATCTCGAAATCTGGCTCGTCATCATCGTCACCGTCGGGCAGTAGCCATCGGTCGCTGGGCTCGACGAAGGTGCCTTTGCCCTGGTGGCGGCGGACCAGCCGGCGCGCTTCCAGCCGCACGAGGACCATCTTGATGGTCGTGGCACCGACCGTGTAGCGCTTGCTCATCTCGGCGATCGAGGGCAGCTTCTCCCCTGGCTTGAGCCGGCCGCTGACGATCGCTGCGGCGTAGGCGTCCGAAATGCGGACATAGTCGGGCTGCGTAGGCATTTGGAGTCTCCTTGCACGGCAACCCGATTCGATCACGAGACACGTGACCGCGACAAGGATTCATTGACATAGGCGGCTTAGGCGCCTATGTTATGACGCGAGCACTCCTTGCACGGCAGCTTGGGGCGCTCACCTCCGGTCGGGGCGTGTAGCGAGTCACGCCGTTGGGCGTCCCGGCCCCGAAGGTTTGCCCTGGTCGCCGTACTGCCAAGGAGGGCTGCGGCGATTAGGGTGCGGGTGGCCCCGCCGGGATCGGCAAGCGGCAGGGCCGCCCCCCGTCCAGACCCATCCACGACACCGCCTGATCGGCACCAGGAGTGAACAATGGGGAGGAACACGTGATGCGAGAGCTTTGGCGACGCTGGCGACTGCGCTGGCAACGCCGCAAGATGGCCACCACCCCACCGCGTGACTGGCCGGCGGGCAGCGGCGTCTACCACGTACCCGATGGTCGCAGCCGCAACCAGCGACCCACCGCGTACCGGCCGATCCGCCCTTGGCAGATCCGCGCCCACCGCTTCCCGACAATCCCGCGGCGCGGCGGCGGCCGGGGCCTGGACCCCGGCGAAGTCGCCGCCTTCCTCGAACGGATCGCCCACGACCTCGGCATCGTCTACGCCGAACTCGACCGCACCTACGAGCAGAACGACCGCATCAAGGACGCGCTCCGCCGCTGGCAGACCAGCCAGGCCCGCGCCGCGCAGACCACCATGAACCTGCACGCCTGGACCGGCGGCGGTACCCCCGCCCGGTACGCGAAGCAGTCGTGACCGACCCGCCCCCCCGCACCCCGTCACCTGGCGGCGTTCGACGATGCCAAGCAGACCGGGGACTGCCCCTGTCACGGATCCCGTTTCGGAACCGCTGTCACCAGGCGAAGATCCCGATTGCCGAAGGTCGCTACGAGCAGTACCTGGTCGACCGCACGGAAGAGGAGGGGCGAGCCACGATTCGCGCTGAGAACCTCGGCCACATCCGTAGGCATGAGCTGGCCGAGTTGCGCAAGTCCGGCTGGGCTTGCCCAGGCTGGGGTTGACGCAGCCCTCGGGTAAGCCAGGCGCGGATCTCTCAGATCGAACACGGACAGGTTGACACCCCGGACGCACTGTGTCTGTACGTCCGAAGCACTCGGTGCTGAGGTCTCTATCGTTGTGTCCCGAGGGTCCACTAACGCTACGGGTCGTCTAAAGCCCGGCGGTCCAGCTTCCAGCCCTGGACAGCTTGGAGCCCCTCGACGACCTGCCCTGGAGCCGCACGACGTGCCCGACGCCGATCGCCACTGATCCGGGCATCCACCCGCCCCGCTGCCCGGGGCGCCAGCACCCGGGCAGCAGGACCAGCAGGTCAGAAGCCGCGGGCGAGCCGATGGTACGCCTGGCTCCAGCGCAGCTCGGCGGCGAACCGCCGGACCGTCGTGTCGGCGTCGATGACCGCCAGTTCAGTGCCGGTCATCTCGGCCAGATCGTGCAACTCGTCCACCCCGAGGGCCTGGGAGAGGACGGTGTGGTGCGGGCCGCCGGCGGTCAGCCACGCCTCGGCCGACGTCGGCAGGTCCGGCTCGGGGCGCCACACCGCCCGGGCCACCGGCAACTTCGGCAACGGCTGTGCCGGCGGCACGACCTCTATCTCGTTGGCCACCAGGCGGAACCGTTCGCCCAGGTCGACCATGCCGAGCACGACGGCCCGGCCGGGTGCGGCGTCGAAGACCAACCGGACCGGGTCCTCCCGGCCGCCGATGCTCAGCGGGTGAATCTCACACGACGGGGTGTCGGCGGCGATGCTCGGGCAGACCTCCAGCATGTGCGCGCCGAGGATGAGCTCCTGACCAAGGGTCAGGTCGTACGTGTAGTCCTCCATGAACGACGTACCACCGGAGGTGCCGACGGACATCGCCTTGAGGGTGCGCACCAGTACGGCGGTCTTCCAGTCGCCTTCACCGCCGAAGCCGTAGCCGTCGGCCATCAGCCGCTGCACCGCCAGACCGGGCAGCTGCCGCAGCCCGCCCAGGTCCTCGAAGTTGGTGGTGAAGGCCCGGAAGCCGCCCTCGGTCAGGAAGCCGCGCAGGCCCAGCTCGATGCGTGCGGCGTAGCGCAGCGAGTCGTGCCGGTCGCCGCCGGCCCGCAGCGCCGGGTCCACCCGGTAGCGCTGCTCGTACTCGTCGACGAGAACCTTGACGTCGGGGTCCGGCACCGCGTCGACCGCCTCGACGAGTTCGTTCACCCCGTACGTGTTGACCGAGACTCCGAACCGGACCTGCGCCTCTACCTTGTCGCCTTCGGTGACCGCGACGTTGCGCATGTTGTCGCCGAACCGGGCCAGCTTCAGTGAGCGCAGCTCGGTGTGGCCGATCGCGGCCCGCGCCCAGCCGGCGATCCGGCCGACGACCCGGGGGTCGCTGACGTGGCCGGCGACGGTCTTGCGGGCCACCCCGAGCCGGGTCTGCACGTAGCCGAACTCGCGGTCGCCGTGCGCGGCCTGGTTCAGGTTCATGAAATCCATGTCGATCTCGGCCCACGGCAACTCAACGTTCGCCTGGGTGTGCAGGTGCAGCAGCGGCTTGCGCAGCGCGTCCAGGCCGGAGATCCACATCTTCGCCGGGGAGAACGTGTGCATCCAGGCGACCACCCCGACCACGCCGGGTTCGGCGTTGGCGGCAAGGCAGACCCGCAGGATCTCCTCCGGGCTGGTCAGCACCGGCTTCCAGACGATCTTGACCGGCAGCCCGTCGGCGGCGTCCAACCGCCGGGCGATCTCCTGGGACTGCTCGGCCACCTGCTGCAACGTCTCCGGACCGTACAGCCCCTGGCTGCCGGTCAGGAACCACACCTGCGCCGACCGCATCGATGCCTCCATCACCACGGATCCCCCCTGTGCCCCACTTCTCGGTCCCATCTGGACAATCTCTGCCGGCCGCGGTTCACCGCTGGCCGTACACGTTCTGGTAGCGCTCGTACAGCGCGTCGACCGCCGCCTGCGGCAGCGGCTCGACCGGACCGAGCTGGCGGGCCAGGTGGATGGTGCGGGCCACGTCCTCGCACATCACCGCCGCCTTCACCGCCGCCTTCGCGGTCGCGCCGATGGTGAACGGGCCGTGCTGGCGCATCAGCACCGCCGGTGACCGGTGTCCGGTGAGCGTCGCGACGATGCCCCGGCCGATCGCGTCGGAGCCGATCAACGCGAACGGCCCGACCGGGATCTCACCGCCGAACTCGTCGGCCATCGCGGTCACCGCGCACGGGATCGGCTCGCCGCGCGCCGACCAGGCGGTGGCGTACGGGCTGTGCGTGTGCACCACCCCGCCGACGGACGGCATGTGCCGGTAGACGTACGCGTGCGCCTCGGTGTCGCTCGACGGCGCGTAGTCGCCCTCGACTAGCGCGCCGTCCAGGTCGGTGACGACCATGTGCGCCGGGGTGAGCTCGTCGTAGCTGACCCCGGACGGCTTGATCACCAGCAGGTCGGCGCCGGGCACCCGGGCCGAGACGTTGCCGCTGGTCCAGGTGACCAACCCCCAGCGGGTCAGGTGCTCGTGCAGCCGGCACACCTCGGCACGCAGCCGGGTGATCTCGGCGGAGTGGATGGCGGTTGTTGTCGTCATTATGCGGAAGCCTCCCGGTCGGAGCGGGCGAGCGCGGCGTTGCGGATGTCCCGCAGCCGGTGCATCGCCTTGTCCGCACCGGTGCCGAAATGGTCGTGCAGCAGCTGGTACTCGGCGTACAGCCGGTCGTAGCCGGCGGCGGCATCGGGGTCGGGGCGGTAGACGGCGGTCTCCACCGCGCCCATCACCCCTGCCGCGGTGACCACGTCCGGGTACGCCCCGGCGGCGACCGCCGCGTGGATCGCCGAGCCGAGCGCCGGCGCCTGGTCGGAGCTGGCCACGCTGACCGGCCGGCGCAGCACGTCGGCGTAGATCTGCATGATCAGCTTGTTTCGTTTCAACCCGCCGGCGACCACGAACTCGGTCACCGGCAGCCCGGCCCGCTCGAACGTCTCCACGATGGTCCGGGTACCGAACGCGGTCGCCTCGATCAGCGCCCGGTAGATCTCGTCCGGCCGGGTGGCCAGGGTCAGCCCGACGATCAGCCCGGACAGATGGTGGTCGACCAGGACCGACCGGTTGCCGCTGTGCCAGTCCAGGGCGACCAGCCCGTGCCCGCCGACCGGTTGGTCGGCGGCCTGCCGGGTGAGCAGCTCGTGCACGCTGAGTCCGAGGCGCGCGGCCTCGTCGTGCACCGCCGGCGGTACGCCGTTGTCGACGAACCAGGCGAAGATGTCACCGACGCCGGACTGGCCGGCCTCGTAGCCGTACGCCCCGGCGGTGATGCCGCCGTCGACGACGCCGCAGATGCCGGGGACCTCGACCAGGTCGGTGCCGTTCATCACGTGGCAGGTGGAGGTGCCCATCACGGCGAGCAGTTGCCCCGGCGCGACCGCGCCGGCCGCCGGCGGGGTGACGTGCGCGTCGACGTTGCCGACGGCGACCGCGATGCCGGCCGGCAGCCCGGTCCAGCCGGCGGCCTCGGTGGTCAGCCCGCCGGCCCGGGCGCCCAGCGGCAGGATCGGATGCTCCAGCCGGGTGGCCGCGAAGTCGGCGAAGTCGGGGTGCAGCGCGGCCAGGTACGCCGGGTCCGGGTACCGGCCGTCCTGGTAGATACCCTTGTAGCCGGCGGTGCAGGCGTTACGGGTCTCGGCGCCGCACAGCTGCCAGACGATCCAGTCGGCGGCCTCGATCCACCGCTCGGTACGGGAGTAGACCTCCGGGTCCTCCTCCAGCACCTGCAACGCCTTGGCGAACTGCCACTCGGCGGAGATCTTGCCGCCGTAGCGGCCGATCCACGGCTCGCCGCGCTGGTGGGCCAGGGCGTTGATTCGGTCGGCCTGCGGCTGCGCCGAGTGGTGCTTCCACAGCTTCGGCCAGGCGTGCGGGCGCTCGGCCAGCTCGGGCAGCTGGCACAGCGGGGTCCCGTCGGCCAGGGTCGGCAGCACGGTGCACGCGGTGAAGTCGGTGGCGATGCCGATCACCTGTGCCGGGGCCACGCCGGCGTCGGCGAGCGCCGCCGGCACGGCGTGGCGCAGCACGTCCCGGTAGTCCTCCGGTCCCTGCAACGCCCAGTCCGGCGGCAGCGGTTTGCCGCTGGTGGGCAGGGCGCGGTCGATGACGGCGTTGCGGTACTCGTGCACCGCCGAGCCGGCTTCGGCGCCGTCGGCGACTCGGACCACGACGGCCCGCCCGGACAGGGTGCCGAAGTCGATGCCGATGGTGTACTGGTCGGTGTTCACCCGTTCTCCCTGTGGTGGATTCCTGCCTGGCCACTATGGTGAGTCATCCGCGCCGCCGGGTGACCAGGCGTTGCAGGATGATGAAGGCGAACAGCAGCGCGCCGATGACGATCTTCGTCCACCAGGAACTCAGATCCGCCTGGAAGGCGATGATCGTCTGGATGAGACCGAGCACGCCCACCCCGAGCACCGTACCCAGCAGGTACCCCGATCCGCCGGTCAGCAGCGTGCCGCCGATCACCACCGCGGCGATCGCGTCGAGTTCCATTCCCTGGGCGTGCAGGCTGTAGCCGGAGAGCATGTAGAAGCTGAGCAGCACGCCGCCGAGCGCCGCGCAGAACCCGCTGATGGTGTAGACGGCGATCCGGGTCCGCCCGACCGGCAGGCCCATCAGCAACGCCGACTGGGGGTTGCCGCCGATGGCGTACACCTTGCGACCGAACGGCGTATACGCCAGCACGAAGGCGGCGATCAGTACGACGACGAGCGCGATGACCACGCTGATCGAGATGAAGTAGCCGTCGCCGAAACGCAGCCGCTGCTGGGCCGCGCCGGTCCAGAACGCGTCGGTGATCGGGATCGAGTCGCTGGTGATCAGGTGGCAGAGTCCACGGGCGAAGAACATCCCGGCGAGGGTCACGATGAACGGCTGGATGTCGAAGAAGTGGATGATCAGACCCATCAGCAGGCCGAGCGTGGTGCCGACGAGCAGGACCAGCGGCAGCACCACACCGGCCGGCCAGCCCGCACGCAGCAGTACGGCGGCGCAGACGGTGGTCAGGGCGACCACCGCGCCGACCGACAGGTCGATGCCGCCGGTGAGGATCACGAAGGTCATCCCGACCGCGACGACCAGCAGGAAGGCGTTGTCGACGAAGACGTTCAGCAGGATCTGCGGCTGCGCGAACCCGGTGTAGTTGAGCGCGCCGAGGCCGTACATGGTGGCGAGCAGGGTGAGCGTGGCGAGCACCGGCAGGTGCCGTTGCTGCGGCAGGTACCGCCGAGGGCGGACGGTCGGCGTCGGCGCGGTGGCCGTCGCCTGCCGGGGGTCGCTGACGTCGATCATGCCCGTACCTCCGCCTCTGCCGGCGCCGCCGGGCCGGTCTGCTGGGGCAGCCCGCCACCGGCGCCGTCCGGTCGCTTCCCGGGCGGCGCCCCGGGCGGGCGGGCGGGGCCGCCCCGGCGGGTGATCCCGGCCAGTCGGGCGCGGAACGCCGACGACTGGGCCAGGCACAGCACGATGACCACGACCGCCTTGAACAGCAGGTTCGCCTGGCTGGGGATGCCGATGGTGTAGATGGTGATGTCCAGCGCCTTGATGATCACCGCGCCGAGGACGCTGCCGGCGAGGGAGAACCGGCCACCGGTGAGCGCGGTACCGCCGATGACGACGGCGAGGATCGCGTCGAGTTCGATCAGGTTGCCGGCGTTGTTGCCGTCGGCGCTGGAGACGTTGGAGCTGAAGATGAGCCCGGCGATGCCGGCGCACAGTCCGGCGAAGACGTACGCCAGGATGACGAGTTGCCGGGCGCGGATGCCGGCCAGCCGGCTGGCGGTCGGGTTGCCGCCGACCGACTCGACCAGCATGCCGAGCGCGCTGCGCCGGATCAGCAGCGCCGCTGCGGTGACCACCGCGACGACGATGAGCACCGACACCGGCAGGGTGAACGCGTAGCCGGCACCGATCACCTTGTACGGTGCCGAGTTGACGTTGATGATCTGCCCGTCGGTGATCAACTGGGCCAGCCCTCGGCCGGCCACCATCAGGATCAGCGTGGCGATGATCGGCTGGATGCCGATCGCGGCGACCAGGGTGCCGTTCCAGAGGCCGAGCAGCACCGACAGCCCGAGCGCCAGGGCGACGGCGAACAGCACACCACCGACGCTGTTCTGGTCGGCCAGACCGCTGATGTGCAGGCAGGCGAGCGCGCCGGAGATGGCCATCACCGAGCCGACGGACAGGTCGATGCCGCCGGTGGCGATGACCACGGTCATCCCGACGGCGACCAGGACCAGCGGGGTGCTGGCCCGCAGGATGTCGATCAGCGATCCGTACAGGTGCCCGTCGCGAACCGTGATGGAGAAGAAGCTCGGGGTGAAGAACAGGTTGCTGACCAGCAGCACCACCAGGATCAGCACCGGCCAGAACAGCCGCTGCCGGACCAGGCCGGTCAGTCGTCGGTGCGCGTCGCTCATGCTGCCGCCTCCCCGGCGATGGTCCGCATGATCCGGTCCACGTCGACGCCCGCGCCGTTGGCGAGCTGGTCGATCATCTGCCGGTCCCGCAGTACCGCGATCTTGTGGCTGAGCCGGAGGACCTCCTCCAGCTCGGCGCTGATGAACAGCACCGCCATGCCGCCGCCGGCCAGCTCGACCACCAGGCGCTGGATCTCCGCCTTGGCGCCGACGTCGATCCCCCGGGTCGGTTCGTCGACGATGAGCAGCTTGGGTTCGGTGATCAGCCAGCGGGCCAGCAGCACCTTCTGCTGGTTGCCGCCGGACAGGTTGCGGATCGGCAGCTCCGGGTCGGCCGGGCGGATCTGCAGCGCGGCGATGTACCTGGCGACCAGCTCGTCCTGGCGGCGACGCGGGATCGGTCGGGCCCACCCCCGGGCGGCCTGCATGGCGAGGACCAGATTCTCCCGTACGGTCAGGTCCTCGACCACGCCCTCGGCCCGGCGGTTCTCCGAGCAGAACGCGATGCCGTTGGCCATCCCGGTCCGCGGGCCGCGCAGCGCGGTCGGTCTGCCGGCGATGCTCAGCCGACCCCGCTCCGCACGGTCGGCGCCGAACAGCAGCCGGGCCGCCTCGGTACGCCCCGATCCGAGCAGCCCGGCGAAGCCGACCACCTCGCCGGCGTGGATGGTCAGGTCGAACGGGGCGATCGCCCCGGACCGGCCGAGTCCGGTGGCCTCCAGCACCGGCTGACCGCCCTCCAGGGTGGCCAGGTCCGGCTTGGACTCACCGTCGAGCTGCTCCAGCACGCTGAGGTCCTTGCCGATCATCTTGGCCACCAGCTCCAGCTGGCTCAGCTGCGCGACCGGCCACTCACCGATCAACCGGCCGTTGCGCAGCACGGTCATTCGGTCGGCGATCTCGTAGACCTGGTCGAGGAAGTGCGAGACGAACAGGATCGCCACCCCGGAATCCTTGAGCTGGCGGATCACCGCGAACAGCTGTTCCACCTCGGAGGCGTCCAGGCTGGAGGTCGGCTCGTCGAGGATGAGCACCTTGGCCGAGATGTCCACCGCGCGGGCGATGGCGACCATCTGCTGTACGGCGAGCGAGTGGCTGGCCAGCGGCGCCGTCACGTCGATGTCGAGGTGCAGCCGGTGCAGCAGCTCGGCCGAGCGGCGCCGCATCGTGGCCCACCTGATCGCGCCGAACCGACGGGGCTCCCGCCCGATGAAGATGTTCTCCGCCACCGACAGGTTGGGGCAGAGGTTCACCTCCTGGTAGACGGTGCTGACGCCGGCCTGCTGGGCCTGCAGCGGACCGGCGAACCGGACCTGCCGGCCGGCGAGCCGGATCTCGCCGCGGTCGATCCCGTAGACCCCGGTGAGAACCTTGATCAGAGTAGACTTGCCGGCGCCGTTCTCGCCCATCAGGGCGTGCACCTCGCCGGGGAACATCCGGAAATCGACGTCGTCGAGCGCGACGACGCCGGGGAAGGTCTTGCCGATCCCGGTCATCTCCAGGATCGGCGCCGCGTCGGTCATCCGTACCTCTCACTGCTGTCGCTGCGGTCGGCCACCGCCGGCCCGGTCGGCGCCTGCGAGGGCCGACCGGGCCGGCGGCCGGCGCCTGCCCCGTCGTCCCGCCCGGCGCGGTGGCCGGGCGGGACGACGGATCGGCTCAGTACTCCCGGGTGGGCAGTACTTCCTTGGCCTGCTCCGGGGTGAAGGTGGTCTCCTCGGTGACCACCCGCTTGGGCACCGACTCACCGGCGTGTACCTGCTCGACCAGATCCATCAGCTGTGGCCCGAGCAGCGGGCTGCACTCCGCGATAAAGTTGATCTTGCCGTCGGCGAGCGCCTGCATGCCGTCGCGGACCGCGTCGATCGTGATGATCGTGATGTCCTGACCGGGCACCAGACCGGCCGCCTCGATCGCCTCGATCGCACCGAGACCCATGTCGTCGTTGTGCGCGAAGAGCACGTCGATGTCGTCGTGGGCCTGGAGGAATGCCTCCATGACCTCCTTGCCCTTGGCCCGGGTGAACTCACCGGTCTGCGACGCGATGATCTCGAACTTCGGGTCGGCGGCGATCGCCTCACCGAAGCCCTGCTTGCGGTCGTTGGCCGGAGCCGAGCCGGTGGTGCCCTGCAGCTCGACGATCCGCACCGGGCCGGGCTCGTCGGCGAACTCCTCGGCCAGCCACTCCCCGGAGAGCCGACCCTCGAGGACGAAGTCGGAGCCGATGAAGGTCTCGTACAGCGTCTCGTCCTGCGAGTCCACTGCCCGGTCGGTCAGGATCACCGGGATCTCGGCATCCTTGGCCTCCTTGAGCACCGTGTCCCACCCGGACTCCACGACCGGGGAGAAGGCGATCACGTCGACCCGCTGGGCGATGAAGTTGCGGATCGCCTTGATCTGGTTCTCCTGCTTCTGCTGGGCGTCGGCGAACTTCAGCTCGATCCCGGCCTCGGCCGCGGACTCCTGGACCGACTTGGTGTTCGCCGTACGCCAGCCACTTTCGGCGCCGACCTGGGAGAAGCCGAGGACGATCTGGTCGTCACCGCCGCCACCCCCCTCCGCGCCCGAGTCACCACAGGCGGCGGTGGTCGCCACCATCATCGCCGCGATCATGACGGCGGAAAAACGTCTGAACACTGCCTACCTCCCGCTGAGGCTGATGTCGTCCGCCGGTTGGCCGGACGACCGGCGGTCGAAACGGTCCACGGATGCGGTGGACCGACTGTTAGCGTTAACTTTGCGATTCGGTCAAACACCCGGCGTACGCCAAGCTTCCGACCCACCGACACCCTTCCCAGGTGGCCCAACTGGTCGGGATGCCATCGACGGCCGAGGCTCAACCGCCGCGTTTCAGGAGTGTTACCGTTCTCATCGAGCACGTCAAGGGGGTGGATCGCGGCCGTTACCGCTCTGTTGCGACAACTTTCCTCGGCACCACCGAGTGGGGCGGGACGATCAGATGAGCGATAACATCGACAACGGTCACAGACCAGGGTATCCGGTCGGGTCTCCGTAGTAGGGCAACCGCTGCCGGATCGGCGGAACCAGGTTCTCCCCTCGGCTCGCCGCCAGCCCATGGCGGCTCCCGGTGGGTGACCGCTAACCTCGCTGTTGACGGAGCTGGCACGGGCACCGGAAGACAGCCCGGCCCACCCGGCCGGTCCAGTTCCGCGGCCCTGGCACCACGCCGGGTCTGAAGATCATCGGCAGTGCCGGCACGTCCCGGCCGGACTTGAGGTGGGCAGCGGTGAGCAGCAGAAGCGTCCGGGAACCAGCGATGACGGATGTGGCCAGGCTGGCCGGGGTGAGCCACCAGACGGTGTCCCGGGTTCTCAACGGTCACCCCAACGTGCGCGAACAGACCCGGCTACGGGTCCGAGCCGCCATCGCCGAGCTGGGCTACCGGCCGAACCGCGCGGCCCGCGCCCTGGTCACCGGCAAGTCACAGGTGATCGGAGTGGTGGCACAGAACTCGACGCTCTACGGCCCAGCGTCCCTGCTCGCCGCGTTCGAGCAGGCCGCCGGGGCCGCCGGGTTCGCGGTCAACGTGGGCAGCGTCCGCAGTCTGGATCGGCAGTCCATCGCTGGCGTCGTCGACCGCCACCTCGACCAGCGGGTCGCCGGCCTGGTAGTGCTCGCACCGGTGGTCTCCGCCGGCGAGGCCGTGCAACAGGTGCCGGCCGGAGTGCCACTGGTCACCATCGACGGTGACCCGCAGCACAACACCGCGCTGGTCACCGTCGACCAGGCGGCCGGGGCCCGGGCCGCCACCCGGTGCCTGCTGGACGCGGGTCACCCGACCGTCTGGCACGTCTCCGGTCCGGGCGACTGGTTCGACAGCGCCGGGCGGATCCACGGCTGGGAGCAGACCCTGCGGGACGCCGGCGCCGAGGTCCCGCCACTGGTGCCGGCCGACTGGAGCGCGGCGTCCGGCTACCGCGCCGGGCAGATGTTGGCCCGGATGCGCGACGTCACCGCCATCTTCGCCGCCAACGACCACCTCGCGCTGGGCATCCTGCGGGCCCTGAGCGAGCGGGGCCGGCGGGTGCCGGACGAGGTCAGCATCGTCGGCTTCGACGACGTGCCGGAGGCCGCCTACTTCACCCCACCGCTGACCACCGTACGGCCGGACTTCGACGCGGTGGCCAAGGCGAGTCTGGCGCTGCTGCTGCGGCAGATCGAGTCGGGCGCGCGCAGCGACGAGCGGCACACTATCGAGCCGACCCTGGTGCACCGGCGCAGCGTCGCCGCGCCCAGCTGAACCGGCCCGCCAGCAGAGCCGACGGCGCTCCACATCCAGCCCTTGAGCTGTGGAAACGTCCCGCAACGGAGGCGTCGGGGCGACGCCGGCGCGGGCGGTCGGATGTTTCGCATCGGTTTCCCAAGGATCGCGTAGGGGCTCTTGACAGCGAACTTGTGAGCGATAACACTGCGACTCACGGTGCCACCGATAGTTTGCAGCAACCCGACAGCGTGACGGGGCCGCATGGCCACCGGCCGCCCGCCGTGCCCGGTGCACCGCCCAGCGGTCCGGCACCTCATCGCCCACGGCACCACAACCTCCCGCCTGCGGCGCCACCGCCCGCAGCCCATCCCAGAGAGGGAGACGTCCGTGCAACTGCGCACGAGCACCATAATCCAACGGCTGGCCACGATCGGCGTAGCCGCTGCCCTGGCGACCAGCCTGGCCGCCTGCGGCTCCAGCGAGAAGACCATCAACCAGGAGACCGGCGACGGCGACAACACGGGGGCCCTGGTCGGTGTCACCATGCCCACCCGGTCCTCCGAACGCTGGATCAGCGACGGCGACAACGTCAAGGCCGCGCTGGAGGAGCTGGGTTACGAGGTCGACCTGCAGTACGCGGAGAACGACATCCCGACCCAGGTCAACCAGATCGAGAACCAGATCACCCGGGGCGCCCGGCTGCTGATCGTCGCCTCGATCGACGGCACGGCGCTGACCACCCAGCTGCAGCAGGCCGCCGACCAGGGCATCCCGGTCATCGCCTACGACCGACTCATCCGCAACAGCCCGAACGTGGACTACTACGCCACCTTCGACAACTTCAAGGTTGGCGTACAGCAGGCCACGTCCTTGCTGGTCGGACTCGGCATGCTCAACGCGGACGGCTCCGCCGGCGAGGCCGACGGCCCGTTCAACATCGAGCTGTTCGCCGGATCGCCGGACGACAACAACGCCACCTTCTTCTTCGACGGCGCGATGTCGGTGCTGCAGCCGCACATCGACTCGGGCAAGCTGGTGATCCGCAGCGGCCAGACCGACTTCGACACCGTCGCGATCCTGCGTTGGGACCCGGAGACCGCACAGCGGCGGATGGAGGACCTGCTCACCCGCACCTACCAGGGCGGCGTCACGGTCGACGGGGTGCTCTCGCCGTACGACGGGCTCTCCATCGGCATCCTGTCCGCGCTCAAGAGCAGCGGATACGGCACCGCCGGCCAGCCCTACCCGGTGGTGACCGGGCAGGACGCCGAGGAGGTCTCGGTCAAGTCGATCCTGGCCGACGAGCAGTACTCGACGATCTTCAAGGACACCCGCGAGCTGGCCAAGAAGACCGTCGAGATGGCGCACGCCGTCCTCAGCGGCGACGAGCCGGAGGTCAACAACACCACCGACTACGACAACGGGGAGAAGGTCGTCCCGTCCTACCTGCTCGAGCCGGTGATCATCGACAAGAGCAACTACGAAGTGCTGATCGACAGCGGCTACTACTCGGCCGAGCAGCTGGGCTGAGTCCACGATCATGCCGACCGACGCCATCCTGCAGATGCGGGGCATCACCAAGACGTTCCCCGGCGTGCGTGCCCTGCACGACGTCAACCTGACCGTACGCCGGGGCGAGATCCACGCCATCTGCGGCGAGAACGGCGCCGGCAAGTCGACCCTGATGAAGGTGCTCTCCGGCGTCTACCCGCACGGGTCGTACGCCGGAGAGACCAGCTTCGACGGCCGGCCGGCCCGGTTCGCCGGGATCCGGGACAGCGAGCACCGGGGCATCGTGATCATCCACCAGGAGCTGGCGCTCTGCCCGCAGCTGACGATCGCCGAGAACATCTTCCTCGGCAACGAACAGACCCGCCGTGGGCTCATCGACTGGAACCACACCAACCACCAGGCGGCCGAGCTGCTGCGCCGGGTCGGGTTGACGGAGAATCCGACCACCCTGGTCGCCGAAATCGGGGTGGGCAAGCAGCAGTTGGTCGAGATCGCCAAAGCGCTGTCCAAGCAGGTGAAGCTGCTGATCCTGGACGAGCCCACCGCCGCGCTCAACGACGAGGACTCCGCGCACCTGCTCGACCTGCTCCGCGGGCTGCGGGACACCGGCATCACCTGTGTGATCATCTCGCACAAGCTCAACGAGATCCTCGCCATCGCCGACACGATCAGCATCCTGCGCGACGGCGAACTGATCGAGACGCTCGACCCGGCGAACGACGAGGTCACCGAGGACCGGCTGATCGCCGGCATGGTGGGCCGGTCGATGGAGCACCGGTTCCCGCCGCGCACCCCGAAAATCGGCGCCGAGGCGCTGCGGATCGAGGAGTGGACGGTGCGCTCCCCGGACGGCGACCGGGTGGTCGTCGCCGACGCCAACCTCACCCTGCACCGTGGGGAGGTCGTCGGGCTGGCCGGGCTGATGGGAGCCGGTCGGACCGAGCTCGCGATGAGCGTCTTCGGTCGGGCGTACGGCCGGGACATCAGCGGCCGGGTCTACAAGGACGGCCGGCAGATCCAGCTGCGCTCGGTCCGCGAGGCGATCGACCACGGCATCGCGTACGCCACGGAGGACCGCAAGCGGTACGGACTCAACCTGATCGAGGACATCCAGCGCAACGTGTCGGCGGCCGGGCTGACCCGGCTGGCCCGCCGTGGCTGGGTCAACGAGGGCGCCGAGCACCGGACGGCGCAGGGGTTCCGCCGCAGCATGAACATCAAGGCGCCGAGCGTGGCGAGCATCGTCGGCAAGCTCAGCGGCGGCAACCAGCAGAAGGTCGTGCTGTCCAAGTGGATCTTCACTGAGCCGGACGTGCTGATCCTGGACGAGCCGACCCGGGGCATCGACGTCGGCGCCAAGTACGAGATCTACTCGATCATCAACCAGATCGCCGACAACGGTACGGCGGTCCTGGTCATCTCCTCTGAACTGCCCGAACTGATCGGGCTGTGCGACCGGATCTACACGTTGTCGGCCGGCAGGATCACCGGCGAGGTGCGGCGGGCCGACGCCACCCAGGAGCGACTCATGCAGCACATGGTGCAGGGACAGGAGCAGGGATCGGGGGCCGACCGGTGAGCGTCGCCCGGATCAACGTCCGCGAGAGCGGCATCTACATCGCGTTCGGGCTGATCGTCGTGCTGTTCGCGGTGCTGACCGACGGGGCACTGCTGCAGCCGCAGAACCTGTCCAACATCATCGTGCAGAACTCGTACGTGCTGATCCTGGCGATCGGCATGATCCTGGTCATCATCGCCGGGCATATCGACCTGTCGGTCGGCTCGGTGGTCGGCGCGACCGGGGCGATCGCCGCCGTACTGATGGTCGAGCACGACCTGCCCTGGCCGCTGGCCCTGCTGATCACCCTGATCGCCGGTGCCGCGATCGGCGCCTGGCAGGGCTTCTGGATCGCGTACTTCGGCATCCCGGCGTTCATTGTCACCCTGGCCGGGATGCTGCTGTTCCGGGCGCTCACCCTGAGTGTGCTCGGCAACCAGGGCATCGGGCCGTTCCCGGATCCGGTGCGTACCCTCGCCAACGGCTTCACCGAGGGCTATCTGGGCAACATCGGGTTGGGCCCGCTCGGCGGCGCCGATCTGGTCAGCCTGCTGGTCGGTCTGGTCGCGGTCGGCGGTATCGCGGTCAGCCAGTGGCGGGCCCGGGTCGCCCGGCTCGGCTACGACCAGGCGGTGGAGCCGATGCCGGTCTTCCTGTTCAAGATCGTCGGCGCCTCGGCGGCGGTGCTGTTCGTGATCGTGCAGTTGGCCCGGTTCAAGAACCTGCCGTGGGTGCTGGTGCTGCTGGCGGCCCTGGTGCTCGGCTACTCGCTGCTGACCAAGCGGTCGGTGTTCGGTCGGCAGATCTACGCGGTCGGCGGCAACCTGCAGGCCGCGGTGCTGTCCGGGGTCAAGGTCAAGTCCGTCGTGTTCTGGATCTTCGTGAACATGGGGGTGCTCTCCGCGCTGGCCGGGATCATCTTCGCCGGCCGGCTCAACCTGGCCGGACCGACCGCCGGCAACACCTTCGAGCTGGACGCGATCGCCGCCGCGTTCATCGGCGGGGCGGCCGTGCAGGGCGGGGTCGGCAAGGTGGTCGGCGCGGTCACCGGCGGTCTGATCATGGGCGTGATCAACAACGGGATGTCGCTGATCGGCGCCCCCAGTGAGAACGTCATGCTGGTCAAGGGTGCGGTGCTGCTGGCCGCGGTCGCCTTCGATGTGTGGAGCAAGCGCCGCGCCGGCGTCGCCTCCCGCTGACCCCCGCCGCTCGGGCGACTCCGACCGGTCGGCACCCGACGCGTCCGTCTGGCATCGTGCAGCGCCCCGGCCGGACCGGGCATCCTGATGTCCGGTCCGCCGCGGACACAAACGTCGCTCCGCGTGTTGGCGCCCCTACAGTGGCGAGTCAGCTTCTAGGGTGCCGATATGGCAGAACTGAACGTTTCGCAGCTACGGGTCGTCCTAGTCGTACCGGATGTGGACGACGCGCTCCGCTACTACCGGGACTCGCTGGGGCTCACCGAGCTGGCCGCAATGGCCGGCCCGAAAGGCGCGCGGGTGGCCATCCTGGCCGCCGGCCAGGCCACCCTGGAGCTAGCCAACGAGGCTCAGGCCGCATTCATCGCCGAGGTCGAGATCGACGGTACTCCGAGCACTCCGGTACGACTCGCGTTCCAGGTCGACGACGCGGTTGCGGCGGTCGACGTCCTCGGCGACACACCGGGCGCACGGCTGATCGCCGCGCCCCGACGCACGCCGTGGGGTTCCCTGAACGCCCGGCTCGACGGGCCGGCGGGCGTGCAGGTGACCTTGTTTCAAGACTCGGCCCTGCCGCTCGGGCAGCTGATCGGTGCGGCGCTGCCGTCGATCGGTGGCGAGCCCGGACTCCTGGCCAGGACCGTCGAGGCGGCCCGGATGCACGGCTCGGCCGGCCAGTTGCCGTTCGCCGCCGTGGTGGCGCTGGACGGGAAGGTGATCGGTGCTGGCGTCAACACAGCGCTGACCGACCTGGATCCGGCGGCGCACGCGGAGGTGACCGCCATCCGAGACGCGGCACGGCGCACCGGGTCGGCCGATCTGCGCGGCGCCGTCGTCTACTCAAGCTGTGAACCGTGCGCGATCTGCCGGACGGTGGCGGGCGCAGCCGGGGTCGGTGAGATCGTCTTCGCCGCGGGCAAGGAGTCCGTTCCGCCGGCGATGAACCCCGACCCCCAGACGACCGGTCGGTTGATCGACGCCGTGTCGGCGGTACTGCCGGGCATCGCCCGGCGCGCGGACACCGGGTTGTCGGCCGAGCAGCTCTCCGCGCCCTTCCACGCCTATCTCGCCCAGGCGGCGTGATGGCCAGGCTGGGAATCAACGTGCCGAACTTCGGGCCCGAGGCGGTCCCGGAGGCGTTCCTCGACTGGGCCCGGTTCGCCGAGCACAACGGCCTGTCCACCCTGGTCGTGTCGGACCATGTGGCGCCCACCGCCGAGGTGACCTCGGTGTATCCTGCGCCGTTCTACGACCCCTTCGTGCTGCTGTCCTGGTTGTTCCCGCAGACCGAGAGGATCCGACTTGGTACCTCGGTGGCGGTGCTGCCGTACCGTCATCCGTTGCTGACCGCCCGGATGAGTGCCATGTTGCAGTTGCTCAGCCAGGGCCGGTTCGTCCTCGGCGTAGGCTCGGGATGGGCGGCCACCGAGTTCGCGGCGCTCGGGCTCGACGTGCGGCAACGGGGCCGCACCACCGACTCCCACCTCGGGGTGATCACGAGAGCCTGGGCGGCCGACACGGTCAGCTCCAGCGAACACGGATTTTCCGATGTCGCGACGGGGCCGGCCCCACTTGGAGGCGGGATGCCGGTCTGGGTCGGTGGCGCCGGCCGGGCCGCGATCCGCCGGGCCGCCCGGTTCGGCACGGCCTGGCACCCGATCAATCCGACTCTGGACTGGCTCAGGAACAGAGGTTTGCCGGCGCTGACGGCGGCGGCCGCCGAGGCGGGTCGACCGGTTCCGGCTCTGGTCCCCCGGATCAAGGCCCGGCTGCAGGCCCGGTCCGCGGGCCCGGATCGTCCGCTCGGCGTGGGCACCCTCGCCCAGATCGTCGGGGACGTCAGGGCGCTCACCGAGTGCGGAGCGGCCGAGATCATCCTCGACCCGAACCCGGACGTCCCGACGAGACGGGACTTCGCGGCCGAGCAACGACAGCTGGTCGAGATCGTTCAGGCGTATCGACAAGAAGTCCCTTGACCGGTATAGAAGACTCGCGTACTGTACCGGTATAGAGGTTGACCGGTCAGCCGAGGGGTGATCATCATGGAAATGGCATCTGGCTTCGTCGGAGCAATCAACGAGGTTTCCCGCAACGTCAACAGCGCCCGCCCGGACGCGCCCGTCGTGCCGCACGTCGAACGCCCCCAGCGCACCCGGCTCGTCCGGCTTGCACTGGCCAAGGGCCTGCAGCGGGCGGCCCAGGCGATCGCCCCGGCCGAGCGCAGCCCTGCCTGATAACCTCGCCTCACCTCAGTAGGTGGACGAGAGGCGGTGGGCGTGGCCCCACGAGTGACGTTGCAGACCATCGCGGACCGGGTAGGCGTCAGCCGCATGACCGTCTCAAACGCTTTCTCCCGCCCGGACCAACTCTCCAGTACCCTGCGAGAGCGCATTCTTGCCGCCGCTCAGGAACTTGGCTATGTCGGCCCCGATCCTGCCGCACGCGCACTGGCCAAAGGCACAACCGGCGCGGTGGGTATTGTTCTCACCGAATCCCTCCGATTCGCATTCACCGATCTGGTGGCGACCAGCTTCCTCGGCGCGATCGCCGAGGAGCTGGCCCCCACCGGCCTCGCGCTCACCCTGCTGAGTTCCGCCAGCAGCGGCGGGATCATCCCGGCCCGTGACGTCGCCATCGACGGCGCGTTGGTCTACGCGTGTGATCCGACCTCACCCGCGGTCGACTGGCTGTCCCGCCGGCGACTTCCCCTGGTTTTCGTGGACCAGAAGCCTGTCGCGACCGTGACCTGCGTCAACGTGGACGACCGGGCAGGTGCCCGCGCCGCCGCGCAACACATCGTCGACCTGGGCCATCGCCGGGTCGGCTTTCTGCTGTCCGGGGCGCACGGCGAGCACGGACTCATCGAGGATCCCCTTTCGCTGGCAGATGGTTACCCCTCCCGACAACGGATGCTGGGATGGTTCGACGCCCTGGACGCCGCCGCGATCCGCCCGGTCGTGGCTCGTGAGCCCAGCGGCGGGATCGACGCCGTCCGCGCAGCCGCACGGCTGTTGTTGGACCGCGACGACCCGCCCACCGCCGTTCTGTGCTTCTCCGACGCCATCGCCTACGGGGTCATCCAGGAAGCGACCGCGCTGGGCATGCGTGTTCCCGGTGACGTCTCGGTAGTCGGCTTCGACGACAATCCCCTGGCCACCCAGATCCGGCCGACCCTCACCACGGTGCGCCAGGACGTCGTGCTGAAGGGGCGGGCGGCGGCGGAGGCGCTGCGGGTAGCCGTCGAGCAGGCCCGGACCGGCGCGGCAGCCGACCCGCGACACATCCTGCTCCCCACCGAACTGGTGGTCAGAGGCAGTACCGCGCCCGTCCGGTGAGTCCGGCACCCGCCAGGGCCACAAGCCGCGGGCACCCATGACGCCGGGCCGGCAGGCGCGCGAACATCGTGCCGGGCCATGCATTGCCGAACGCCGTACCGGGACGGCAACCTCGCCGTCCCGGTACGACCGCCTTGGTCCGTCCGTCATCTGGCCGATGCCGATACCAGTTCACGAAGCGGCGGCTCGACGGGTCGCGCCGCCGGCTCCGATGGGAAGTCGCGACGTACCCACATGGGACCGAGTATCAGCAGGGCAAGTCCGGTCAGTGGGAACATCGCGGCAACCACCTTCTGCCAGACGGCCAGCTCCATCGGTGACGGAGGCGATTCCGGAATGCCCAACAGGCTGAACACCCGGATGGTGAACACCAGCACCAACACCCCGGTCGCGACGGCGAGCCATGCCGAACGGGTCTGGTAAGCGCGGCAGGCCAGCCAGATGAGCAACGGGATCACGTACACCCAGTGGTGTTCCCAGCTCACCGGCGACACCAGCAGGCCGGTGACCGCCGCAGCCGAGAATCCCAGGAAGTCCGAACCACGCAGGTAGACGTACCTGGCCACCGCGAGCCCGAAGACCGCCACGCCGGCCAGGATCACCAGCCACCACCGAGCGAACTGCTCTCCCTCGAGTACCCGGGCCAACGCCCCGGACAACGACTGGTTCGGAGTGTCGAAGACACCACCGGCACGCGACGAGTGCAGCACCAACCCGCTCCAGTAGGTCAGCGAGTCCCTTGGCAGCACAGCGAAACCGGCCACCACCGTGCCGAGGAAGGCCCCCAGGGCGGTGCCGGCGGCCCGCCACTGCCGGGTGACGACGAGGTAGCCGATGAAGATCAGCGGGGTCACCTTCAGGCCGGCGGCGATGCCGATGCCCACACCACGCCAGCGACCGCCACCGCCCCGGAAGTCCAGCAGCACCAGGAGCAGCAGGAACATGTTGATCTGACCGGCGATCAGCTGAATCCGGACCGGCAGCAACCACGCGGCGAGGATCAGCACGACCACGGTGAGCACCCCGCGCACCCGTGCGTCCCGGACCCCGGCCACCTTCAGCGTCATCCAGACGACCGCGCCGAGGGCAACCAACGACGCGGTGTTCCACACCAGGCTCGCCGCCCCGATCGGCAGGTAGGACAAGGGCACGAAGAACAGCACCGCGGTCAACGGTGGATACAGGTACGGCATGGGACCGTACAGCGGCGACATGATGACCACGTCGTACAGCGAGGTGCCTTCACGCACCGCGAGACCGCTGGCAAGGTAGACCTTGAGGTCGACCGTCCAGCGCAGTGCCCAGTACGGGTCCCGGGTGAAGACGTACGAGGCCAGCAGGGCCAGCCCGAACGCAGTCACCAGCACCGCCGCCGCAGTGATGACGGCCGGGCGCGCCGTCGACCGCGAGTCGGTCGGACGAATGGCCGGACCCGGGTGGGGATCCACAGTTGCACTCTTCATGATCATCTCCATGCCTACGCCGGCTGGCGGCGGTAGACATCGAACTCGTCGTAGAACGGCACCAGGTCGAGCCGTCGCCACATGTCGCCTCGGTCGCTCTGGTGGCCCGCCAGCGCAGGCGGCAGTGGACGCGGACCGATCAGCAGGTCGTGGCGACCGGCGAGGCGAACACTGGCCCCGGTGACGCCGAGGCGCCTCAGCACCGCGACGGCGTCGACCTCGTCGCAACCGTTGAGCAGCAGCTCCACCACGCCATCGCAGACCACCACCTCGTCGGTGACCCGAAGTCCGGCGGTCGGTGCCGGCACACCGGCCGGCAGGCGTACCCGGGTGGTGATGTCCGAGCGGGCGGATCGACGTTGGGCCGGCCCGTACCGCCCGGCGTCGGCCATAACGATCTGGTGTTCGACCACCCGCGCGAGGAGTTGAGCAGTACGGTCCCAGCCGAACAGGCCCGCCCACACCCGACAGCACCGCGCCGTCAGATCGGCGTACCGCTGGTCGGAAAGGAGCCGCACGCCGCGCACGATCTCCGCGCCCAGCTGCTCCTGATCAGCCACGACGTACCCGGTCCGGCCGCCGAGCACGAAGTTGTCCGCCCCAGGTGTGTCCAGGACGAGGCACGGCACCCCGAGTGCGGCGGCGCGCAGCGGCTCGAATCCAGCAAGCTCGGCGGTCGCCGTCGACACGGTGAGCCAGGCGCGGGCGAGCCTGCGGTCTCGTTCCGACTGCGGTAGCCGGCCGGGGAGCGAGACCACCCTCTTCAGAGCTCCGTCGGCGATCATCCGCCGTAGTCGGGGTAGCTCCGGTCCGGTCCCGAGGACCTCCACCGTCAAGCCGGTCAGTTGGCCGGCAACCGCCGCCAGCGCCCGCAGAAACACATCGATCCGTCGGTCCGAGGCCAGGCGCGTGTCGATCACGATCAGCGGATCGGCCGACCGTGCACCGGAGGTGGCGCCAGGGTCGGTACCGGGCGGCACCACGAAGATCGGTCCACGGGCCCGGGCGTGCCGGCGCACCGCGTGCCGGGCCGCAGGAGACAGCGTGACGATCGCGTCGGCACCGCGCGGCGCACGCGTGGCCGGATACCACGAGAGGCGGCGTAGCGCCGACAGAGAGCTCGGTCGGGTGTCGTCCGGGCCTGGCGGCGGGTCCGTCACCACGGCCACTACGGGTGCTCGGCCGCCGGCCAGCACGCTCCCCCGTGGGTATCCGGTGGCGTCGACCACCGCATGTGCCCGGCGAACCAACTGCGTCAACACGGACGGCTGCCGCCATGACCTGATCCCGCTCCGGACCACCATCACGCCGTCGATCGGTTCTACGTCGGGCAGACCTGGCGCACGCTCCACGGCCCAGCTGACGGAGGCTCCCCAGCCAGCCCAACGCCGGGCGACCTGGTGCAGGTACCGTTCCTGTCCACCGGCATCGGGATGGCGCACGTCACGGTCGCTCACCACCAACAGCTGCCGATCCGCCAGGGTGAAGCTCCCCTTGTTCATCGCAGCTCCAGCCGGTACAGCCGCAGCAGGTCGGCGAAGGCAGCCGGACCGTCGTGCAGCGGGCGGAAGGTGGAGCGCTGGTCGTCGGTCCATGCCACCGCGATCTCAGCGATCCGACCCCCGCCCCGCCGAATCTGACGTAGGAGCTCCACGTCGAAGGCGAAGCCGTTGACCCGACAGCGCCGCAACGCGTGCTGCACCGCGATCCGGTCGAAGATCTTGAACCCACACTGAGTGTCGTGGACGCCCGGCACGAGCCGTCGGGCCAGGGCTCGGAACGCCGCTCCCCCGAGCCGGCGGCCGAGCGGCTGCGGCCGGACGAGCTGAGCACCAGGTGCGTGTCGGGAAGCGATCGCAGCCGTAGCTCCCGCGTCCAGCTCCGCCATCGCCCGATGCAACGTCTCGATCGGCGTCGACAGGTCCGCGTCGATGAAGCCGACGTAGCGAGAACGACTGCTCTCGATACCCCGGCGCACTGCGGAGCCCTTACCCGGCCGGGAGCACCCGGCCACGACGACCTCCACGGGGTCACGTGCCACCGTCGCGGTAGCTACCGGTTCGGCACTTCCGACCGCCACCGCGGCCGTGTCGTCGGTACTGCCGTTGTCGACCACCACGATCCGGCTCCGCCACGGACAGTCCGCCAGGAAGCCGGAGACCACCGCCAGGGTGGCGGGTAGCCGGGCGGCCTCGTTGAACGCCGGTACGACCAGTTCCAGGTCGACCGCGCTGCGCGCGTACGGCACGGACGGTTGCGCCAGCCAGTCGCTGTCCCGGCCGGCGGTGCCGGTAGCGACAAGGGTGGCGGTGCCGGGACCGCCCGAGGCCCGCGGCGTCATCCCGCACCTCCCGGTGATGTCGCGTCGGACACCAGCGAACCACGCGCGGTGGTGTGCTGGCTGGCGAACAGCCGGGGGTGCGCTTCGCGGATACCACCCACGACCATGTCGTAGGGAACATCGTCGAATTCGCCATGCGACTTGAGGAATTCCATATGTAGCCGCCCCTCGTTGTCGTACGGGTGGTACATGCTGTCGGCGCGGCCGTCGAAATCGAGGGGACGGATTCCGTAGAGCCGGCAGAGAATTTTGTTGAAAACCGGCGTCACGCGGACCCATTTACCCTCCAGGAACACGGTGGTCAGGCTGTGGAACGTGAAAACCTTGCCACCCATCAGCTCTTCGAGCCTGGGCGACGCAAGATGGTTTCGGACGTCTCCGTAGTAGATCCGACTCGGAACGCCGACGGATCGCATCACCGCCGCATACACGATCGACTTATGGACACAGAACCCCATGCCCCAATACCGTCAACTTAACGCGTCTGGCCTGGTCAGGACCCACAACCTGATCTTGGTGCGGGGTGGTAGGGGTTTCTTGTAGTCGTCTGTCTGGCGGGGGTAGCGGCGTCCGGGTTGGCGTTGTTGGCGGGCGAAGCTGCGGATGCGGGGCGTGGCCGGTAGGAGGTTGCGTTCGTCGGTGATCTCGTAGATGACGTCGGCGACCAGATCGGCCAGGTCGTCAGGGGGAAAAGGCCGCGTCGTCACTGACGTGACGCGCGGCTGCCTGCACGGTGCGGGTGAACGATATGCGGTCGGGGTCCAGGTCGGCGTGTTCGGCACCGGCGACGATCAGCGCGCGGATGGCCTGGTAGACGCAGAGCAATGCGTAGACCTCCTGGTAGACCAGGTCCGGGCGCCCGGACCGCAGGACGACCTCGGCGCCGCCGCGCAGCCGGGTCTCCACGTCACCGATCGCGGTCTCCAGGGTCCACCGCTCGTGGTAGAGCTCGGGGAAATCCCGCAGGGGGTAGGCGTCCGGGTCGAGCAGGGTGGTCACCAGGCAGAACAGTTCGCTGACCTCACGGTTGCCGTGCTCGTCCGGCTCGGATTCCACCGTGTACTCGATCACCCGGACGCTGATGCCGGGGATCTGCTCAGGGGGTACCTTCGTCTTGCGGCGGCGCAGCCGTCGTGCCTGTTGCGGGTCGGCGATCCTCGACACATACGAGCCGTCGGCCAGGACCTGCAGCACCGGCAGGTCCACCCCCGCCTTGACTCGCAGTACCGCGTGCGCGTTGGTGGCCACGATCGCGGTCAGGTCCTCGTACGACAGGAAGTTACGGTCGGCCACGACCACGTCCCCGGTTCCCAACCGTGGCCACAACGTGCGGGCCAGGTTCTGCTCCCCGGTGGCCAGCACGCCCACGGCGGCGCCTTGCAGGCAGCGGGTACCGACCTCGGCCAGCGCCACCACCCGGACCTGCGGATACCCCACCGGTCCGGCCGAGTTCGAGGGCATCCCGAAACGCGCCACGTTCTCCGGCGTCCGAGCCACATTCATGGTGAACCCGTCGGCGGCCAGCTTCCGCAACCCATGGAAGTACGCCCACGGCGCCGCGGCCGCGTCGGTCACCATCGGCCGCATCGAGGTCGCCAACACCCCCTGCATCGCCTCCGGCCCCAACCGCACCCTGGCCTTGGCCAGCGCCGCCACCGACGGCTGCATCCCCACCTGCCGCCGCATCCGGTACCGCCGGGCCCACGACAGCCCACCCAGCAGCTTGTTCCACACCTCCACGTACGCGCTGTCGAGAAACAACACGCACGCCATCACGTAGTACGCCATCAACCGAGCCGGCAGCAGCCGATGCCGCTGCTCCCGCGCATCCCACTCCTCGATCGCCAGATCCACCGACTCCGGCGGGAACGCCGCCGTCAACACCCCGACCCCCACCAGATCCGGCAACCGAACCCGCGACCCCGCCTTGACCTGACCAGCCCTCGCCACGAGCAGAGATCATAGACCGCCCCACACTAAGTTAACGGCATTGGCCTCAGCCCCATCCACAGCCCCCCGCACGGCTAGACGGTCAACTTACTAGAGTATTGCACGCCACGCCCAGTTCATCAACATCGGCAGACATAAATAAATCACCCGTCCACCGCGGATCGATCTGCGGTACGGACCACCCGGTCGAACAAGCAGGCCAACCGAAGTAAACTGCAGCCGCGCACAGGATCAACTTTGACCGACGCCAGCGCCCGATGCAATTCGTTTATACTTGACTTGACTTGAACCTATTCTGCGGAAAGTCCGGTTCCATCGGATCCGCGTGCCCCGGGGCGAGGTCACACCGGTCCGGACCGCTATGGACCCACGTCGAGGTGCGGCGCAGCTCACCATCGTCCAAGGCCACCACAGCACCTGCCGCCGCCACCGCTAACCTGCTCAGGCTCAGTGGCTCCCCTCACGCCGGCGAACCCGGTCGCGGTGGCCAATCAGGTCACCTGCGGAAGCCAACACGCGGCCCGTAGGCAACCACACCTACCGCGACCTGCCCCCATCCCCGCACAAACGTGGATGGGGGCAGGGCACTTCCGTGCCTCTGACGGGCCGCCCCGGGGAGCAGGCCACCGCGAGGCAGCCACTCGCAACGGTACGGCGACGCTGATCGCAGCCGGCACCATCGGGCGGCTACCGGTCCGTCACGCACCGGCACAGCCGCCTCGGTCAGGGTCACCTCGACACTCCACAGCAGCTTTTCGATCTGGACGCCGTCACCACCAGCGACACCCCGTCGGAGGCGTCCATGGAACCGACACCGCCAGGCGAAGCGGGCAGGCGCCGCATCCCAGCTCAACAGCTTCAACCGGTCATCGTCATGAGTTGTGCGGGCGCTACCGTTGGCGCCGGTCCGGATCCGCGTGGCGGCCACAGATTGTTAACGAAGCAGTACGGCGCGAGGGCGCTGGCCAGGTCGTGGCCCTGACCGGCGAAGGCTTGGGCCATCGCCACCGGGTCGTAGTAGGCATACCGGTGCGCGGACAGCGACGCCTGCCAGGTCCGGGCCAGCAGCTCGGCGAAGCCGCCCGGCCCCGCCGCTGCGGGTCTGTGCGAGAGGTTCAGGTGGCGCAAACTTATCTGATTGAGACTGGCGACCTCGGAGTCGTACCTGGCCCGGAACCGGTTGCCGGACATCGTCAAAAGCACGGTGGCGGTGCTGACCCGGCGCCGGACGGCGACCGGGAACGCCTCACCCCGGGAACCGGGCGAACTGGTCCAACCAGTAGCGTGCGGCGTGATCCGAGCGGGAACCCTCATGCTGCTCATGGGCCGCGACATCAACCAACTGCCAGGCGGCCGGCCTCGGGACCGCCCCGCGCAGTAGCAGCAGCCGCAGGTCACGTAGCACGATCTCGGCCGCGCGGTAGTTGACCGCAGCATGGTTGGTTGAACACCAACGCGATCTGGCGCACCCGGGGGGGCGATCTGGAACAGGCCGACCCTTAGGGCGCACTCGTCACGGTGGTCCACCGGGTCGGCGGCCAGTTCCGTCGCGGCCCGCGCGCCGTCGGGGTCGGCCCGCGACGGCGGTGCGGCGAACAGGCGTACCGGCAGCGTGCCGGTGGCCGCGACCACCTGGCCAAGTCGTCGCCGGCCGGCCGGAACCCGGTCCGCAGCGCAGCATGCCGCTCGACGAGCAGCCCGACCGCCCGGCTCAGCCGCTCGACGTCGGTGTCGACCCGGTCGGGCACCCGCAGGGTGCGGGGCAGGTGGGCATCGCCGGGGCGGCGTCGAAGGCAGCCCGGTCTGGCCAGGTGGCGCGTTGGCTCCAGGTCAGCGGTGCCACGGCGGCGGACGGCACGGCGACCCGGATACTGGGCGCCGGTCGGCTCAGCCGCGTCCGCCGGGCTGCCAGGGCCAGGGCACGTCCCGGTACGCGGCCTCGATGAGCAGCGCCTCCAGGTCACGCAGGTACGGCTCGATCGTCTCCGGCGCAAGGAACCGGGTGTCGACCGTGTAGGTGAGGCCGAGCGCCTCCGGCTCGTCCACCACGTGCAGCAGGCGGTGCCAGGAGGCGGCGTCCAGGCCGTCGATGAGAGTGAAGTGGCTGCCGTCTGCGGTCGCCCGCAACTGCTGCTCGGCTACCGGCGGCACGTCGTCCACCACGTCCCCGCCGGGCAGCCGGACGTCGTTGAAATAGTAGTGCGGCAGGAATGCGGTGGTGTAGTCGTAGCCGAGCTCCTCGAACCTCGTCCGCATCGCGACGGCGTCGTAGTAGGCGTGCAAATAGCCGTCTAGCGCGACCCGATAGATCCGTGGTAACAGCTCAAAGAATCCCGGCCGATCGGCGATGTCCAGCACGCAGAAGCCGATTTGACCGAGATTGGCGATCGCATTGACGTACTCGGGCCGGAAGCGGTTGTGCGACATGTTGAACAGTCCGCAGACCTGACGCCCGGTCGCTCCGGCGGACAGGGCGGTGGTAGCGGCGAGCAGCACCGTCGAGAAACTCACCCGATGCCGGGCGGCGACCATCCGGGCGGCGGTGGCGGCGGCCGACGAGACCAGTGTGCCCCGGTGCAGCCGTGGGGTGGCCGGCGGCGCCGGCTCGTCGAGCGAGACGTCGGCCAGCCGGCGGTACTGCCGGAGCCAGTACGCCACGGTACGGCCCGAGTGCCGCTGGTCCGGCCCGTGCTGGCGGCGGGCCACGTCCACCGACTGCAGCCCGGCCGGGGTGCCCAGGTCGCCCCGGAGCAGGATCAGCCGCAGGTCACGCAGCACCACCTCGACCGCGTACGCGTCCACGGTCGAGTGGCTGAAAACCAGCACCAGCTGGCGTACCACGCCGTCGACCCGCACCACGGCGAACCGCACCGGCCACTCCCGACCGTGGTCGAAGGCGACATCACCCAGCCGGCGGGTGAGCTCGGCGGCCGCCACGGCGCCGTCGCCGGTGCCCGCAACCACCAGGACCGGGACCTGCCCGGCCGCCGCGGTCTCCTGCCGCGACGTGCCGTCCGCCGTCCGGCATACCCGGGTACGCAGCCCGCCGTGCCGGCCGACTAGCACGCCGATTGCCCGCACCACGCTGGACAGGTCGGCCGGGGCCCGACGCGGCACCGCCAGCACCCGACGCAGGTTGAGGAACAGGTGCTGGGTCCTCGACAGGGCGGCGGCCCGCCACATGACCTGCTGCGCCCAGGTCATGTGGGCCACCTCAGTCCGACCACCGTGGAACTCCGCGTGGACCAACTCGTCCATGGCCCACTCGGCGGGCACGACGGCATCGACGAATCGCATTCCCGACGGTACGACGGCACGACATGCATCGAATCGATCATTCGTCCGTACCACAGTGCACTAAAAGTTGATTCCGCTGTGCCGACGACGGGGGTCAGGCTGATGGCTCACGTAGACGAATCAAAGGCAATCCGGGTGACGAATCTCGACGTACCAGCGCAGGATGTCCCGATCCAATCACAAGTGATTCAGCACCGAAAAGGGGAAAGTCCGGCACTGTCGTTCGGTCAGGAGCGGATCTGGTTCACCGAACAGCTGACGCCGGGTACCGCCGGCTACGTCGTGCACAGCACGGTACGGATGGGTGGACCGCTCGATGCCGACCTGCTGCGTGCCGCAGTGGATACCGCCGCGGCCCGCCACGACAGCCTGCGGATGCGGTTCACCGAGAACCTCGACGGCGAGCCGCAGGTCGAGGTGGTACCGCAGGTCACCGTACCGTTCACGGTGCTCGACGCCGACAACGAGGCACACGCCCGGGAGCTGGTCGACGCCGCCGTGCGGACCCCGTTCGACCTGGCCGTCGCACCGCTGCTGCGGGTGCTCCTGGTCCGGCTCGGCGATGACGACCAGGTGCTGCATGTGGGGATGCACCACATCGTCAGCGACGGCTGGTCGCTGAACCTGCTGCTGGCCGAGGTCGCCGCCCTCTACGGCGCGCTCACCGACGGTCTGCCGGTGCCGCCGGCACCGGCCATCGACTACGCCGACTACGCCGCCTGGCAGCGGGTACGCGGGGACGGGCCGGCCGTTCAGCGGGAGCTCACCTACTGGACCGGGGCGCTCGCCGGAGTGCCGCCGCTGCAGCTGCCGACCGACCGGCCCCGACCCGCCGTGCAGTCGTACGCCGGCGACGTGCACCGGTTCGGCTTCGACGCCGAGCTCACCGCGGCGCTGCGCCGGCTGAGCCGGGCCCACCGCAGCACCCTCTACATGACGCTGCTCACCGGCTGGCAGGCGACGTTGTTCCGGTACAGCGGGCAGCGGGACTTCGCCGTCGGATCACCGGTCGCCGGCCGGGTGGTGCCGGAGGTGGAGAACCTCGTCGGGCTGTTCGTCAACACGGTGGCGATCCGGGCCGACCTGTCCCGGGCACCGGCCAACGGCGCCGGCGGTGGCGGTGCCGGCGATCGCGGTGGTGCCAGCAGTGCCGGCGACGGCGGTGAGCCGGGCTTCGGTGAGCTGCTGCGCCGTACCCGGGGGCGGGTGCTACGGGCGCTGAGCCACCAGGAGGTCCCGTTCGAACGTCTGGTCAAGGAGCTCAACGTCGCCCGCGACGTCAGTCGGGCGCCGGTGTTCCAGGTGCTGTTCACCCTGCAGAACTACTCGCGGGCGCGGAGCAGCTGGCCGCGCGGGATCACCACCGGGGCGTTCGGCAGCGACACGGCGGCGGCCCGGTTCGACCTGTCGCTCTACGTCAGCGAGACCGGCGACGGGCTGCGGGCCATGCTGGTCTACAACACCGACCTGTTCGACGCCGCCACCGTGGCACGGCTCACCGGGCACTACCGGGCGTTGCTGCGCGCCGCGGTGGCCGACCCGGACCGGCCGGTGGTGGATCTGCCGCTGCTCGACGACGCACAGCAGCGGCAACTGACCGCGTTCAGCACCGGCCCGGTGCCCGGCACCGACCGGCCACGACCGGCCACTGCCGGGGCGGTCAACCTCGGCGACCTGGTCACCCGGCACGCCACGGCCACCCCGCAGGCACCCGCCGTGGTCCACGGCGACGACCTGATCAGCTACGCCGAGCTGGACCGACGCGCCAACCAGCTGGCCCACCAGCTGCGGGAGCAGGGTGTCGCGCCGGGCCACCTGGTCGGCGTCTGCCTGGACCAGTCGGTGCAGTTGGCGGTCGCGCTGCTCGCCGTACTGCGGGCCGGCGGGGCCTACCTGCCGCTCGATCCCGAGCAGCCACCCGCCCGGCTGCGGCTGATGCTCGCCGACGCCGCCCCGACGGTGGTGTTGACCAGCAGCGCGATCCGCGCCGAGCTGGGCGGCGACGCCGCCCAGGCGGCCCTCGCCGGGGCGACCTGCCTGGACCGGATCGCCCCGGTCGTCGCAAAGCAGCCGACCGGGCCGCCGGCAGGGGCGGCGGGCGGCGACGACCTGGCCTACGTCATCTACACGTCCGGCTCGACCGGCGTGCCCAAGGGGGTCGCGGTCGCCCACCGGCAGGTACTGAACTATCTGGACGGGGTCGCCGAGCGGTTCGACGTCGTGCCGGCCGGCCGGTACGCGCTGCTGCAGTCGCTGTCGTTCGACTTCAGCGTCACCGTGTTCTACCTGGCGTTGGCGACCGGCGGTTGCGTGCATCTGGTGCCGAGGCGATGCACCGGCGAGGAGCTCGCCGACGCGCTGCGCACCGGACGGATCGACTACCTGAAGATGACGCCGTCGCATCTGCGGGCGCTGGCCGCCGAGGTTGACACGGCGCGGCTGCTGCCCCGGCGGGCGCTGATCCTGGGCGGGGAGGCGGCCGACCTGGACTGGGCGGCGGACCTGGCCGGGCACGGCGTACCAGTGTTCAACCATTATGGACCGACTGAGGCCACCGTCGGGGTGACCACCTACCGGGTGTCGGCGCACGAGCGGGGGCCGGGCAGCGTGCCGATCGGCCGCCCACTGCCGTACGCCCGGGTGCACGTGCTCGACGCCCGGCTGCGGCCGGTGCCGGTCGGCGTACCGGGTGAGGTGTACCTGGGCGGCGACCGGCTGGCCCGCGGCTACCTGAACCGGCCCGGGCTGACCGGGCAGCGGTTCGTCCCGGACCCGTTCGGTCCGCCCGGCTCCCGGCTGTACCGCACCGGTGACCTCGGCGCGTGGCGTGCCGACGGCGAACTGCTCTTCCTGGGCCGCACCGACCACCAGGTCAAGATCCGCGGCTACCGGGTGGAGCTGGGTGAGGTGGAGGCGGCGCTGCGCGAGATTCCCGGGGTACGGCAGGCCGCCGTACTGCTGCGTGACGACCGGTTGGTCGGCTACCTGGAACGCGCCCCGCAGGACCCGGCACCGGAGACGGCGCACGGGCCGGAGCCGGCCGAGCTGCGCCGGCTGCTCGCCGACCGATTGCCGGACCACATGATCCCCAGTCGGTACTGCTGGCTGGACCGGCTGCCGCTGCAGGAGCACGGCAAGATCGACCGCAGGGCGCTGCCGGAACCGGGCGACGATCAACCCGCCCGCGAGTACGTCGAGCCGACCGGTCCGGTGCAGACGCTGATCGCCGCCGTCTGGCAGGCGGTGCTGCAGGTGCCCCGGGTCGGCGCCGACGACGACTTCTTCGAGCTGGGCGGGCATTCGCTGCTGGCCACCCAGGTGGTCGCCCGGCTGCGCCGGGAACTGCCGACGGTCCGCGTCGGCGACGGCGCGCCTCCGGCTGTCAGCGTGATGGACCTGTTCCGGCACCGCACCGTACGCGAACTCGCCGCCCTGCTGACCGACGGTGACACCGAGCGGGGTCGGCTGCTGCATGAGCTGACCGCACCGACCTCCGCCGCCGAGCGGGTCGCCACCCTGGTCTGTGTCCCGTACGGCGGCGGCAGCGCGGTGGTCTACCAGCCACTCGCCGACGCGCTGCCGGCCGGCTGGCGGCTGCTGTCGGTGGCGATGCCCGGGCACGACATCGGGCTGGCCGACGAGCCGGCACCGATCGACGAAGTCGCCGAAGGCGTGGTCGCGGAGATCCTGGACCGGGTCGACGGACCGCTGATCCTCTACGGCCACTGTGGGCCCGGCGGGGCGCTCGCCGTAGAGGTGGCCCGCCGGCTGGAACAGGCCGGGCGGGAGTTGACCGCGGTCTACCTCGGTGCGATCTTCCCGTTCGGCCGGCCGACCGGCGGGCTGCTCGGTCCGCTGCTGCGGCTGCGGTTGGTGGAGCGGGTCCGCAGCGACCGGATCTACCGCACCTGGTTGCAGGCGCAGGGCACGTCGATCGGTTCCCTCGACCCGGAAGAGGCGGCGTTCCTGATCCGGGCGATGCGTCACGACGCCCGGGTCAGCGAGGACTACTTCACCGCGCTGATGCGCGACCAGGTGACCCCGCTGCGCGCCCCGGTGATCTCGGTCGTCGGGGAACGCGACCGGGGCACCGACTTCCATGAGGAACGTTTCCAGGAGTGGCACTTCCTGTCCGACCGCACCGCGCTGGCGGTGATCGACGAGGCAGGGCACTACTTCCTCAAGTACCGGGCCGGCGAGCTGGCGGAGATCGTCACCGGCGTCCACCTCCGGCTCGCCGTACCGGCCGAACCAGACGTGCCACCCACCGACGATGCGGGGGTGGAAGACCCGGCGTGGCGGCTGCACGCGGTCTCCGACCGAGGCCCGGCCGCCGATCCGCCGGGGGCCCGGTCCGGACCGTCGGCACCGGACCGGGCGGCGACCGGACCGGACCGGGCAGGTGGGCCACAGCCCAGCCTGCGCCGGTTCGGTCTGGTCGCGGCCGGTCAGATCGTCACCACCACCGGCACCGCGTTGACCAACTTCGCCGTCCCACTGTGGATCTATCTGGAGACCGGTTCGCTGGCCCGGTTCGCCCTGTTCTCGATCGTCAGCCTGCTTCCCGGGCTGCTGATCGCCCCACTGGCCGGGGCGTTGATCGACCGGACGAGTCGCCGCCGGGTGCTACTGGCCGCCAGCGTCGCCGCTGGCGGCGCCAAGGCGGTGATGGCCGGGCTGCTGATCGCCGACCGGGCCGAGATCTGGCACTTCTACCTGCTCGTCGGCTGGCTGTCGGTGGCGTTGGCGTTCCAACGGCTGTCGTTCGTGTCGGCGGTGCCGCAGCTGGTGCCGAAACGCTTCCTCGGCCACGCCAACGGCCTTACCCAGACCGCAGTCGGGTTGACCCAGTTCATGGTGCCGCTGCTGGCGGTCGCGCTGCTGGAGGCGGTCGGACTGCGCGGCATCATGATCATTGACGTGGTGGCGTACGTTTTCGCCGTCACGGTGCTGATCGCGATCCGGTTCCCCCGCACGCTGGCGCTGCAGCGGCGAGAGAGCCTGGGGCAGGAGATTCTCAACGGACTGCGCTACTCGCTGCGCCGCCGGGAGTTCCGCGGCATGCTCGCCTTCTTCGCCGCCCTCAACCTGTTCCTGTTCCCGGTGCTGTTCCTGCTCTCCCCGCTGGTGCTGGGCTTCGCTGAGCTGGCCGAGGTGGCCCGGATCGCGCTCACCGGCGGGGTCGGCGCGGCCGTCGGCGGGCTGGTGATGCTGGTCTGGGGCGGCCCACGCCGCTACCGGATGCGGGCCGTGCTGATCGGCACGCTGGGCATCGCGGTGGCCTGCGCGGTGACCGGGCTACGCCCCAGCCTGCTGGTGATCGGTGCCGGGGCGTTCGGCATGTACTGCGCGCTCGGCCTGGTCAACGGCATCTACAACACGATCATCCAGATCAAGGTGCCGCCCCGGTTCCACGGTCGGGTTTTCGCGCTCAACCAGATGGTCGCCTGGTCGACGATGCCACTCGGCTGGGGGGTGATCGCCCCGCTGGCCACCAGCCTGATGGAGCCGCTGCTGATGCCGGACGGGGCGCTGGCCGGCACGGTCGGGCTGGTGATCGGGGTCGGTCCGGGCCGGGGCATCGCCCTGCTCTACATCGCCTTCGGCGTCTGCATCGCGCTGACCGCGATCGTCTCCATGCGTACCCGGGTGCTGTCCCGGTTCGACGACGAGGTGCCGGACGCCCCGCCGGACGACCTGGTCGGCATCGAGACCCGGCAGGCCCGGGTGGCGGCGTCCCCCGGCGGTGGACAGCGAGCCCAGCAACCGGCGTCCCCCGGCGGTGGCCGATGAGCCCAGCTACCGGTGTCCCCCGGCGGCCGGCCGCCGCGCCGGCCGCTCGGACCGTACCCGAACTGCTCGACTGGCGCTGCGCCCTGCACCCCGACCGGGTCGCCATTGAGGTCCACGGCGTGGGCCAGCTCACCTTCGCCGACTGGCGGGTCGGGTCGCTGGCGGTGGCCGCCGCGCTGCGACGGGCCGGGGTGACCCCCGGTGACCGGATCGCGCTGGTGTTCGCGGCGCGGGAGTGGACCGGCTACGCCGTGGCGTACTGCGCGGTGTTGCGGGCCGGTGCGGTCGCGGTGCCGCTGTCCGACCGTCTCGCCCCGGCCCAACTGGAGTACGCGGTGCGGCACTGCGCCGCCCGGCTGGTGCTGCACGGCCCGCTGACCGCTCCGGCCGGACCGGCGCCGGCCGTACCCGCCGGGGTCGCGCCACTGGCGCTCGCCGACCTGGTCGCCGACGGCACCGACGCGCCCGCTCCCCCGCCACGCCCCGGTGACCTGGCTCAGATCCTCTACACCTCGGGCACCACGGGCCGACCCAAGGGCGTCGGCGCCAGTCACGCCAACCTCGTGGCCGGGGCGCCGAACCACCCGCGCCGGCTGGCCCTGGCCCACTCGGAACGCTTCCTGCACGCCTTCCCGATCGGCACCAACGCCGGGCAGACCATGCTGTTCAACGCGTTGACCGCGAAGCCGGCCGCGCTGACCCTGCCCCGGTTCACCCCGGCGCGGTTCGCCCGCCTGGTGACCGCGCCCGGCACCGGCACCGTCTTCCTGGTCCCGTCGATGGCGATCGAACTGCTCGACTCCGGTGCCCTGCGGGCGCGGGACACCTCCGGCGTGATGCTGATCGGGTCGACGGCGGCGGCGCTCGCACCGGCGGTCGCCACCCGGCTGGCCGCGACGTTCCCGGCCGCGACGATCGTCAACTACTACTCGTCGACCGAGGCCGCCCCCGCCCAGACCGTGATGATCTTCGACCCGGCACGGCGGGCCGCCGTGGGCCGACCGGCAGACGGTCAGCTGATGATCGCCGACGAACAGGGCCGGCCGCTGCCGCCGGGCAGTGTCGGCGAGGTCTGGCTGCGCTGCCCGCATCCGCGCTCGTACTACCGCGACGGCCCGGCCACCGAGGCGACCTTCCGTCAGGGCTGGGTCCGGATGGGTGACCTCGGCCGGCTGGACGCCGACGGCTACCTGTACCTCGCCGACCGGCACCAGGACATGATCAAGTCCGGTGCCTTCAAGATCTCCTCACTGGAGGTGGAGGCCGCGCTGCACGAGCATCCCGCCGTCGGCGAGGCGGCCGCGGTCGCCGTCCCGCACCCCGTGCTCGGGTCGGCTGTCGGGGCGGTGCTGGTACCCCGCGCCGGGCATGCACCGCACGAACTCGCCCTGCCCGCGGTGCGTGCCTTCCTGTCCGACCGGCTCGCCGACTACCAACTGCCGGCCCGGGTGCTGGTCGTCGAGGCGCTGCCCCGCAACGAGGCCGGCAAGGTCCTCAAACGGGCGCTGGCCGCGCTGTTCGACCCGCCGGGCTGACCGCGGCTCCGACCCGGCCGCACCGTCCGACATCGACAAGACAACAGCAGTACCAGGAGGATCCCGTGGGCACCGCCGAAGCGACGTACGCACAGCACGCCGTCTGGTTCACCGAACAGGCCGGGGTGGCGGGTACGGCGTACCACATGGCCCTCGGCGTGTGGTTCGCCGCCGGCCTGGACCAGGCAGCGCTGGCCACGGCGTGCGCCGCCGTCGTCGACCGGCACCCGGTCCTGGCCACCCGGGTCGACGACAGCAACGGCGTACCGCGACTCGCCCCGGCCGCCGACCGCCCGACGCTGCAGCATCAGGCGCTGCAGCGGCTGACGCCGTCGGCCGGTGACGCAGGCGTCGACCGGCTGATCGCGGCGGAGATCGCCCGCCGCCACGACCTGCGCACCGGTCCGCTGGCCAGGTTCAGCCTGATCCCCGCCGCCGACGGTGACCGGCACCTGCTGCTGATCACCGCCCACCACCTGGTCTTCGACGGCACCTCCAAGGACGTGCTGGTCCGGGACCTGGCGGCGGCATACGGTGCCGCCCGCGCCGGTCGTCCGGTCGAACTGCCGGCGGCACCGACCGGTGGGTACGCGGCACGGGCCGGCACCGAACGGGACCGGGTCGCGGCCGAGTCGGCGGCAGCCGCAGACCACTGGGCCACCCGCTGGTCCGGCCCGGGTGGGCTGGTGCTGCCCGGTCTCGCCCGGGTGCCGACCGGCGCCGAACCCGGCGACGCCGTACCGGTGGTCCTGGCGCCGGGTCTGGTCGCCGGGCTCGACCAGGCCCGGCGCAAGCTCGGGGTCACCCGGTTCGAGCTGCTGCTGGCCGCGGTGCACGCGCTGCTGCACAGGTACGGCAACCAGCAGGTCCCGGTCGGCGTCGGGGTGTCGACCCGTACCGCCGACGACGCCGACGAGATCGGCCTGTTCGTCAACGAACTGCCGGTCACCGTCCCGGTGCCCGACGACGCGGGTTTCCGTGACCTCGCGCACGCCGTCCGGGACGAGACACGGGCGCTGAACCGGTTCCGGGCCGTCCCGCTGGCGCACGTTGCCACCGGGCTGCGGCCGGCGCCCGCGCTCACCCCGGTGTCGATCGGCTACCGCCGCCGCGCGCCGGGACCTGTGTTCGACGCGGTGCCGACCACCGTCGACTGGGCGATGTTCAGCGGCGCGGCCCGCAACGCGCTGCACATCCAGGTCGTCGACGGGCCGGCACCGGACAGCGACCAGGAGCACCTGGAAAGCAACCTGGAGATCAACCTGCAGTTCAGCCCGACGGCCGTTCCCACCGCCGCCGTCGCCCGGGTCGGCGACCATTTGCGGACCCTGCTGGCCGCCGTGGCCACCGACCCGGAACAGCCGATCGCCGACCTTCCGGTGCTGCCTCCCGCCGAGTCCGAGCTGGTCTGCCGTGGCTGGAACGCCACCGGCCGTGACTACCCGGCCGACACGACCGTGCCGCTGCTGTTCGCGGCGGCGGTACGGCGGACACCGGACGCCGTCGCGGTCGTCGACGGTGGGCGTACGCTGAGCTACGCCGATCTCGACGCGGCCAGCGCTCGGCTGGCCGGGCTGCTGCGGGCCCGTGGCGTCGGGGCGGGATCGCTGGTCGCCGTGCTGCTGGACCGCTCCTGGCAGGCGGTCGTCGCGCTGCTCGCGGTGCTGCGCAGTCGGGCCGCGTACCTGCCCGTCGACCCCAACTATCCGCCGGCCCGGCAGGCGATGATCCTCGACGACGCCGCGCCGGCGCTGGTACTGACCACCAGCGGTACGGCGGCCGCCCTGCCGGCCGGGCCACCGGTGCTCGCCCTCGACCAGCTCGATCTGACGACTGCTGACCCAGAAACCGGTGCCCCAGGGGCCGCTGACCCGTGGACCGCGGACCTGCCCGACCCGGACGAGCTGGCGTACGTGCTCTATACCTCGGGTTCCACCGGGCGGCCCAAGGGGGTACGTGTCCCGCACGGTGCGCTGGCCAACCTCCTGCTCGGCATGCGGGACATGTTCGACAGTGGGCCGGCTGACCGGTGGCTCAACCTGACCTCGCCGTCGTTCGACATCTCGGGGGTCGAGGTCTACCTGCCGCTGACCACCGGTGGTCAGGTGGTGGTGGCCTCCGGGGTCAGCGCGCTCGACGGCGCCGGGGTGCTGCGGCTGATGCGCGAGACCGGGGTGACACATGTGCAGGCGACTCCGTCGGGTTGGCGGGTCCTGCTGGAGGCCGGGCTCGACGACCAGGTGGTGGCGGTCACCGGCGGCGAGGCGCTGGCGGTCCCGCTGGCCCGCCAGTTGCGCTCACGGGTGGCCCGGCTGGTCAACGGGTACGGCCCGACCGAGGCGACGATCTACGCGACGATGGCGGAGATCCCGCCGCAGCCGGACGAGGTCACCATCGGCCGGCCGGTGCCGAACACCACCGCGTACCTGCTGGACGCAGAGCGGCGGCCGGTGCCGATCGGAGTGCCCGGCGAGCTGTACCTGGGCGGGCGGGGCGTCGCCGACGGCTACCTGAACCGCCCCGAGCTGACCGCCGAGCGGTTCGTCCCCGACCCGTACGCTACCGACGCCGGCCGTCGTCTGTACCGCACCGGCGACCTGTGTCGCTGGCTGCCCGACGGCCGGCTGGAATTCCTCGGCCGGGCCGACGACCAGGTGAAGATCCGCGGCCACCGGGTGGAGCTGGGTGAGATCACCGGCCGGCTGCTGGAGCATCCGGCTCTCGCCGAGGCCGCCGTACTGCTGAACGGTACGGACGAGGCGTCGCCGCGGCTCGTGGCCTACCTGGCGCCCCGCGGTGCCGCGCCGACCGTCGCCGAGCTGCGCCGGCACCTGACCGAAACGCTGCCCACGGCGATGGTGCCCACCGACTGGGTGCTGCTCGACCGGCTACCGGTGAGCCCGAACGGAAAACTGGACCGGGCCGCGCTGCCGGCACCGACGACCGGCGGTACGGACCCGGTCGGCGCCCCAGACCCCGCCGAGGCGGACCCGGTCCTCGATGCGATCCGGTCGATCTGGCAGGACGTGCTGCAGATCGCCGAGATCGGCATCGACGAGGACCTTTTCGACCTGGGCGGGCACTCGTTGACGATCACCCGGATCAGTAGCCGGATCCACCGTCGGCTCGGCGTCGAGGTGCCTCTGGACGCGTTCTTCGACACGCCGACGATCGCCGAGATCGCCAACCTGGTCCGCGAGGCCGGCGGCCGGTGCTGACCGGGCGGACGACGCCGAACAAGGTGGAGACGAAGGAGGATTCGGTGGACACGACGACGCTGCGGCAGCGGGTGATGGAGCTGGTCGACGAGGCGACCGGCGGCACGGTGCCGATCGACCAGCTGACCGGCGGCGGATCGCTGATCGCGCTGGGAGTCGACTCGCTTGGCCTGCTCCGTCTGGTCGACGCCGTCGAGGCCGAGTTCGGCGTCGAGGTGGAGTTCGACGGCTCCGGCCAGCGGATGGACACTCTGGACGACCTGGTGGCCGCAATCGTCGACGCCCGCGACGAGGCGGAGCCGGACCGGGTCGCCACCACCGGGTGACGAATCGGTCATTACCCGCCAAGGCGCCGGCTTCGATGCCTGTCCGACACGGCGTCACTGTCCGTCGGTGCCGGGTGAGCCGGTCGCTCGACTAGACGAGTTGTTCCGAAGTCCCGTCAGTGGTCGTAGGCGATCAGGGACCGGGTGACGGGTGCGCCGGTCTTGTTGTTGTGCCAGATCGCGGCGGCCATCGCGAGGAGTCGCTGGGCCACCCGTACGGCGACGCCGACGAAGGTCCGCCCACCGTGTTCCTCAAGATCAAGCTGGCCCTTGAGGGTGTCGTTGACCGACTCGATCAGCTGCCGGACCTTCTTGAGCATCGGTTCGCCGTAGCGGGCCTTCTCCCGCTTGCGTGACGGGCGTAGCAGGGTGATGCCCTGGTCGGCGAGTTCCCGCTCGAGTGGTCCGGACGCGAAGCCCTTGTCGCTGATCAACAGGATGCCGTCGTGTTCGGCGACGACACCGGCCTCGACCTCCAGCATCGCGGCGAGGACCTCCCGCTCGCCGATCTTCGGGTTCGCCAGGGCCCACAGGATCGGCATCCCGGTCGGGGTGCAGACCAGGTACAGGCGCAGTCCCCAGAAGAACCGGGAGTGGGAGGCGCAGTAGCCGTATCCGGCCCAGCCGGCCAGGTCCGAACGTTGCACGGTGGGGCGGGACATGCCGCACGGCACCGGGGTGGAGTCGACGATCCAGTGGTTGTCGAACCAGAAGTCGCTGTCGCGGGCCAGGTTCCGGATCGTCTTCTTGATCAGCGGGAGGGCGGCGCGGAGCCGTTTGTTGTAGCCGGGCCGCTGCGGTAGGTAGGGGAACATGCCGGCCAGGTGGACCCGGGCGTAGCGGATCCAGCGGGCTTCGGAACGGGCGCCGAGCAGGACCTGCGCCACGGCCAGGCAGACCAGTTCGGAGTCGGTCAGCAGTGGTGGTCTGCCGCGCCACCGGGGCGTGCGGATGCTGTCGTCGATCTTCACGTACAGTGCGGTCAAGAGGGTGTCCAGGTCTTGCGTCACAACATGATCTTGGATGCCCTCTCCTCATGCCCGGACATCGACCCCTGACTTCGGAACTACTCGTCTAGGAGCAGCGGGAACGTCGCGCAGGTCGAGCCGGCAGCAGCGCTCATCGGGACGCCCTGTCCCGTCGACCGGGCGGGTGACGCCCCGGGCCGCGATCGCGCCGGTGGATAGGGGTTGACGTCGGGACCGCAGACCTCGTACCTCAGGTGCCGGATCCGACGCGGCCGGCCCGGTTGCCCGGACCGACCGCAACGCTGGCCCGGGCCAACCGTGCGCGGGTCACCAGTGGGTCCCCGCCCGACCGAGCCCGGTCAGGACTGCTTGCGCAGCCCGATAATCTGCAGAACGGCAAACAGGCCGACGACCGCTGCCTGCATGACGATCCAGACGCGGGCGATGGTGGAGGGATCACCGAGCCCGGCAGCCGCCACCACCAGACTTGCCAACACCCAAATCACATTGACGAACACCACCATACCTGCGGCGCTGGCGCTGATCACCGAACGGGTCCCGACGATCCACACGCCGACACCGAATACCAGCAGGAAGACCCCGATTCCCCGCAGGAATCCGGTGGACAGGTCGAAAAGATCACTGAGCATGCTGGCCGCCACGAGGTACGCCAGTCCATTCAGACTGGTAACCACGGCATCCAGCTTCAACGCGAGTCGGAGGAACTTGTCGGATGTGCCGTCTGCAACGGAGCCGCGTGCCGCGGCGGCAGGAGTAGTCATGGGACGACCTTGCCAGCCCATTGGTCGCGCTGTCGATTACCTATGAGATAAGCAAATACCGAATATCAGCCGGTCGATAGCGCGAAACCGGGTAGGCCCCGCAACTCGCGCGCGGTGGCCTCGTCAGCCGGGTAGAACGATTCGATCGACAGTTCCGCGACCGTTATGTCCAGTGGAGTGCCGAACGTCGCGACTGTCGTGAACATACTCAGCACGCCCCCGCCCCGCCGGACCCGTAGCGGGACGACGATGCTGTCGACCAGGGTCAGCTCCACGTCGCCGGAATCGTCGCCCGGGTAGCCGGACAGCTCCTCCTGCAGCTCGGCCAGCACCGGGTCGCCACTGGCCTCCACCTGCCGACGCAACCGGTGGAGCAGGTGGGCCCGCCACTCCCCAAGGTTGACGATGTGTGGTGCCAGCCCTTCCGGGTGCAGGCTTGCCCGCAGAACGTTCGCCGGTGGGGCGAGCAGTGACGGCGAAACGAGATCGGTCAGCACGCCGAGGCTGGTGTTCGCTTCAACGAGATTCCAACCCCGGTCCACGACGACCGCTGGATAGGGCTCGTGGCCGGTCAGTACCTGGCGGACCGCAGCCCGGATCAGCGACATCGACGGCTCGTCCAACGGCGTCTCCGAGTACACCGGCGCGTAGCCGGCCGCCATCAGCAGTCGGTTGCGCTCGCGCAACGACAGGTCGAGCTGGTCTGCGAGTTGGAGCACCATCTCCCGGCTTGGGGCCGACCTGCCGGTCTCCAGGAAGCTGAGATGGCGGGTGGAGATGTTTGCCCTGATGGCGAGTTCGAGCTGGCTGAGCCGCCGGCGCCGCCGCCAGTCCCGCAACAGCTCACCAGCAGCCGACCTGGTCATGGTGATGGACATCAGCTCATTGTGCACCACCGACTACATCGCGTCGATTACCTAGCAGGTAAGGTCTTTCGAACAGGCTGGCGGTCGCCAGCACCGTACAGGTAGGTGACGCTGGTCCGCAGCACGACCGTCGGGGTCGCGCCGTCCCTGGTCTCCAGCTGTACGCCGAAGACCGACTCCCAGTACCCCCGCGGGCGTGCCCGCGCCGACCGCAACTCGATCTGGGCACGCAGGCACGCCCCGACGCCCACTGCGGCGCCGAGCCGAATCCCGTCCACGCCCTTGTTCAGGACATGGTCCACCCCGTCCACGGTGATCACCTCGTCGATCATCGCAGGAATGAGTGCCACCACCAGAAAACCGTGCGCCACCGGGCGGCCGAATGGCCCGGCCCCGGCCCGGCCCGGGTCGACGTGGATCCACTGCCGGTCACCAGTGATGCGCGCGAAGTCGTCGATCAGCTCTTGGTCGATCCGCTTCCAGTCGCTGGTGCCGAGGTCGGCTCCCACCAGTGCAGGCAGATTGGCAGGACAGGCCAGCCGATGCATCAGCGCACCTCGGCGGCGTCGCGCCTCCCGCTGGTGGCGGCGGCCGTCGGTACCGAAGCCGCGCCCATCGCATGCACCCCGCCGTCGGCGTGGATCACCTCGCCGGTCACCGCAGGCAGCCAGTCCGACCAGAGTGCGCAGATCACCCGGCCGACCGGCAGGGCGTCATTCACGTCCCAGGGCAACGGCGACCGGTCCCAGGCCGTCTGCAGCGTCCCGAACGAGGCGATCGCCGTGGCCGCGACGGTCCGCAGCGGGCCGGAGGCCACCAGGTTCACCCGGGTGCCCTGCGGCCCCAGCGCGTGGGCCAGATACCGACAGCAGCTCTCCAGGCCGGCCTTCGCCACCCCCATCCAGTCGTAGCCGGGCCAGGCCTGGCGGGCGTCGAAGTCGAGACCGACGACCGATCCGCCACCGGCCTTCGCCAACAACGGAGCGCACGCTCGAACGATCGCCGCGAAGGAGTAGGTGGAGACCTCGATCGCCCGCGCCACGTCAGGCCACGGCGTGTGCAGGAAGTTGCCGTCCAACGCCGACGGCGGCGCGAAAGCGGCGGCGTGCAGGAGGCCGTCCAACCGTCCCCATCGTGACTGCAAATCGGCTGCCGCAGCCACCAGGTGATCGGGATCAGTGAGGTCGAGCTCCAGCACCGGACATGGTCGTGGCAGTCTCTCTGCCACGACCATGGTAATCGACAGCCCTCGCCCGAATCCCGTGAGGACGATTTCCGCGCCCTGCTCCTGCGCCAGTCGGGCGGCGGCGAATGCTATCGATCGGTCGGTGAGCACGCCGGTGACCAGGATCTTCCTGCCAGCCAATAGCATCGTATCTCCCATCGTCGTCGAGGGTGAAGGCCGGCGTCGCGGCCTTTCCGCTTTCCTGTCGTCTTCATTGTCCGACAGCCAGCTGACGAGACATTGACAGAGCACTGATCCGGCCATCTCAGCCCTCATTACCCACCAGGTAATCGACGGGCCGACCGCAGCGTGCCATATTTTCATCGACTGTCGACCCCAGCAGCTTGGCTGCCTCTACCGAAACGGAGCTAGGCGTTTCATGAGTGAAGTCACCAAGATCGTCGAACGGTACCTCGAGATCTGGAACGAGCCGGACGCACAGGCGCGCACGCAGCAGATTCGCGATCTCTGCCAGGAGAGCATCGTCTTCACCGACCCGATGGCGGACGTAAGCGGACACGAGGCGTTCAACGCACTCATCGGCGCGGTGCAACAGCAGTTCCCCGGGATGGTGTTCACGCTCGCCGGCGCCGTCGACGCCCACCACGACCTGGCCCGCTTCACCTGGGGGCTAGCGCCGGCGGGAGCGGACGAGCCCTTGGCGATCGGGTTCGACGTGATCAAGGTCGGTTCGGACGGCCGGCTCGCAACGATCTACGGGTTCCTGGACAAACTTCCCGGCTGACCGGCCCCTTCCCCACGGATGGCCTGGCCATCCGGCCTTCGGGCTCCTTGTCCGGCGGCGATCTGGCCAAGGCTCACACCAATGGGCCTTGGCCAGATCGCCGCTGCCCTGAGGCCGCAACCCGTCGCGGGGTGGCGGCCGAACCGTTCTGCTCGCCGTCCGGGCAGCGCGCCCGTACCACGGCGACCCCTCCTGTCGCGCCGGGCGACCCTGGCCACCGCCGGCAACCTGCCGCCCGCTGCCGGCGACGTGACGGTTCGGCTGACTGGCTTCGTGCCGGCCCACCGGTGAGCGGGCGGCCTGACGGCTGGAGCTCCCCTTGACGCACTCCACCACCATGTCCGAGCCGGCGTACAGTTCGTCGATCGGCACCCGGCTCGACCGGATGCCGATCACCGGCGCGCACCGTACGCTCACCCTGCTGATCGGTCTCGGGCTGTTCTTCGACTACTTCGACAGCAACCTGTCGGGCACGGTGTCCAAGGTCCTACAGGTCGAGTTCGGTGTCGACGGCAACGCCCTCAAGCTCTTTCTGGCGTCCGGATTCATCGGCCAGTTCTTCGGATCGATACTGCTCGGCCGATTGTCCGACATCATTGGACGCCGTCGGGCGTTCATGCTCAACCTCGCCGTCTACAGCGTCTTCACCCTGCTCGGTGCATTCTCGCCGAACGTCGCCTGGCTGATCGTTACCCGTTTCATCGCCGGTGTGGGGATCGGCGCAGAGCAGACACTGGCAGACTGTTACCTGGCGGAGGTACTGCCCGCCCGCCGCCGCGGACGCTTCATCGGCTGGGCCTACTGCATCGCCTTCTGCGGCGTTCCTGCCGTCGGGTTCACCGCGCTCTGGCTCGCACCGCGGACGATCCTGGGACTCGCTGGCTGGCGTTGGGTGTTCATCATCGGCGCGCTCGGCACCGCGCTCATCTGGATCCTGCGGCGCAGGCTGGTCGAATCCCCACGCTGGCTGGCCGAACAGGGCCGGACCGCCGAAGCCGAGGCAATCGTCAGCGGGCTCGAACGGCAGGCCGGAATCCAGCAGCCACCGGCCGGCACGACACCGAGCATGCTCGGACGCCCCCGCCCCCGCCCCCGCCCCCGCCCCGGCTACCGCGAGCTATTCGGGCCGCTGTACTGGCGCCGCACCGTCATGCTCTGGACGTTCTGCCTGCTTTCGGTGACGGCATACTACGGATTCGGCACGTTGGCACCACAGGTGCTCGCGGTCAAGGGATTCGACATCGTCGCCGGGCTCGGCTACACCGCGATGTCCTTCCTCGGCTATCCGATCGGTTCCCTACTGTCCGTGCCCATTCTCGACCGCGTCGAGCGACGGACGCTGATTTGTGTGTCGGCCACGCTGATGGCGGCGAGCGGCATCGGCTTCGGCCTGGCCGGCAACGCCGTCGCCATCGTCGCCTTCGGCTTCAGCTACACGTTGCTGAGCAACGTGTTCTCCACCGCGTCGCACGTCTATCTGTCCGAACAGTACCCCACCGCGTTCCGAACGACTGCGGCCGGCGCGGCCTACTCGCTGTCGCGGCTCAGCGCCGCTCTGCTGCCCTTCGTTCTACTACCGATCCTTACCAACGCCGGCGCCGGTTGGTTGTTCACCGTCATCGCCGGTTGCGTGGTCGTCATGATCGTCGCGGTCCTGCGGCTCGGCGACCGCACCACCGGGACGTCGGTCGACCTACCAGTGCAGGTGGAACAGGCCGGCTACCGCAGGAACTGACCCCGCACGCAATCGGGGTGTCCGCAAACCGTGGACGGTTCGCGGACACCCCGGTGGAGCTACCGTCTGTGTCGAACGGCGTGAGCGCGTCAGCCGAGCACGATCTGGGACTGAACGACGATCCCCACCGCAGGATGCTCACCGTCTGCCAGCCCGGCCTGCACAAGCTGCAGATCCGTCTGAACCACGACGACACTACGACCGACGCTCAACGGCCTCGCAACCGCTCGCACCGTACCCTGCCGGACCGGGGCGAAGAAGTTCACCTTCAGCTCGATGGTCGAGGTAACCGCGCGAGCGGGAATGTTCAGATAAGCGCACACACCCGCCACCGAATCCGCCAAGGTGACCAGGGCGCCCCCGTGCAGCACGCCGCCGGCCGTGCAGAGCCGCGCCTGCCAGTCCATCTCGCCGACTACCCAGTCCTGGTTCAGCTGTCCAAACCGGATATCGAGGGTCGCCGACATCGGCATGATGTCCGGCAGGGTCCGGCTGGTGACGGCCGCTGCGGTGGCCTCGTCACGGCCGTCCACGGACGGTGTCAACGGACCCTCGACGATTCGAGCCGGTAGAGGTGACGCGCGAAGTCGGTAGTGACGGTCAGTGCGTGGGCGTCGATGTAGAAATGGCCGCCAGGGAACTCACTGTTGCCGAGGTACCGGGGAGTACGGTCGCGCCACGACTGCATGGCGTCCCGCCGCTGCATGAGCGGATCCGACGCCCCACCGTACGAGACCACCGGACAACCGACCACTGCCGGCTCGTCGACGTACTGCGCGCAGATCGCCAGATCGGCACGCAACGCCGGAACCACCAGCGCCAGCATCTCCGGATTGTCATAGATTTCCGCTGGGAAGGAGCCAAGCTTCTTGATCCACTTGACCATCTCCGACTCCGACATCCGGCTCTGTTCGTCCGTCGGCTGGAAGAAGCCCTGCGGCGCCCAGCCGGACATTCCGAGCACGATCGGTCCAGGGTCGCCCTCGGCCTCGATCCGCTGAGTCAACTGGTACGCCAACTGTGACCCCATGCAGTGTCCGAAGAAGGCGTACGGACGATGGTCGAGTTCGCTGACGACCGCCTCGTACAGGGCGTCCATCAGCGGCTCCCACCGGTCGTACGCCTCCTCCTCACGCCGGTTGTGCCGGCCAGGCAGAGTAACCGCCTGAACCGCGATGTCCGACGGCAGCAACTCCGGCCAGTCTCGATAGATGATCGCTCCGCTGCCGGCATGTGGAAAGAGGAACAGGCGGATTCTGGCGTCGGCGGACGGCTCCTGCGGATGCAGCCACTGCCCAGCCTCCGACGTCTGCCCGACATAGTCAGTCATGATCGACCTCCGGTCCGGATCAGGTAGTAGCCAACGGGACGGCTGCTTCTCGCAGCGCCGGCAGGACCACCGCGCCCAGTTGGTCCAGCTGCCGGCTGGGATCCAGCGACCCGATCCGGATCACCACGTGCCGGGTGCCGGAACGCAGGTATCCCAGCAGCCAGTCGGCGCACTCCTCGGCCCTGCCCCAGCCGTACGCCTGAATCCTGGCCATCGTCTCCAACGACCGGCCGTAGTACCGGTGCAGGTAGTCCGCCAACTCAGCCTCGGCCTCGGCCTTGCTGTCACCGATGGTCACCGTGGCGTACAGGCCTGGGGTCACCGCGCCCTGCGGTCGGCCCAGCTCCCGGCAGTGCGCCAGCACCGTCTGCCAGGCCGTGTCGTACGCAGACGCCGTGGGTAGGAAGGGCAGCCACCCGTCGTACCGTTCGGCGACCCGCCGCAGCACCCGGGGGGTGTCGCTGCTGGCCAGCCAGAGCGGCGGTCCTCCGGTCCGGTAGGGCGTGGGCAGCCGGTGCAGGCCGCTCGCCTGCCAGTACCGTCCGGTGAAGTCGACCTGACCGTCACTGCGGCTGGCGCCCCAGGCCGCCCGCCACAGGTCGGCGATCTCGTCGAGCCGGCTGGCGCGGCCGGGGAAGACAGCGCCGACGATGCCGAACTCCTCCTCCGTCTCAGGGATCGGAAATCCCGAGCCGAGGCCGAGAGCCAGCCGGCCGGCACAGGCATGATCAAGGCTGGCGATCATGTTGGCGCCGATCAGCGGATGCCGCAATGCCGGCGTCATAGCGGCCGTACCGAGAGTAACCTGGCTGGTCACGGCGGCGCAGGCGGCGAGCACCACCAGCGGGTCCAACCGCGGCCGCGCCACCAGCGAGTCTCCGGTCCACAACGAGTCGAAGCCCAGCAGCTCGGCTCGCCGCGCGAAGTCAAGGATCTGCGCCATGTCGATGTTGTCGGTTATCGCCTGTTCCCGGGTCGGCAGCAGAACCCCGATCCGAAAGGGCTGGTCGATGACGGACACCTCAGTCTCCTTCCGATGCTGACGAAGCGACTGCGAGGTCGGCAGCGGCCCCGGCGGCAAGGCGTTCCCGGACCAGTCGGCGGAGAATCTTTCCCGACGGATTGCGCGGCAGATCCTCGACAATGTGATATTCGACCGGGATCTTGTAATCGGCTACCCGACCGCGGAGGAACATCAGCAGCTCGCGACGGGTCGCCTGGCGCTGGGGGCGCAGCACCACACAGGCGTGGACCGCATCGCCCCAGCGGGGGTGCGGCATCCCCACCACGGCGACGTCGGCGACTGCGGGATGGTCGGCGAGCTCCTTCTCGACCTCTGCCGGGTACACGTTCTGCCCGGCCACGATGATGGTGTCGTTGATCCGATCGCCGAGGAAGAGGTGGCCGTCTTCGTCGAGCCGGCCGGCGTCACCCATGTACAGCCAGTCACCAACGAGCGTCTGTGCCGTGGCGTCGGGCAGATTCCAGTAGCCCAGCATTCGGGCTGGGGTACGGATGCACACCTGGCCCGTCTTGCCCGGTGGGACTTCACGGCCTTCCCGGTCCACCACCTTGATCTCGGTGCCCGGGCAGGCCCGACCTGCCGCGCCCAGCAGTCGGCTGCCCGGTACGTGTGCCTCTGGCGGCAGGCAGACCGCCACCGTCCCGGTCTCGGTGCTGGCGTAGATCTGCGCGAACTCGCAGCGGAACGTCTCCAGGCACTGGCGGAGCAGTCCGGCTGAGATCGGCGCGGCGCCGTAGGCCACTTTCCGCATCGACGCGAACGTGTGCGGGCCGACACCGTGTTCGGCGAGCATCATCGCGAGCATGGCGGGAGCGACGAACGTAATGGACACCCTGTACTGCTGGATGAGTCGGACCGCTTCCTGCGGAAGGTACATCCGCATCACCACGTTGGTGGCGCCGGCGTTGAAGCCGTGCATGAACCAACCGATCCCGGCGATGCCCAGACCGGGCAATGAGATGAGGCTGACGTCGTCGGCCCGCCAGTCGATCCAGTCGACCCCTGCGGCACGCATCGCAGCAGGCAGTGTGAAGAAGCTGCGATGGGCCAGGACGACCCCCTTCGGCTTGCCGGTCGTCCCGCTGGTGTAGATCTGTACGACCGGGTCGTGCGGACCGCAATGGTGATGTACGTCAGCGTCCGACGCGTCGGCCAGCCAACACCGCAGTCCCGCACCCGGGTCGTCAGGGTCCTCGGCGTCGAGCTCCACCACCTCGCGAAGCGTCGGAAGATCCGGACGCACCCGGTCGACCACCGGCCGGAACTCACGCTCCACGAAGAGCAGTTCAGCTGTGGAGTCCCGCAGGATGTGGTCGACCTCGCCTGCGGTGAGCCGCCAGTTGACCGGGACCAGCACTGCGCCGATCTTGGCGCCGGCAAGCACCGTCGAGTAGTAGTGTTCCGACTCTTTGCCGAGATAGGCGATGCGGGTCCCCGCACGGACACCGGCCTGGCGCAGCCGGTGCGCAGTCCGGTTGCTGTCCCGGTGCAGCTGCGCGTACGTCAGTGCCCGATCCGCACAGCGGATCGCCACGTGATCGCCGCGGTCACGCGCATGCGCCGCGGACGTGACCGGCAATGTCCACTGTTCAGGCAGGTCTTCCACACAATCCTCCAGAATGGCAGCGGGACCGATCCGCGGGACCAGGTAGGGGTATCGGCCCGGCGGTCAGCCGAGGTACTCGGCGGCGAACCGCCGGTCCAGGAAATCAACCAGCTCCTGTACCGACGGGTGGTCGAAGGTCAACGACGCGGGCAGCGGGATCCGCAGCGCCGATTCCAGGCCACTCTTAATCTCGACTGTCATCAGTGAGTCGAGTCCGAGTGAAACGAACTCGGCGGCAGGGTCAAGTTCACTCGGGTCATCGAGGTGCAATACCTGCGCCACCTTCGCTCGGACCAAGTCGCCGATGGCGGCGCTCCGGTCGACCTCCGGGCTCAGCAACCGCTCGAGCAGATCGCTGCCGGCAGGGCCGGACGGCCGGCCGTCGGAGACACGCGAGTACAGGGCGTTGTCCAGTGGCAGTGCACTCGCGATCCGGTCCCAGTCGTACTCGCCGACCACCCGATGCGCGACCGGTCGGTCCCACAGGTGAGTGAGGGTGTCCAGTGCCCGCGCAGGGGAGAAGAACCGGACGCCGCTGCGGTCGACCTCCTGGCTCAACTGTGCGTCGAGCCGGGCCGACATGCCGACCTCGCCCCAGGCACCCCAGCTCAAGCTGAGACCAGGCAGCCCAAGGGCTCTCCGCCAGGTGGCCAACGCGTCCAGGAAGGCGCTCGCCCCGGCGTAGTGAGCCTGGGTCGCGCCGCCGATGACGGCCGCGATCGAGGAGTAGATCACGAAGAACTCGTGCTCCGGGCAGCTGAGGCTGAGCTCGTGCAACAGCCATCCGCCAAACACCTTGGGACCGAACTGCTCCTCGATCGCCGGCCAGTCGAGCTTCGCGATGAGTTCCTTGCCGACCGCACCCGCCGCGTGCACGAATCCGCCGACCGGGTGCGGCATGCCACGCAGCCGCTCGGCCAGGTCGGCCACGTCTGCCGGCTGGCTGATGTCGGCCGCGAGCACGGTCACCTCGGCCTGTGCCCGCAACTCGGCGAGGATCGACTCCGCCTCCGGAGTCGCTCGCCCGCTGCGGCTCACCAGGACGAGTTGACGGGCACCGCCCTCGACCAACCGTCGCCCAGTCACCAGACCGAGCCCGCCCAGGCCACCAGTGATCACGTACGTCCGGTCCGCCCGGAGACGGCGGAGCCGTCCCGGGGTGGCGGACGCGTCCGCGCCGACGTCGGTCAGGGCCAGGGCCACACTGCCCGGCGCGGCACCGTCCCGGAGCAGTCTCGCCACCTCATCCACTTCGTCTGGCCCGTACCGGATGAGCCCGCCCTCGGCGAGGCGGTCCTGGCCAGCTGAGACGGCGGCTCGCCCGGCCGCGATCTCAACCGCGTCCGCGCCCGGCCGTACCAGGATGGCGTCCGACACATTTATCCGGCTCGCCGGCTCGCCTTCGTAGCTGACCACGACGACGTCTCCTACGCGAAACTCGCGGTCGGCTGGAGCATGCGACACCGTACCCGCGCAGACGCTGCGGGTCAGCTCCGGACCGATTGGCACGACGACATCGACCAGCACCTCGATCTGTCCCGGACCGGGCACGACGGTCGGAGCCGGCGTGATCCGGTACCGCGCCGCGGCACCGGCCGGCGCGTCCGGCCCGGACACGACGAAGCCACCGGGCCAGGGCGGCGTGTTCTCGCCCGGCAGCAGCCGGCGTACGAATCGTCGGCCGTTACGGAACGCGACCTGGAAATCGTCCGGCCGGGGGGTACTCCACTCGCGGACCAACGCAGCCAGGTCGGCGGGATCGGCGAGGTCGGCAGGTATCCCCGACCCGGCGGCAGGCGCGAGATCGACCAGCGTCGCGCGGTACTGCGGATACTCGGTAAGTAGGACCGGGCCGAATCCCCACAAGGAAGCGGCGCAGAGCCCCACCGCCGCCGGCTCGTCGCCGGGGAGCATTTGTGCCCCCCTGGTTACCAGCCACAGCCGGGGTCGCCGCTCGACGGGTGCGGCGTCCAGAGCCGCGATCACTCGTAGCAGTTCACGGTAGTGGTTTTCGGACTGCCGGTGCAGTTCGGACATTGAGAATTCCGTACCGCCGCCGCGCCAGAACCAGGCCACATCGGTGACGCCGGATTCGGCCAGAGCCGCCGGGGCGCCATCGGCCTCCGGTATCACCAGCACCCCCACGCCCTCGCGCGTCCCGGCCTCGCGGAGGGCTTCCGCCAGCGCCGGCTCGGCATTCATGACGAGCACCCGCCGGGTGGCCTCGGTCACCTGCCGATCCGGCTGCGCCCGCAGCCAACTGAGCCGATGGGTGAAGAACCGTTGCCGGGTGGCGTCGCGGAACCCCCACCGAATGCCGTGCAGCCGGGCGGCGAGCCGGTCCCCGTCGAACAGCCACAGGTCGACCGAGCCGAGATCGGTGGCGTCCACAGGAACGCGCAGCCGTGCCTGGAAGCGGATCTGACCGGCTCGCGGCCGACGTAGCACCTGCGTCGTTCCGATCATGAGGGGGCCGGCGGCCGGACCGGCGTCGTGCACGGCCGCTATCCCCTGCAACGCGGCCTCGAGCACGTCGATCGGGAAGAACTCACCAGGGCTCACGCGCCGGTTGGTGAGTCGACCGGCGATCGAGGCACCATCGCGGAGCACCTCTTCCAGCCGCCGCAGCAGCGGACCGTAGACGCGGCCGACCGAGGCCAGGTCCAGGTAGGCGCTGTCACCGTCACGGGACTGCGGGGGCCAGACAGCGCCGGCTTCCACGGCCGGGACCTGCGGCTGCGGTACCTCCTCCGGCCCGACGGCGGTGTCGGCGTCCTCGACCAACGCGGTGAGGTGCTTTATCGGGGCGTCGCCGACGACGCTCAGCACCTCCACCGCCACCGTGCCGTCCGGACCAGTGACGCACCGGGTGTGCACCGTACGCGGCTGCTCGGTCAGGATCAGCGGCGCGTGCAGGACCAGATCTCGTACGACCCCACGGTGCTGACCGAAAAGCTCCTCCTGCACCGCCAGCAGCAACTCGACGTACGCCGAAGCCGGCACGGTCGCTTCCCCGTTGACCACGTGATCTGCCGCCAACGGCAGATCCAGTGACGAGAACTCGCTGGTGAACTCACGGCGCTCAGGCGTACCGGTGTCCCTGCCGAGCAGCGGGTGATGCCCGCTGCCGACCGACCCGGTGGAGCGGGTGGCGGACCGACCCGGGGCGGGCAGCCAGTGCCGCCGCCGCTGAAACTGGTACGTCGGAAGCGACATCGTGGGCTTTCGGCGGTCGTGCAGGCCACGCCAGTCCACCGCGATCCCGGCGCTGTACAGCGCCGCCAGACAGCGCAGGGTCGTTTCGTCGGTCCGGTCGCGCCGGCTGAGGCTGGCTACCCAGACGTGGTCGTCGGCGTTGACGCACTGCCGTGCCTGGGCGGTGAGGACCCCGGCCGGGCCGATCTCGACGATCGCGTGTCGCCCCCGCTTGACCAGGGACCGGATTCCGGACAGGAACTGCACCGGTTCGGCGACGTGCCGGACCCAGTACTCCACGTTTCCGATCTCCGCGAAGCGGGCCGGTGCACCGGTCACGTTCGACACGATGGCGATGTCGGGTTCCTGGAAGGTGATCCTGTCGAGCGCGGCCCGGAACTCGTCGAAGATCTCCGCCATCAGTGGCGAGTGGAACGCGTGTGACACCGCGAGCCGGTCCACCCGGACGCCGCGCTCACTCAGCCTCCGGATCACCTCCTCCAGCGGTCCGACGGCTCCAGAGACGACGCACTGGGTCGGGCTGTTGTGCGCGGCCAGGGCGAGTTCAGGCTGAGCCGCCAACAGCGGCTCGACCTCCTCGATTTCCGCGTGCACGGCGGCCATCCCGCCGGGTCGGCTCACCGACTGCATCAGCCGGCCCCGGACGGCGACGAGGGTCACCGCGTCCGGCAGCGTGATCAGCCCGGCGACCGCCGCCGCCACGACCTCGCCGATGCTGTGCCCGATCAGCACGCTCGGCCGGATCCCCCAGGACAGCCACAACCTGGCCAGGGCCAATTCCAGCGTGAACAGCGCGGGTTGCGTGAGCCAGGTCTGGTCGATCGCTTCCGGGTCCGACGCCTCGTCGAGGAGCAACGCGCGTACTGACCGACCGAGGTGCCCAGCGAACAGTTCGTCGCACTGGTCGACCCAGTTGCGGAAGACCGGGAACCGGCGGTAAAGGGCGGCCCCCATTCCGGCGTACTGGGCGCCCTGCCCGGTGAACATGAACGCCACCTTGCGGATCGGCGCCTTCGGCCGGGCGTCCGGCTGGGCGTCGAGGCCGGCCAGCAGCGTGTCGAGCTGGGCCCGGTCGGCGGCAACGCCCGCGAGGCGTTGGCCGAAATGGGTCCGCCCGACGTTGGTGGTGTAGCAGAGCCGGGCCAGGTCGACTTCGGGCTGTTCGGCGAGCAGCCGCTGGTAGCGCTGGGCGAGCGCGGTCAGCCCGGCGTGGTTCTTGGCAGAGATGGTGAACACGTGCCGGGCGGCGCTCGGCCCAGTGGCCGTCAGCGCCGCCGGCCGCGCGGGTGCCTGTTCCAGTACGGCGACCGCGATGGTTCCGGCGAATCCGAAACTGTTCACCACCGCCCGGCGTACCGGTGCCGACCAGGGTTGGCACTCGGTCGGCACCCGGACCGGATAGCTGTCCCAGGGAATCCGCCCTGACGGGGTCCGCAGGTTCAGGTGCGGGTAGATCGTCGCTGACCGCATCTGGAGGACAACCTTGATCAGGCCGACGATACCGGAGGCCGGCTCCATGTGGCCGAGGTTGGTCTTGACCGAACCCACCAGGACCGGTGACTGGTGGGTACGCGACTCGGCGAACACGTCGTTGATGGCACCCATCTCGATGGGATCACCGAGCGGGGTGCCGGTGCCGTGTGCTTCCACGTACTGGATGTCCGCCGGGCGCAGCCGGGCCGCGGCGAGAGCGGTCCGGATGGTCTGTTCCTGCGCTGCGCCGTTGGGCACGGTCAGTCCAGCGCTGTCACCGTCCTGACCGACCGCAGTGCCCCGCACGACGGCCAGCACGGTGTCGCCGTCCGCGATGGCCGACGACAGCCGTTTGAGGACCAGTACGCCACAACCCTCGGCGCGCACGTAGCCGTCGGCCGACTCGTCGAAGGTTTTGCACTGACCGTCCGGGGCGAGCATCTGTCCGTGGGAGAAGATCACCGGGATCCGGGGGTGGTGCAACGCGTTCACCCCGGCACAGAGCGCTATGTCGCACTCGCCTCGACGCAGTCCGCTTGCCGCCAGATGCAGAGCGGTCAGTGACGACGAGCAGGCCGTGTCCACGCTGAGGCTGGGTCCCCGCCAGCCGAGGAAGTACGACAGCCGGCCGGACAGGGGAAACATCGTGATTCCCGACGCGAGATGACCGTCGAGTTCCGCGTAGGGAATCTCGCTGATCTCCAACGCATAGTCGATCGAGCTCGCTCCGACGTAGACTCCACCGTTCCCCCTGCGCAGCGGTGTCGGATCGATGTTGGCGTTCTCCAGTGCCTGCCAGGCGGTCTCGAGCAGCATTCGTTGCTGCGGGTCGATGTACTGGGCCTCCTTCGGCGATATGTTGAAGAACCCGGCGTCGAAGTGGTCGATCCGTTCGAGGAACCCGCCGCCGGTCGTATGGATCTTGCCTTTCTCCCCCGGCGCGGCGGGTGTGAAGGCCGCCACGTCCCACCGGCCGACCGGCAGGGGCACTATGCCGGACCGCCCGTCGCGCAGGAATGCGTCGAAGTCGTCGAGCGAGTCGCAGCCGCCTGGGAATCTCAACCCGACGCCGACAACGGCGATCGGCTCGTCCAGGTCAGCCGACCGCACGGCGGCGGTGGACGGGGCGACGGTGTCGGTCATCGGGCGACCTCCGCGTCCCGGCGTTCGGCGTCGCTGCGCTCGGGCGCGTCGAGTTCGCGCATCAGGTAGTCGGCCAGCTGCGCGATCGTCGGCTGGTTGAACAGCACCCGAGTGTCGATCTGCAGGCCCAGGCGCCGCTCAAGTGTCCGGCGCAGCTCGATCAGGCTCAGGGACGTCAAGCCGAGTTCGAAGAATCCGCTCTCCAGCGGGAGATCGTCATCGCTCTCCATCAGAAGTGCCGCTTTGAACTGATCGAGCACGAAGCTCTCCACCGCATCCCGTCGCTCGGCGAGCGGGAGCGCGTGCAGTGAAAATTCGTCGGGCATGCTCTGGCCACACCTTCGTCGTAGACGCCCGCAGTCGCGGGTCCGGCGGATCGGGAGACGTACGGGATCAGGTGCCGGCGGATCCGGTCGCGACCGGCAAGGGACGTCGGGCGGGTTCGCTGACCTCGTGCAGGAACGACGCGACCTCGCGGTACGACTCGAACAGAGTCACCTCGCGGTACGGGATGTCGTGCTCACCGCAGTAGCGCTGCACGATCGGCCGGCACCGGTTGAGGTTCATCCGTGGCATCGTCGGGAAGAGGTGATGCTCGACCTGGTAGTTGAGCCCGCCGTAGAGGAAGTCGACCAACGGGGACGGACGGATGTTGCGCGAGGTCAGGACCTGACGTTCCAACCAGTCCAGCGACTCCTCGCCGGCACGCACCTCCATGCCCTTGTGGTTGGGCGCGAAGATGAGGCCGAAGTAAACGCCGAGGACGGCCTGCTGCACCACGACGAAGGCGACGGCCTTGACCGGCGACAGGACGACGAACAGCAGCCCCAGGTAGACGGCCATGTTGGCCAGGATGAGCACGAGTTCCTGCACCGGCTGGCGGAGATTCCCATTGAAGACGGCGAGCAGCGAGGTGCGCCGCATCTTGTAGCCCTCGAAGATCAGCAGGACGAAGAAGAGCGTGCGTTGGTGGCGAACCACGAAACGGCCCCACCGGGTGCGGGTCGCGTACTGGCTCATGTCGAAGATCGCCGTACGCCGGCCGATGTCCGGATCGAGGTCGATGTTGTTCGGGAAGCTGTGGTGGCGGTTGTGGTGGTTCACCCACCACCCGTAGCTCACGCCGTTGACGAGGTTCGCGTGGATCAGCCCCATCGCGGTGGCCGCCCTGCCACGGAACATGGCCTTGTGCCCGGCGTCGTGCCACATGAACGCACTCTGCGCACAGCTGAGACCCATCCAGGCCGCCACCGCCAGCTGCCACCACGAGTCGCCAATCAGAAAGAACGCCACCAGACCGGCGCCGAACATCGCCGCGTTGAAGGCCAATCGTGCGTAGTACCGCTTCGGCGCGAGATCCAGCAGCCCGGCGGCGCGGACCTCCCTGGCGAGTACCGCGAAATGCGCACCCACCTCACTGGCCGTCGCTGAAGCGGGATCGGCGCCGACCAGGCCGCTTCTCGCCGGCCCGGCGCCGGTGGCCAGATCTTGCTGGTTGGCCTGCATGGATCATTCTCCTTCCTGGATGCGAACCTGCTCATGAGCCTGCTGCTCAGCGCTGACCGACACCTGACCGGACGCTGACTGAGTGCGCTGGACGGGCGCTGCTGCGCCTGAGACGAGTAGTGCCCGCGACGGGTTGCGGCCGGTGCGGGCCGGCAACGGTCAGGCTCGAGCGACCAGAACCGCCGCGTTCTGGCCGCCGAATCCGAGCGAGGTGCTGAGCGCGATATCGAGTCGCAGCGGGGTCGGCTTCTGTGCGATATCGATGTCGAGCCGTCCATCGGGTTCGTCGAGGTTGGCAGTCGGTGGCACCATGCCGCGTTCCACCGCCAGCACTGTGAACGCGGTCTCCACCGCGCCGGCCGCACCGAACAGATGGCCGGTTACTCCCTTGGTCGAGGTCACCAGCGCGCCCCGGCCGACCACCCGGCGCAGCATCTGTGCCTCCACCAGGTCGTTCAACGGAGTCGCGCTGCCATGGGCGTTGACGTGCTCCACCTCACTGGGTGCGATTTGGGCGTCAGCCAGAGCGCCGCGGACCGCGGCCTCGGCTCCCCGTCCCTGAGGATCCGGGGACGTCACATGGTGGGCGTCGGCGCTGGCACCGAAGCCGGCGATCCGCGCCCGGACCCGCGCCCGGCGGGCCTGGGCGTCGGCGAGCCGTTCGAGCACCAGCACACCCGCGCCTTCGCCGGCCACGAAGCCGTCCCGGGCCGAGTCGAACGGACGCGACGCAGCGGACGGGTCGTCACAGCGTCGTGACAGCGCGCCCATCTGTGCGAACCCGGCCATCACCAGCGGGGTCAGCATGGCCTCACCGCCGCCGGTGACGACGATGTCACAGCGCCGCAGCAGCAGCAGGTCTCGGGCGAGTCCGATCGCGGTCGCACCGGACGCGCAGGCCGTGGCGACCACCAGGCTCGGACCGGTCGCGCCGAGTTCGATGGAGACCTGGCCGGCCATCATGTTGGGTAGCTGCCTCGGCAGCAGCAGCGGCGAGACCTGTCCGGCACCTTCGGTGAGCAGGACGCGGTGCTGCTCCTCGACGGTGCCCGGACCACCATCGGCACATCCGAGGACCACCCCGACCCGTGCACCGTCCCAGTCGCGAACGTCGAGTCCGGAGTCAGTGACCGCCTCCTCGGCCGCCAGCACCGTCAGCTGAACGAACCGGTCGAGGCGCCGGGCCCGCCGCGGTCCGAGCATCCGGTCCGCCGCGAAGCCCGGCACCCGGCAGGAGATGTCCACCGGGCAGTCGTTCAACAGCGGATCGGTCTGCGCGGTCGGCATCCCGGCGCACACCCGGTGCCAGTTGGCCTCGACTCCGATACCGGCCGGACTGACGAGGCCCAGCCCGGTCACCGCCACGTCGCAGGTGGACATCAGACCCTCGTGCTGCGGGATTCGACGAGATCGCGGACCGCTCCGATCGTCCCTGCCTGAATCAACTCGTCGTCGGAGACGGGTACTCCCAGTTCCTTATCGATCACCAGGCTCAGCTCGACCATGTCGAGCGAGTCGAGCTCCAGGTCCTGGAACGTCATCTCTGGGGCGAGCGTTGTCCGGTCCAACTGGAACTTGCGGGCGATGATTTCCGTCAGCTGCTCGAACATCGGTATCTCCCTAAGGTTGATCTTGTTCGGTGTTGGTGCCCCGGATGCCCGGGACGATGGGGTGTGGCTGATCAGGCGTCTGCCGCACGGTGGCTCGGAAGGAACGGCCGCCCTGTCGTTCTGGACGCCCTGACCACCGATTCAGATCTGATGCGGACCGTCGCTGTTCAGGGACCTGTTGGCGCAGTTGTCCACGGAGCTGACCCGCCTGAGATCGCACCACGAGGACCTGATGGCCGACTGGGTCCGCAGCGTCAACCGGCTGCGTGACATGCTCACCGGGATCTTCCCCGCACTGGAACGCGCCTTCGACTACTCGACGCGCTCCGCGTTGAACCTGCTCACCGGCTTTCAGACCTCGCAGACAATCCGCGACGCCGGTCTCGCGGGCATCGAGGAGTTCCTGCGCGAGCAGCAAGCCTAACCCAAGGGCATCTACGATATGGCCGCCACCGCCCTGGCCGCAGCCGAGCAGCAACTTTCGCGACCGCCCGGTGAGGCCACCACCGCGGTCCTCGTCGCCCGGCTCGCCCAGCAACTGCTGGACCTGGACCGGCAGATCAAGGACATCGACAAACTGATCACCAGCCAGTTCCGGGCACACATTCAGATTCCTTCTGCTGTTCGGTCCGTCGCACAGCGAGGCATGTATCCGCCATGGTCAATCAACGATTGACCGGTCAGTAACCGAAGCCGTGCGTCACAGGCCAAGTAAAGGTGGTCGCGCCCCAGGTAAGGCCACCGCCGAAGGCAGCGGTCAGCACCCGAGCACCGGGGTCGAATGCCCGTGCCGCCGCCAATTCTGCGATCAGTAGCGGAATGGACGCGGCGGCCGTGTTGCCGACGCGTTCAATGTTCGACGCGACTCGGTCCATCGGGATCCCGAGGCGTTCGGCGATCGCGGTGCAGATCCGCGCGTTGGCCTGATGCGGCACGAACCAGTCGATGTCCGCGGGATCCCAGCCAGCCTGCTTGAGGGCGGCCAGCGCGGCGTTCGACGTGCGTTCGACGGCATGCCGGTAGACGTCCCTGCCACGCATCTGGAACCAGAGATCCTCCGAACCTGGCAGGCGTCCTGTCGATCGCTGGGCCGACCCACCACCGGGGATCATGATCAGTTCGGCGAACTCGCCATCGCTACCGAGTACGCAGGGCCCGAGGGCACCCGGTTCCGCAGCGGACCCCGCGCGGAGCACCACCGCCCCGGCGCCATCGGCAAAGATCACGGCCGCCTGCCTATCAGTGGGATCGACGATCGTGGAGAACGCGTCGGCCCCGACGACCAGGACTCGGTCCGCCGTGCCGGTCGCGATCTGCCCGGCAGCGCTGTTCAACGCGTAGAGAAACCCGCTGCAGACGGCCGCGACGTCGTGCGCGGCCACGCCACTGAGCCCGAGCCCGGCGGCAACCTGCGGCGCGGTGGCCGGACACAGCCGTTCCGGGGTGGAGGTGGCCACGATCACCGAGTCCACGTCGCCGCCGGCGGACTTCAACGCCGCCGCACCCGCTTCGATGGCGAGTGCCGCAGTGCCGACCCCTGGGTCCACGACATGCCGGCGGGCGATGCCTGTCCGGCTGCGGATCCAGTCGTCGGACGTGTCGAGGTGGCGAGCGAGTTCCTCGTTGGTGACGATCCGGGGCGGCACCCAGGATCCGACGCCGGCGATCACCGCCGACCGGGTCGTGACCGGCGCGCCGGCCATCCGCCGGGTACGGTGTCGACTCCCGCTCATACCGGCAGCCCCAGCACCGGCAGCGCATCGGTCAGGCCCATGTATCGCAGCCGTACCGCCGCCATCTCGTCGGTCCAGCGCTCCGCAGTGGCGTAGCGTTCAGCCGGTGTGGTGTCCAACAGCCGACGGCCGGGCCACACTTCGTAGTCGCCCACTATGTCGGCATACTGTGCTAATCCTTCCTGGAACAGTGTCTCGCGCCGCATGATGTAGGCCTCCTCCGGCAGGTCGTCCCATAGCTGCCGGCCTTGCCGAAGGATGTCCAGCAGGCGCGACCGGTAGTCCGGATGGGCCGCGAGATGATCGCGCAGGATCGAGCTGCCGACGCTGAGGTGCCGGATCTCGTCGATGGAGGCACCGCGGGCGATCTCACTCGCGGCCGGGTCGAGCACCTGCCACTTGCGTTCACTCAGCTCGGCTGCGGGTGCCAACACCCCTTCGATGACAATGGTGAAGATCGCGACGCCGCCGATGAAGTCCCCTTCGTCGCGCACCGTCCGGGTTGCGAACTCCTCGACCGGGTCCAGGATCTCCCTGGTGTAGTCGGCCGACATCTTGGCGATCGTCGCCTCCAGGTCCTCCTTCGCCAGGCCGAGCTCGACCAGGTGGTTGCGGAACACCATGGCGTGCCGTGCCTCGTCGACCAGCTGCGTCGTGTAAAACTCCAGCTCCGGCACCCCCGGTGCCTGGGCGACGTAGTGGGCGAGGATGCGGGTCGCCTTCTCCTCCGCGATGGACCGGTAGCCCAGCTCCATCACCAGCGCGTCCCGAAGCGGTCCTGGCCGCAACATGTGCTCAGGCGTGGCCGCAGTCGGCAGGTGCCCGGTCTCGGCACGTCCGCGCAAGGTTCCCTGCGCGACAGCCGAGAGCCAGTACGCGAGATTGCACTGCTCGGCGGTGAGGTTGAGATTCATCGCGCCGTCGAGCAGGGTCGGCGCGTCGTCCCAGTCCGCCTCGGGCGGCACCGTCCGGGTCATCATCGGCTCCTTCACCTCTGGATCGGTTTGGTGCGGCACCGGCTGCCGGACGCGTTGGAACGTCCGGCAGGTGCCGTCGGGTCCTACGGCTGCTGGCTGCGGCCGCTGTGCTGGCCCGCCGCCTGGCTGTCCGTGTCGTCGCTACGGCTGGCCGACGCTGGCGAGACCAGGGTCATGGTGGTTACCTCGTGCAGTCGGCCCGCGTGGTTTAGCAGTGGCCGGCCTCTTCCGACCGAGCCGCCCGTGACCTCGGCAAGGAGCAGCTCGTGGTCGCCGGCGTCGACGATGCGGACCAGCCGGGCACTCAGCCAGGCCAGCGCGCCGACGATGAAGGGCGCACCGCTGATCCGGTCCGGCTGCCACGGGACATGCTCGAACTGCGCCCGGCCGTGGGGGCGGCGCGGGTCGGAGAACCATTTCGCCGGTTCTGCCTGAGTGGCGTCGAGAACACTGACCGCGAACGACCGGTGGGCCTGGAGCAGACTGAGGAACTGCGAACCCCGGTGTAGGCAGAGGCCAACCAGCAGGGGATCCCGCGACACCGCAGTCAACGAGCTGACGGTGACGCCGTGCATGGCGCGACCGGTGTCCACCGCCAGAACCGCAACCCCCGATGCGATCTGGCGTACAGCAGCCCGGCTGCGCCCGGCCTCGGCGTTGCCGGGCATCTGGTCCGTCGCCGGATCGTCCCGCTGGTTCGCCGCCGGATCGGCCAGCCTGGTTCTGCCGGTCCGCGCCTCAACGCTGTTCACTTCGACGATCCACTATGGACGACGAGCGGCTCAGGTGCAGTGTCGGCTTTCGAGCGACCCGGCGACTGGATCGAGTCGATCAGCTTGGCGTAGAGGGGATGAGGAACCGGCTCGAACGGCATTCCGAACGGCTTCAGGAAGTTGCCGAACAAACCACGGTCACCGAAAAGGTGGAACGGAATGACCAGCAGCGCCCACTCCGGCCCGATGAACAACATCCACAGACCCACCACGACAGCCTGGGTGATCAGGCTGTGCATGACGTTGTAGAGCACGTAGTACACCTTCGAAATCTTCTTCGAATTGCTGCGCCGGTAGGCGATGGCCCCCGGCAGGTAGCCGATCAGATCGATGTAGAGAAACAGCGCGATGGCCGGCAGCCAGCGAATTTCGTCCCAGTGCATGACAAGCAGCACTGCGCTGACCACGAAGCCAACCAGATATTCAGCCCGGTGTAGTCGAAACGTGTTCGGAGTTTCGAACGGATTTTTCTGATCCATGATCTACCTCTCCAATCAGGTCGATGCGACCGACGTCGGTCGCAGTCCGGGTACTTCCAGGACACCGCCAAGGCGAACCTCATCGAACATCCCCACAACGACCCAGGCCACCGTCTCCCTGATGACCCGTTCAGCAATCGGATCGAGGATCCCCTCCAGGCTCGGGATGCCGAAGTCAAACTCTGCGGAGAACTGCAGCTGACAACCGTCGGCGACATGATCGAACGTCCAACGCCCGTTGAATACGTCGAAGTCGCCGTCGGTCTGGGCGAAGTCGACGATCAGCTCGTCGCGACGGAAACACTCTTCCTCGGTCCAGCGGAGCAGCCCACTACGGAAATGCAATTCCCAGCTCGAACTCCCGGTCAGTTCGGGCAGGGTCTGATGAACTACTGTCGACTCCACATGTGGCGCGAGCTCCGGATAGCGCTCGAAGCGGACCACGCCGTCGAACACGGTCTCCGGCGAAACTCGGGGAATAAAGGCTGAAAGCTCTACTTCACGCACGATCAGTAACCACCTTCCGGCATACGGGCACGCTTGTCCACGAGATCGCGGGTCGCACCGTCCAACGCTTCGAGAAGAAAATTGACGTCCGAGTCACTCAGGATCGCGGGCGGCGTGAAGCGCACGACCGAGCTGCCGTTCATCGAGTGGTTTCCGACGATCCCGTGGTTGAACAGCTCGATGAGCAGTTCGCCAGCAAGTCCGGCTTCCACCAACTCGATGCCGATCAGCAGCCCTTCACCTCGTACGTCCACCACCAGCTCCGGGCAGTTGGCCGTCACGATCCGGCGTATCTCGGGCAGTAGGCGATGCCCGATCTCCATCGCCCGCGTGACCAGCCGCCCCTCTTTGATCGCCTGAATGGCACCGCGCACCGCGGCCATCAGCACAGGCGCGCCGGAAAAGGTGCCGGTGTGCAGGTACGGATCCTTGTCGAAGGGGCGGAAGGCGTTACGGCTGGCCAGCGCCGCGGAGACCGGCAGCAGTCCGCCGCCGAGCGCCTTGCCGACCAGCAGCACGTCGGGTACCACACCGGCTAGGTCCGCCCCCCACCAGTGGCCGAGCCGGCCCATCCCGGTCTGCACCTCGTCCAGGATGAGGAAGCCCTGGTAGCGCTGACACAGCGTGGCCACCCTGCGCAGGTAGTCCGAGGGCGGAATGATCACTCCACCCTCACCCTGCACCGGCTCGACGATGAAGCAGACCTCTCCTGGGTGGGCGGCGAGTTCGCGTTCGACCGCCCCGGTGTCGCCGTAGGGGACCCGGGTCACTCCGGGCAGCAGCGGCTCGAAAGGCCTGCGGTAGACCTCCTTTCCGCTGGCTGACAGGGCTCCCATGGTCTTGCCGTGGTAGCCCTGGTGCGTGGCGACGATACGACGCTTACCGTGACTGCGAGCCAGCTTCAGGCCGGTCTCGACAGCCTCCGCACCGGAGAGCGCGAAGTGCACACGGTCCAGGCCCTTCGGGGCCACGGAGATCAGCGCCTCCGCAGCGGCGGCGACGGTCGGCTCGAGCAGGATCCGGGTGGCGATGGGATGGCGGTGCAGTTGCTCTAGGACGGCGTTCATCACCGTCGGGTGCCGGGCACCCATGATGAAGACGCCGTAACCGCCGCAGTTGAGAAACCGTTCGCCATCGCTGGTCTCCAGCCACGCGCCGGACGACCCGACCTCCATGTGTGACCCGAACAGTTCGGCCAGGGTCGCCCTCCCCTTGCTCAGGTGAGCCCGGTAGAGATCCAGAGTGCGCCGTTCGGCGCCGGCGCCGGGCAGTTCGACAGCTGGTCCGACCATGGTCATGCCGTTCACCTCCGATCGTTGTTGTCCGCGCCGGTCAGGACAGCACCAGCGGCCGGCCTGCGAAGTAGTCGACCAGCGGCTCAGCCGCGCTGGCCTGCGATGGCGGATGGAATGCCAGTGGCCGGGCCGCAGCGGTCAAGTAGGCGTCGTCGCTCGACGTGATGAAGGACATGCCGCCGGACAGTTCGACCGCGAGATCGGTGGCCTGCCGGATGGCGTCCTGGGCCGCGTACCGGGCGATCAGGACCGCCGCCACCGCCTCGTCTCCATCGACGCCATCAAGGACTGCTCGGGCCACTCCCTCGACCCCGGCGATCGCCGACTCCAACCGGATCGTCATCCTCGCCCGGTCGGTGACGGATCCGCGGCCGTTTGCAAGCACCCGTTCGACGAGTGCGCTGGCCGCCCCGAGATAGACCGAGGTAATCATCAGCTCGAACCAGACGAAGCCGGCGGTTTGCAGATCGTCGAGCCGGTCCGGGTCGTCCGGTGCGGTCCGGATGACGAGGTCCTCCGGCACGTGGACGTCGGCCAGTCGCACCTCGTTACTCTCGGCGCCGGCCAGCACGTACGTCGACCAGAACGGGTGCACTGACACGCCGGGACTGTCGGCGGGTATCAGCAGTACGGCGAGGCTCGGCCGGCCGTCCACATCCGGCACCGCCGCGCTGGCGGTAAGCAGATCCATCGACGTCGACAGGCTGCACGGCTTCTTGCCACCACTGACCAGGTAGCCACCGGACACCGGACGGGCACTAACGCTCGGCGTCAGGATGTTCGCATTCGGGCGGCCCTCGGCCCAGCCCGAGGCCATCAGCAACCCTTCCGGCGCCATCCTGCCCAGCAGCGACAGCTGGGTCCCGGTGAGCCGGCCGGCTGTTCCGGCCAAGGCGAAGAGCATCGCGGCGGTGAAATGGTGCATCGTCACAGCCGCCCCCAGAGACGGTGTGTACGCCGAGATGGCGCGGATCACCCGGACGGCGTCGAGCGCGTCGGCGCCCGCGCCCCCGTACGCCTCAGGTACCAACAGCCCCGCACCACCGTGGGCCCGGTACGTCTTGATCGACGTGGCCTGAGCGGATTCGTGGACGGACAGCGAGGTGTCGGCGAGCGCTCCGCACAGCCCTGGATGGAACTTCTCGCATGCTGCGCGCGCGATGTCGAGAGACCGCATTCGGTTTCAGCTCCCCCTGTAACATGTGTCCGGTGTGGATGACTAGTCTCCGACGCCGAGCCCGGACGGAGTTCACTCGCCGAAGACAGCGGTCCGCGGCCGGATGCCATCAGCCAGGCTCACACCTTGCAGGTGCGACGTCTTGAGGATGGGATAGTTGGCCTCGCCGAACGCGCCGCCGGTCAACCCGGTGCCGCCGTGGCTCGGCAGGTATGGCAGGAACCCGATGTGCGAATCGTTCACCTTTAGCAAGCCGCCGTTGCGCGTCCGGTTGACGAACGTATCGACGACCCGCTGGTCCCGCGCCCACAGCGAATTGCGCAGCCCGTAGCGGTTGGTGTTCACGAAGTCGACGAGACCGTCAAGCAACGCCTCGTCATCGGCGGCTTCCGGCACCACCACGGGGATGAGCGGGAAGAAGGTCTCGTGGGTGACGACGTCGAACCGTCGCGCCCCGGCCAAACCGTCGACCCGCACGACCGTCGGTTCGAGGAAGACGCCGGTGTCCGATGGGGTCCCATCGAGTTCGATCCGCCGCCCGCCGCAGACGAGTTCGGCACCGGTGTCCAGCGCCTGCCGCAGCAGGCGGAAGAAACGCTCACTACGCCGTACCGGCGACAGCAGCACCCCAGGGTCCTCAGGGTAGCCAGGGCGGAGGTCGGCAACCTGCCGGATCACCTCGGCCAGCAGGTCGTCGGCGATCGCGGGGTGCGCCAACACGTAGTTCGGAACCATGCAGATCTGACCGGAGCCGTAGAAGCACTCGGTCACCGCTTCAGCGGCCATCGGCAGGTCGGCGTCGCGCCAGACCACCAGGCCGTCGTTGCCGGCCAACTCGAGCACAGGCTTCTTGCCACGGGTCACGCACTCGCGCTCGAACCGCAGGCCCTCCTCGCTACCGCCGAAGTAGATGACGTCGTTGACGCCCGGGTGCGCCAACCACCGGTCGATCGTCTGCTGCGGCCTGCCGCAGACCGCATTGAGCGTGCCCGGTGGCGCGCCGACCTTGCGCAGCAGCGGCGCGATCAGCTCGCGCACCACGTACATGGTGCTTAGTGCGATACTCCTCGGCGCCCGTACGACGACAGCGTTGCCCGCCATCAGCACCAGCACCGCGAGTGCGGCGCTCGGTGCCGGGGCGTTCTGCGGGGGATTGATGCACACCACCCCATCCGGACTTCGACGGACGATGAGGCGCCGGGGTCCGTGATTGAAATCGGCCTGCATCTGCTGGCGGTACCACGAACAGCTTTCTTCACTGTAGACCTGCTCGAGACAGGACAGCTCCCACTCGGCCAGCTTCCGTGGATGCGCTTCCGCCATCAACAGCTCAAGGAGGGTCTCGCGGTTCTCCCGCAACTGCGCCAGAAACAGCTCGCCTAGACGCATCCGGTCGTTCAGCGGAACAGCCGCCCATTCCTCACTGGCACTGACGGCAGCGTCGACCGCCGCGTCGATGTCCGCTACTTCCGCCACGGCGACGCGGCCCACCACATACGGGTGCAGCGCGGTCGGCGAGTCCGGATTCTGCTCCAGCGCGCGCTTTACACTGATACTGGTGAATACATCCTCCAACAACGACCTGGAACTGACCGTGTACACCCAACCCGCACCCGGCACGTCGCGATCACCGATATACGATGCGTAACTGCGCACCGGCGCCGGTGACAGATCACTGGGCAGGTCCCTGTTTCCACCTTCGGCTTCCGGAGGCACGGCATTGACATCACTGGCGATAGCCACTCGATTAGCTCCTCGAGCCATTGGCAAGGACGCCGCTTCAGGCGTCCTTAATCAGTGAGACAAGCAAATATTGCCAGCACTCCCTGACGGCTTGCTGATAACCGCCTGACCGACCACACCAGGAGGACTTCCCGAAAGGGGTCCGCCGATCCGGAACCGAGCCCTGTCGATGTGACGTGGCGTGACGGCCCGGGTGTGATCAACTCGGGCGTGTCGCTTGTGGAGACGGCGGCCGGCATCGTCTAGATCATTCGGGTTATGTGGACTCAAACGATCAACGGCCGGCCGCCGCGTTGTGAGCGTATGACCGGGTTGGACTCCGATCAAGTCGACTGGTTGGTCGAGCAGGTGGACGCGCTGCTGGACTGGGACCTGCCGGTGGGACGGCCGCGGGCGTTGCCGCTGGACACGGCGCTGGTGATGGTGCTGTTCGGGCTGCGGCACAACCTCGCGCCGGACGTGCTCGGTGAGGTGTTCGGCTGCGGCTCGACGACCGTGGAGCGCTACCAGGACGAGTTGGAACCGTTGGTGGACGAGGTGTTGACCCCGTTGTACGAGCGGGTCCGTGACCAGGCCCGCCGGGACGCGGTCCTGGTCGATGGTCTGGTCGCGCCGGTCGGGGAACGCGACGACGTCGACGGGTTGTTCTCCGAGAAGAAGGGCTTCTGCGGGCAGAACGTGCAGGTGGTCGCCAACCTCGCGGGACGGGTGGTCGACGTGGGTGATCCGTGTCCGGGGGGCATGCACGACCGGAAGGCCTTCGACGTGTCCGGGATCGCCGCCCGGTGGGCAGGCCACTACGCACCCGGCGGGCCCGGGATGATCGGTGACAAGGGCTACCAGGGTGCCGGCATCGCGAGTCCGTACAAGAAGCCCCGGGGTCGGGAGTTGACCGAGGTCCGACGTGCGTGCAACACCGCGCTCAACCGGATCCGCGCCGCCGTTGAACGCGCGATCGCCCACCTGAAGTGTTGGAAGGTTCTCAAGACCGGATTCCCGCAGATCGCTGGAACAGTTCCCCGCCACATTACTTACGGTAACCAAGTTGGAGATCTTTCGCGTTTACGGATTGCGTTGAACCGACCTGGAAATAGTTTTGGGAAGTCCTCCAGAATCACGGAAAGCAGCCGCAGTCCAGGAAGACGTCGAGAGGTGTCCGGCGACCGGTCGAGCCGACGAAACATGAGACACGTGGACGGCGCCGCCGACGCGACTGGGTACCGCGAGGGTCAGCGCAGGGCGTCGCGGACCAGCCCCGCCAACCGTCGTGGGGTGATCTCGGCAAGGTGCTCGAACTCCTCGGCGACGTCGGCAGCGCCGCCACTGGCAGCGAACTTCGCGCGGACCAGTTCGCGGTGGGACCGGCGGGTTTCGGGCCCGGCGCCGCCAATCGGGATCATCTGTTCCCTGCTCACCGACCGCCCGTCGTTGAGCCAGACCACGAGCCGGGCCGGGGTGGCCTTGGCCGCGTGCCGGAAGGAGACCAGAGCCGGCGGAAGTTCGTCCGGCTGGGCCGTCCCGTCGGTGCCGACGCCGCAGCCGTCGGGTAGCGCCGATCCTGCCAACTCGTCGCCGACGAACTGACGCAGCCATGGTCGGGCCCGTTCGCCCGCCTGCAACAGGGCGGCGCCGAACGGAGCGACAGATTCGAGCAGGGCCGACGTCATCGCCGGATCGTGCCGCAGGCGCACTCGCCGGGCGAGTGTCCAACGCGCCGGATCCGCGATCGCCGGGTGGTCGAAGTCGGCCACGGTCAGGTCGCCGGTCAGTAGCGCCGTGGCGACCGGATAACCGGTCGAGAGGAGCAGCGAGCTGAGCGGGCTGGCCGGGCCGTCGAGGTAGTCGCCCACCTGCTCTGCGGCGAACAGTGTGTACACCGACGCCGCGACCTCGACGTCCACGATCGCGGCCGGGTCGACCTCGCGATGCAGCGCGATCGCGCAGTCGACGGCCGCGTCGATGCCCGGGCCGCCTGGACGGAGCTTGAACGAGAGCGTCTCGGTATGCCAGCGTTGTCCCAGCAGGTCGGTGACGACCTGCGGGACAGGCACCGACGCGAACCGTGCGAGGAATCCCCGGGGATGCTCCAACAGGTCTGCAGGACCGGTCAGGCCGGCGATGGCACCGTCGCAGGCGTCCATGGCCGAGCGCACCGGTACCAGTACGTGCAGCAGTTTGGCCTCACCGCCGAGGAATCCGTGCATGACCGGCCAGGGCGGGGCGGCGAGTGCCAGACTCATCGCGTCGGCCCAGCACTTGGCGGGTGCCTTCACGCAGGCGAACCGCCCGGCCACTGCGCCGACGAGATGGGTGTGCATCGCGCTCTGCCCCCGCAGCGGCCCCAGGGTGGCGGCGGCAGTGATCCGGGCGGCGCATTCGTTGGCCACGATCACGGCGGTCAGCAGGGTCCGCCCATCGATCCGGCCGGTGGCGGCGTAGGCCAGTGGTACGCCTACCGTGGACGGTGCGAGATGGCCGGCGTACGCGGTGTCGTCGAGATTCAGCCACGACCCCACGGCGGCCAGGGTCGCGGCCGAGTGCCGCGGATCCCGTTGGAGAACAGGGCCGTACGCGCGGACCAGCCTGCTGCCGAGAGAGTGCTGCAGCCCTGCTCGGATGGCCGCGATCTGAGCGATGATCTGGCTGATGCCGAGTTCGACCACCGGCTTCGGGAGGTCGGCGAACCGTACCTGAGCGGCCCACCGGGCGAGAGTGCCGAGCAGTGTCGGGCCGAGCTGGGCTGACGACGGCGCCGGTCGGTCGTGCCGCTGAGCGACCAACGACTCACCCCGCGCCCGGTCGGGAGCCGTCGGACCGGCCGAGTCGACCGGCCCGGCAGAATACCGGCAAGGCCTGCGGCAGCACGTCCAGCGTTACTGTCGGCCAGCTCATCGGCAGTAGCTCACCGTCGTGTTCGAACCACAGCGGGTCTCCTGCGGTGTTGCTGACGACGATCCGGCGGCCACGCGAGTACACCGTCCCCGGCCTGGCCAGATGCTGGGCGTTGCGGGTCAACTCGGGTACGTCCACCGGTGCGACGTCGGCGCCGATGACGCAGACGTCGAGCAGCCCGTCGTCGAGCACCGAGTAGGGCAGTACCTCATACTGGCCTCCTCGATGTCGGCCGCCACCGACGTTGGCCAGCACGGTGGGTCCTTCGTGTACGACCGTGCCGTCTACCTCGACCCGCCCCGGGTAGGCGACAAAGCCTGCAGCGGCCCGCGACAACGCCACCTGGTAGCGGGATCGGCCGGTCAGTGGTACGTCGGGGGCGATCGTCAGTGCCTTGGCGATGAGCCCAGAGCAGGCACCCAGCATCACCAGCGCGTCAGTCTCGACAAGCCGGCACAAGTCGAGCAATCGCACTTCTCCCCGGAGCCGGCTTCCGGTCCCTGCGGCGGCCGGGGTCGGCGACAACGCCGCCATCACGGCGTCCGGCCAGGGCAGGTTCCCCCATTGGGCGAGGTAGTTCGAGTTGCCGGTGCCGGCTGGAATTACCAGCAGGGCAGGTGTCGTGTCCGGCCTGTCCGGACTGTTGCCACCGGCCCCACTGACCGACGCCAGCCGAGTCGCCGCGACCAGACCGGCAACCACCTCGCGGACCGTTCCGTCACCGCCCACCGCCAGGACGATCTCCGGCCGGTCTGTCTCGGGACGGGTCGCGGCCCGCTGTGCGACCTCGGTTGCGTCGCCGGGTCCCGCGGTCAAATGGATCTCGACCCGCGCCACGAAGCGCCGGCACAGCGCAACCAACTTCGCCACCAGCGCAGGGCTGTTTGTGCCGGCCATTTGATTGGCGATCAGCAACGCACGGTGGACAACCGTCCTTCTTCGTCGCATCGAGGCTCTCTTCTGAACGTCGCCGGTTGCGGAGAGGGCAGGATTCGAACGCTGCGTGGGCAATGCCCGACCGGGCGGACCCGGCCCCCAATAGACCACTTCGGGTACCTCTCCTCATCAAAAGTCCGACCTCTGACCGATCTGCTTTCGACCTTCGGTCTCGCTTCCGATGTGACCAATCCTGCAGCCCCACGCTGACGACACACTGACAGACCACTGACACCTTCCGACCTGCCGTTACCAGCTGCGCCGACGCCCCCTTGACTGAGCCGGAAGCGCGAGGTGTACTCGATTCGATACTCCACGGACAGGAGCATGAAGTGACTGGCACCCTCACCACGGAAAACCCCGTCCTCCACGCTATTCGCAGCTTCACTACAGCGGAGAATCCGAGCTCCTTCCTGGCGGTAAGCGACGGAAACTCCTATTTTCAGCTACCTGACCATCAAGGAGTAATCGTCTACCGCAGGTCAGGACGTTTCCTCGTCCAGTTCGGTGGACCGTTCGCGCCTGCGGCCTCGTACCACGCCCTGCTCGCCGGGTTCCTCGCCATGGCCAGGGACGGTGGCCTCGACGTAGTGTCGGTTCAACTGCAGCAGACCGACGCTTCGATTTATCTCAGACATGGCTTCACCGTCAACCAGGTCGGCGCCTCGTGGGCACGCAGCCTCGCCGGCTTCTCACTGCGGGGGACGAAGTTCATGCAGCTACGCAACAAGATCTCGCGGGCGCTGCGGGCGGGGCTGACCATATCCGAGGCCACCGACGACCGGTGGTTCCCTGCGCTGCGGGAGATCGACCAGGTCTGGCTCCGCAGCAAGGGTGAGCACGCTCGGCCGCTGGAGTACCTGGTCGGGCAGTACGCCGACGCGATGCAGCCGCACCGGCGCATGTTCATCGGGTTCATCGACGAGACTCCGGTCGGCTATATCTCCTACTCGCCGGTGTACGGCAACAGGTCGGGCTGGATGCACGACCTGAGCCGGCGGCTGCCCAGCCGCCTACCTGGCATCATGGAAGCGATCAACATGCATGCGATCGACGCGTTTCGCACCGAGGGCGTCGACTGGATCCACTTCGGCTTCACCCCGTTCAGTGGGCTCCGCCGCGAGTGCGAATTGCCCGGCCACGACCCCGGCTTCCGTTGCTTCATGGAGTTGCTGTGGCACCACGGCGAAGCGGTCTACCCCGCGCAGTCGCAGCTCGCGTACAAGGAGAAGTGGGCACCGGACCTTTTCATACCGGAGTACGTCGCCTTCCACGGGCCGGCGAGCATTGCGGGATTTGCCCATATATTCCGGGCATCGAACGCCTTCTAGCGCAGGCAGCCGTCACACAGGAGGAACAATGACGAACGACAGAGAAGCACAGCTCGCCGCAGCACTGGGCCGGGTCGTCGAGCTGTTCGCCGCAATCTGCGCAGCACCAGACGACCCGACACTCGCCGCCCGAGCTGACGAGGCGCTGGCCGAGGTAAGCCATCTGGCCCTGGAGGCGCCCGCCGCCGGCGGCTGAGCGTTGCCGGTCAGGCGGTATGCCGCAGACCCGACTTGGGCCATTTAGTGCCTGCCGTGGATGAGCGCGGGTCTGAGAGGACGTCTGATTCACGTATTTTGCCGGTAATGCGGGTTTAGCCGTATCGCCAGGTTGGGGTGGTTTCGGCGGTGAGTCGTTTGGCGAGGTTGTCGATCATCGCGATGGTGATCATGCTGGCGGAGTTGTCGGGTCGGGCTTCGTAGTCGCGTACGAGTCGGCGGTGGTGCATAAGCCAGCCGGATGGGTGGGCCGCGCGGCGAGGTGCCAGCCGTTGGGCTGGTCCTTTTCCGCGCGGCCTCCCGCCGAACCGGATTTGATGGTTTCCCGATCGTCCGGCTCTCCAGTGACTACTGCGTGAGCGGTGTGGCTGGTTGCCCGGTATGGGCGAGGCTGTGGCAGGAAGCGCAGACCACGAGGGTCTTGCGTCTCCGGTTGGCCATGGCCTTGGCCCACTGGGGCTGTAGCGGCCCGGGTTGGCCGAGGTCGGCGAGTTTGCGGACGTGGTGGACTTCCACCTCGCCGGGTTGCTGGCAGACCTCACAGACGTCCGCGAGGAGTCGCGTGACGAGTTCCTTGTGCGGGTAGTCGACCCGGGACGGCTGGCGGTCGGTGACCGTCGCCGTTTTCTGCCGGTGGAGCGGTGTTTCACCGAACCGTGCGACCAGTGGCTGCCTGCCGTCGCGTTCGATGCGTGCCTCGAAGCAGGTGCGTGGCCCGTATGGTGTCTGGATCTTGGCCTTGTGCTTGGCCGCCATCTTCGTCACCGTCGAGCGGTGCTTGCCTGCCAGGGTCTTGAGCATGGAGGTCTCCATGACCCAGCGCAGCCGGTGAAGCCGGTAGACGTCACCGGCGAGCAGGTAGTACTGGACGATGCCCCGGTAGATGGCCCCGTAGGTGGCGACGATGGTGTGGTCGCTGCCGTTGGTCAGGGCCTTCTGCTTGGCGGGTTTGCCGCGGTGCAGGTAGGGGGCGGACTTGGCCTTGATCACGTCTAGGGGGACACGCAGCGCGACCTGACCGTTGATACGTCGGTGACGGCTGGTCTTCTTCGTGTCGTTGTGCTGGACGGTGATCTCGTAGCCGAGGAAGCGGGCCGCGCCTGTGCGGGCGTGGGTGATCAGCGTCTTGTCCTGGGAGAGTTCGAGCTTGAGGTCGTCACGCAGGAACTCGGCCAGGCGCTGTTTGATCTCCTCAGCTTCGGCCTTCGGGCCGGTGAACCCGAGCAGATGGTCATCTGCGTACCTGCAATACCGCAGCCGCCGGTATCCCGGATCGTCCGGGTCGGCGCTGGGCAGGCTGACCATCCGCCGTCGCAGTGCTCGCGCCAGTGGGCGGTCACCACGTCGCCGGGCCTTGGCCAGCTGGTTTTGCAGGTCCAGGTAGGCAGGGTTACGCGCCCTGCGTCCCCCTCGGGTGTACTCCGGAATCAGGACCGTCTCGACGAACTGGTCCAGCTTGTGCAGGTAGATCGAGGACAGGACCGGCGAGGCCACCCCGCCCTGGGGAGCCCCGGACAGAGTCGCACCCCATTTCCAATCCTCCAGGTATCCGGCCGTGAGCATGTTACGCACCAGCCGCAGGAACCGGTTGTCGTGGATCTTCTCCGACAGGATCGTGACCATCACATCGTGATCAAGCGACCCGAAGCAGTCGGCGACATCTCCCTCGATGAACCAGGCCGTCCCGGTCCAGGTGTTGGCGATCTCCCGCAGTGCGGTGTGACAGCCTCGCCGTGGCCGGAATCCGTGGGACCGGTCGGAGAACGCCGGCTCGTAGTACGCCTCCAACAACAAGCGCACCACCTCGCCGACGAGTTTGTCCGACCAGGTCGGCAGTCCCAGCGGACGGGTCTTCCCGTTCTTCTTCGGGATGTGGACCCGCCGGACGGGGGCGAATCGGTATCGCTCGTGACGCATCGCCGCGATGATGCGGCCGATCTTCGCCTGGGACATGCCGTCCACGGTCTCCTGCGTGACCCCCGGAGTCATCGCGCCGTGGTTGGCGTAGATGCGCCCGTAGGCCAGCAGATACAACTGCGGGTTGAACAGCTGCCGATACAGTTCGTCAAGCGGCAGACCGCGCCTGCCGCGCTCACGCAGGACACCCAGCACCGTTGCGGCGCTCTGCATTACGCATACCTCCCGATCTGGTGGTGTCCCATCACCTGGCCCCCTTCGCCCGTGTAGACGGCTTTCCCGCCCTCCCTGGCCGGGCGTTACTCCGGCGACTACTACGAGGCCTCCGTCGCCATAGGACTCGCGTCCGTTAGGCGATCCCGCGTTCGTCCCTGTCGTACGTAGCAGCGTGACGTAGGCGCCCCACTCATCTCCTTCAACACCCTCGCTGGGCGTCGCCCCGCGCTCTGGAGGTTGCGTCAGCCCACACTTCGATTCCGACGCAGAGCACAGCACCGGTTTCAGAGGTCTTTCCGGTGGATGGGAACTTGCATCGACTGGAGATTAGGGTTCAGGCAATCCAGCTTTCGCCATATCACGCGGGTCCCCCCCGGCACACCGTCCCTGACCGCTGGACCCGGTCGCCGGGTTAGCTGGCATGCTCTTGTCTCCTCAGCCTTTCAGCGTCAGGTAAGCCATTCGACCCAGGAACCTCCCTCCAAGTCCCTCCCGGCTGCACCGGGGATACAACAGGGCGCCTCGCGGCGCACAGGGTGCGTTCGACGACCCATCGGCGCTTGACCACGCTGAAGCCCTTGGCCTGTGGGTCCTTGGTGACGATCTCGACGTCGACGCCGAGTGCGGCGCCATGTTCGACGACACGGTTCTTGAATCCGGCGTCGGCCCAGGTCTTGGTCAGGGTGGGGTAGGCGGTGGTGGCCTGGTCGAGCAGGTCCATGCCGATGGCGTTGTCGCTGGCGCTGGCCGCAGTGACGATGACGGCGAGGAGCAGTCCGAGGGTGTCGGTGATGATGCCGCGTTTGCGGCCTACGATCTTCTTTCCGGCATCGGTGCCCTGTGTGGACAGCGGGACATTGGAGGAGGTCTTGACGCTCTGGCTGTCCATGATGGATGCGGTGGGTTGGATGGTGCGGCCGTGGTGGTCGCGGACGAGGCCGGTGAGGTGGTAGTTGAGTTCGGTGAAGATGCCTTCCTTACTCCAGGCGGCGAAGTAGCCGTAGACGGTGCGGTGGGGCGGGAAGTCGTGGGGCAGGTAGCGCCAGGGGATGCCGGTGCGGTTGACGTACAGGATGGCGTTGAAGATGTCGCGCAGGTCGTGGGTGGGGGTGCGGCCGCTGACGCCGGCGTCGGTGCGGGCCTGTCGCCAGGCGGTCAGGCGGGGTGCGATCAGGGCCCAGCGGGCGTCGGACAGGTCGGACGGATAGGCTCGCCGTTCGGTCATGCAGGAGGCCTACGGCGTCGGGGCGGCGGCTCGGCGGACGCGATGTCCGTCGATGTGGGGATCAATGTGAATCAGACACGATCCCGGGGTGAAATGCGGCGAAGCCGGGCGAGCATGTGGCTGCCGGTATGGTCTCTTTCTGGGTCGGGTCGGGCATTTTGCGACGCTGCCCGGCGTGCTGCGCCTCGTCGATGCCCTGGTCCGGGCCGGCGCCACGACCGTGGTCGCGCCACTCTGCCCGCGCTGCGAGAAACAGCGCCCGCTCAGCCGCCCGTTCAACAGCCTACGACTCTGCGCCGGCTGCACCCGCAAGGCCGTGGCCATGCAATGCGGTCGATGCGGGAAGCTGCGGCCCCCGGCCCGCCGCAACGACAACGGCCACCCCATCTGCCAGCCCTGCTGGTGGAATGATCCCGCAGTTGGAAAGCCTGCACGAGCTGCGGCGGCCTGCGCCGCGTCCCCGCGATGACCGAGGCCGGGCCGGTTTGCACCCGGGAGGACCTGCTGGGACAGCCGGTGTGTGCGTCGTTGGTAGCGTTCCAGGATTCCGGGGGTCTGCTCGCGGAAGGTCTGTCGGCAGCTGTGGGTAGGGCATACCAGGCGTCGTACCCGGACCCGGAGGACGACCTGCCGTCCGTCGACCGGCAGGTCGGTGACGCTCCGTAGGTGGTATCCGTGCACCCGCCCCGACTGAGAGCGCCGCACATCGGACAGACAGCAGTGCCGTGTGGAGTCCGTGCCCGCACCACGATCCGCTCGCCCTCGTCGACCACATCCTCGATGACCAGCGAGGAAAGACCCGAAAGCACTGTCTGCGCGAGCTTGTGGCGTCGATCACGCGGGTGTCAACGAGCCGGACGGCTCTTCGTCACCACCGGATCTGAGACCGGGCCGAAAAACTTGACCCGGCCCTGGCACCCGTCGTCGGCGGCTGAACGCTGCGGTCAGGCGGAATACCGCAGTGAGACGCATGTGTCTCTGCGGCATGAAGGCTCGCAGCGGCAGCAGCGCGCGGCCCCATCTGGGTCAGCCCACCCGGTCCCGAAGGATCAGGTGGTCCTCGTTGGGCCGCAGTTCCGGATCGTGGGACAGGATGGCCCGCTCGTGATTACGCAACATGGGAGACGGGTCGACCCCCAGTTCTTCTGCCATCCGGTTGCGCATCCACTGGTAGACGCTGAGCGCATCGGTCTGGCGACCGCACCGGTAGAGGGCCACCATCAGCTGCTCGCAGAGCCGTTCGTTGGGCGCCTCGGCACGGACCAGTGCAGTCAACTCCGGCACGATTTGTGTGTGCCCACCAAGCTGCAACTCGATGTCGAAGAGCAGTTCCAGGGCGGCGATCCGGGATGCCTCGATGCGGGCTGCGGCGGCCTGCGCAGTCAGCCCGACCGCAACGCCGCCGAAGACTGGGCCACGCCACAGCGCCAGAGCCGACCGCAGTCGGTAGGCGGTCTCGGCAGGGCACGACGACGCCACAGCTCTCGCGTCATTCAACGCCGACGTAAAGGTCATCGCGTCCACGCTCGCGCCGTCCAAGGCGAGACGATAGCCGCACGTCTGGGCCTGGAGCCGGGACGCAGCACGCTCGGGCTCGATCGACTGGAGCTTCCGTCGTAGCCGGCTGACGTGCGCCTGTAGTGCGTTCTCAACCTGATCAGGCAGATCATTTCCCCACAGCTCGGCTATCAGCATACCGGCCGAAGCCGCCTGCCCCTCAGCAGCAAGCAAGGCCGCCAGAAGCGAACACTGCATTCCACTTCGAAAGTGGATCAATTTATCCCTGGATCCGACCGCCACTCTACCCAGGATCCAGAACTCCATGCCAACCCCTCCAGTGCGTTCGCTTGCCGGCCACGACAGAACCAGAGTTGAACTATGCCCCCGCATCAATGGAGCAGCTTGAACCAAGGAAGTGAAATGCTAGCAACAAGAAGGCTCCGCTCACCCTCCCCAGTGAGGCTACCTGTAGAAGTTGCACTCGTCAATGGTATCGATCATTTCCGAAGCAGTGACGCGGTATATCAGGCAGAAGAATGACCGAACTAGGACAGGTAACCGTCAAGCGATACGATCGACCCTCCAACCAGTTGCAGTAGCAGGAGATGCATACACACTGCCGCGCAACCCAAGGTGGTCAATTACGTGCCAGGTAGGGCATCGGATCGACCTGACGACGATATGCACAACGAGCTACGGTCGGCCACGCCGACGAAAAGCTCCCGACAAGGCGGACACCGACCAGTCGTCACCCTGATAGCTCGCCACTGGAGCAGGTCGTCGCCGCGCGCGGTCCGGGACCCGCCTTGCTCCAGAGCCCAACACAAGACACTTTCTTGATCCACCCTAAGCACCCATCCATCACCATGGGTGATGCCAATGGACATCAAGAGATTTGTGTCACATCGCACTACTATCGCATTATAGGATGTACTCTGCCAAAGAGTGCATCCTGCCGGGCAGGACGCAGCGTGGACCGCAGTGGCCACGATCGGAGCCCAACCGGATCCAGCGTGCGCACCAACGACGTCACTGAGCCTCGATCCACCGATGAAGGTCGGACCGGCAGGACCCCGGCTATAGAAAGTGCCCTCTGAACTGGAAGGATAGGAGTTCTGACGCTTCTATCGCTCGGTTCGAGAGGGCACCTCGCAGGTGAGAATACGCCAGGACGCGCCGGTGGTGCGCGCGACGTTCGACGATCCGAATCTGGTGTCGTGTGCCGGTCTCGTTCCGGTGATGCGCCTGGCCGAGCAGGCCGGTCTGCATGACGCGGTCGCCGACCGGGTGCGGCTGCCGACGGACAAGGGCGCGAACCCCGCCGGGAAGGTCGCCACGGTCGTGGCGGGGATGCTCGCGGGCGCGGACAGCATCGACGACCTCGACATCGCCCGGCACGGTGGCATGCGGTCGCTGTTCGGCAGCGTGTACGCGCCGTCGACGCTCGGGTCGTTCCTGCGTACGTTCACCCACGGGCACGTACGGCAGTTACAGGCCGCCGCCCGCGACACCCTGATCGGTCTGACCGGCCGGGCACCGATCCTGACCGGCGCCGACACCCTGTGCTTCGTGGACATCGACTCCATGCTGCGGCGGGTGTACGGCAAGCAGAAGCAGGGCATCGGGTTCGGCCACGCCAAGGTCGGCGGCTACAACGTCTACCTGCGCGGCTACAACCCCCTGGTCGCGACGCTGTCCACCCCGCTGTCCGCGCCGGTGATCGCCGCCACGAGGCTGCGGTCGGGTAACGCCGGCTCGTCCCGGGGCGCCGCCACCATGATCGCCGAGGCCATCACGACCGCCCGGGCATGCGGCGCTTCGGGGGAGATCATGGTGCGAGCGGACTCGGCGTTCTACGCCAAGACGGTGATCAGCGGCTGCCGGCGTCGTGGCGTGCGGTTCTCGGTCACCTGCCGCATCGACCCGAAGATCCGCGCCGCGTGCGACGGCATCGCCGCCGACCAGTGGGTCGACATCACCTATCCGCAGGCCGTCCGGGACGAAGACGCCGGCCGGTGGATCTCCGACGCGCAGATCGCCGAAACCACGTACACCGCGTTCGCCGGCACCCGACACGAGGCGACCGCCCGGCTGATCGTGCGCCGCGTCCGCCGCGACGACCCGCAACAGATCCCCGGCCAGGACGAACTCCTACCGACCTACCGGTACCACGCCGTGTTCACCGACAGCCCGTACACCCTCGTACAGGCCGAAGCCCAGCACCGGCAACACGCGATCATCGAGCAGGTCAACGCCGACCTGATCGCCGGCCCCCTCGCCCACCTGCCCTCCGGACACTTCAGCGCCAACGACGCCTGGCTGACCTGCGCCGCGATCACGCACAACCTCACCCGCGCCGCCGGACACCTCGCCGCGGGCACCTGGTCGACCGCCAGACCCGCCACCATCCGGACCCGGATCATCACCGTCGCAGCCCGCCTCGCCCACCGGGCCCGCACCATCCACCTACACCTGCCCGAGTACTGGCCCTGGCAGGCGGCGTTCGACAACCTGTTCACCGCCGTCCAGCCGGCACCCGGCTGACCACACCCCACCAGCCGAAACCAGGCGGCCCGACCACAGGCCACAATCCCGTTCCACCCCGAACACTCACCCTCGGAGCAAGCCGATCACGTGATCGGCGACTCCCTCACGCCCGCCGCACCACCCAATACAGAAATGATCAACCAACATTCAGCGGCAACCGCGTCGGTGGATCGAGGCTGAGCCCAGCACTCGGCTGCAGCCACAGCGAACGACCCGGGCCCGGTCCTCATTACCCACGAAGTAATCGACACAATTGAGCATAGTCACCAAAATTGCTACGGATAAGCTCCACGTATGACAACCTGGTCAGACCGCCGCCGGCACCGGGACATCGCCCCTTCGCCGCATCGCCGCCGGTTGTTCTGCCAGGAGCAATGCGGTGCGCGGTGCTGCCTCGACGGCAGCCCGTCGGAATACGTGGGACCCCGCAAGCACACAAGAGGGAGGTCAGGTGTCTGAGACCACGGCGTCGGCAGGCCAAGCCACAGCTGAACGACCCGCCGATCCACCGACGGGCACCACGCCCCGCTGGGTGATCATGCCCATCATCCTGGCTGCCATCTTCATGGTCGCGTTGGACTTTTTCATCGTGAACGTCGCGATCCCGTCGACCCAACGCGAGCTCAACGCGAGCCCGGCGGCGATTCAGTTCATCATCGCCGGATACTGGTTGTCGCTGGCAACTGGCCTGATCATCGGCGGCCGCATCGGCGACCTCTACGGTCGCCGTCGGATCTTCCTCATCGGCCTGGCCTGCTTCACTGCGGCCTCCGCTGCCTGCGGCCTGGCCCCGACCGCGGAATTCCTGGTGGCAGCCCGGATCGCTCAGGGCCTGTCGGCCGCGCTTCTGATGCCGCAAGGGCTGGCCATTCTCGGAGTGGTTTACACCGGTGCAGCGCGCGCCCGTGCCTTCACCGCCTACGCCGTGACGCTCGGACTCGCCTCGGTCTGTGGACAGCTCATCGGAGGCATCCTCATCGAAACCGACCTCCTGGGGCTCAGCTGGCGCAACTGCTATCTGGTCAACGTCCCGATCGGGATCACCACCCTGCTACTCACGCTACGGTTCGTGCCCGAGTCCCGCGCTGAAAACCGGACCAGGCTCGACTTCGTCGGCACCGTGCTGATCGCCGCAGGGCTGGTCGCGCTGGTCCTACCTCTGGTCGAAGGGCGCGAGCGCGGCTGGCCGATGTGGACCTGGATCATGCTGGCGGCGTCTGTTCCCGCCCTCGCCGCGTTCGTGCGGCACCAGAGGGCGCTGCTCGCCCGCGCTGGCGGACCACTGATCGACGTCCGACTCTTCCGTGAACGCGCATTTAGCGTAGGACTCGTGGTCACGGTCCTGTTCAACATGCTGATGGGTTCGTTCTTCCTCTTCCTCGCGATCTATCTGCAGGAAGGGCAGGGTATGACGCCCCTGCAATCTGGCATCATCTTCACCCCGATCGCCGCAGGTTACTTCATCACCTCGTTGCGTGCGGAAGCGATCTCCCAACGACTCGGTCGACATGTCCTAACAGTCGGGTCGGTCGTGATGTTCATCGGACTGATCATCACGTACATGATCGTCTCGGACATCGGAATCGGTGGACGGACCGCAGTACTGGTGCCCGGCTTCGTACTCGCCGGCGCGGGCATGGGACTCGTGCTCGCCCCATTGACCAACACGGTGCTAGCCAACCTCGATCCGGAGTACGCCGGCGCCGCCTCAGGCGTGCTGGCCACCTCGCAGCAGGTCGGCGGTGCGGTGGGCGTGGCTATCGTCGGGGTGGTCTTCTACAACCGCTTGGAGGGCTTCACTGATCCGATGACCTACGCACCGGCATTCCTCGCTGGGGTGCTGTGGTTGATCGGGTTCGCTGTCGCGATCGGCCTGCTGGTTCAGTTCCTCCCCCGGCACCGCACCGTAGCAAACTGAAGATGGGAAACGACTTCATGCAACATGACTACCGCCGAGACGACAAGTTGGCCGTCCGGGTCAAGAATGAGGCGTATGCCCGGCTGGCCCGGCCCGGGACCGCAGGTCTGCCGCTCGCGAGCATCGCCGCCGACCTGGATGTCCCGCAGGCCGAGGTCCAGCGCTGCTTCTCCGACCCGGCACAGCTACTGACATCAATGATCCTCGACGCATATCGGGACATGGGCGATCACGCCGAGCGGGGTGCCCAGGCGGCTGCCGACGAAGGCCTTCTTGGGCAGTGGTCGTCCACCTGCCGCGAGATTCGCAAGTGGGCCCAGGACAATCCTGAGCGGTACGCGCTGATCTGGGGACCGCCACAGCCCGACTACAGCGCCCCTGCGGAGACGATGGTCGTCGGCGCCCGAGCCGCAGCGGTTCTCGTGGGCCTGCTCAGGCAGGCCCACCAGGCCGGCACACTGAGCATCGCCGACGAACCGCCGATGAGCGACGGGATGGAACAGAACGTGTCCGCACTCGCGAATGGATTCCTCGCTGGAATTCCACACTCGACCATCTCTCGCACCCTAATTGCGTGGACCCAGTTGCTCGGTATGGTCAGCTTCAGTGTCTACGGACACGTGCAGGGGTTTGCGGCGGATCCGGACGCCTTCTTCGACCACGCAGCAGAGGCGATGGGACGCTTCGTGGGGCTGCCCGCAAATTCCTGACTCATCGATTCAATAGGGCTTAAACATATTGAATAGGGCCGGAGCAGCGGTGCGCAGGAGCACCAGGCTCCGCAGCGGCACGAGTCGTGGACAGGGAGATATCAATTCCTGTCCACGACTACGCGTGCGTCCTACACGTACCCCGCACGTCAATCAGTTAACTGCTCGAACAGTCGTAAGTAGTCCCAGTTCCCGTGGGTGACTTTGTGTAGTCGGACAGTTGGTGCGTGCTCCGGCAGCCGTGGTGGTGTTGATTTGCGGCCGTGACGGTCTCGGTTGGTGCTTCGGTGGAGGCGGATGCTGACGCGGGGTTGAGGTCTGCGCTGGCTCGGGTGGTGGAGGCCAACGAGCGGTGGGAGCGGTTGGCCGGGCAGTTGCGGGAGGAGAACGCGGCGCTGCGGGTGGAGAACGAGCGGTTGCGGGAACGTGATGTGCGGCGTGAGGCCGAGTTGGAGCGGGTGTCGGCGGAGTTGGCGGTGTTGCAGCGGTTGGTGTTCGGGCGTTCGTCGGAGCGGGTTCGGCCGCAGCCGACGGCGGGCGACGGTGACGGCCAGGGTGGGTATGGCGGTGAGCCTGGCGAGCGTGAGCGGGAGAGGGCACCGCGGCGAGGGCCGGGAGGGCGGGCCGGTCGCAGGGATTACTCGCATCTGCCGCGGGTGGAGGTGGTGTGGGACTTCGCCGGGGGCGGGTACTGCTGCCCGGACTGTTCGTCGCGGTTCGAGGCGTTCGACGATCACGCCTTCGAGCAGGTCGATTGGCGGGTGACGGTGCGGGTGGTGGTGCCGGTGTGCCGGGGCGAGGACGGTGACCGCGCCGGGCCCGCCGAAAGCGGTCGGCAAGGGCCGGTTCAGTAACGGGTTCATCGCGATGCTGCTGGTCGAACGGTTCGTGGCCGGGCGCTCCCGGAACTCCCTGATCGCCGGGCTGGCACGCCAGGGCGCCGAGGTCAGCTCCTCGACGTTGGTCGGGACCTGCGCGGCCGCCGGGACGTTGCTGGCGCCGTTGGAGGAGCGGATTGTCGCCCGGTCCCGTGATTCGTGGCATCCGCACGCCGACGAGACGTCGTGGCACGTGTTCACCCCCGATGGTGGTGACGGGCCGGCCCGCTGGTGGCTGTGGGTGTTCATCGGCGCGGACACCACCTGTTTCGTGATGGACCCGACCCGCGCCGGCGCTGTTCTGGCCCGCCACGCCGGGATCGACACCGCCACCGGACAGCTGACCCCGCACGCTGATGGTGGGCCACGGCGGCTGGTCGTCTCCAGCGACTTCTACACCGTCTACGCCTCGGCCGGGCGTAGGACCGACGGCCTGACCAACCTGTACTGCTGGGCCCATGTCCGCCGGTACTTCGTGCGCGCCGGGGACGCGAACCCGACCCAACTGGCGTGTTGGACCCGAGACTGGCTGGACCGGATCAAGGCCCTGTACCACGCCCACGACGAGCTGACCGACGCGTGGAACGCATCCACGGCCGCCGCAGGGACGGCGGCGACCCGGCTGGACGACGCGTACACCGCCTGGGACACCGCCCTGCAGGCGATCGACACCGCCCGGCAGGCCCAGATGGCCAGCCCCGGCCTGCAACAACCCGCGAAGAAGGCCCTGGCCACCCTGGACCGCGAGTGGGACGGCCTGACCGCGCACCGCGACTACCCGATGATCAGCCTGGACAACAACACGTCCGAGCGGGCACTGCGACGGCCCGTCATCACCCGCAAGAACGCCTACGGCTCCCGCACCGACGACGCCGCGCGCCTCGCCGCGACCGTCTGGACCGTCACCGCCACCGCCGAACAGGCCGGCCTCAACGTCCTGACCTACCTCACCGCCTACCTCGACGCCTGCGGTCGCAACGGCGGCAGACCCCTGACCGGCCCCGACCTCCAACGATTCCTGCCCTGGACCGCGTCCCCCGCCGACCTGCACACCTGGGCCCAGCCACCCCCGACCGGCTGACACCCACACCGACCACCGCGACGGCGACGCCACACCCGGCCACGCCGACCATCAGCATGCCCACAAACCGCGTCGCCCAACCCCACGAGACTTGGGACTACTTACGAACAGTCAGCGCATTGTCAGTGCCATATTCAATAATGTTGCAATGAGAACAAACCGATGGAGCACCAGGACCGAGTCTTTCCAATCGACATGCGAGAGGCTCTAATGGCGCTACACGAAGAGACACGCGTCCTGAAGTGGCCATTCCCGCGGCCTTGCGAGGGCACCGTCCCCCCGATCCTCGACGAGTTGCGTAAGGAACTGCCCTGCGCCGTGCTGATCCCAGCAGGGGCGACTGAGGCGAGGCGCGCATGGCTGGTCACCAAACACCCCGACGTTCGACAGGCGTTGATGGATTCACGGCTCAGCGCTGATGAGCTGCTACCAGGCGCGCCGGTACGAATTCAGATTCCGCCAGGTGACCGACCTTCGTCGTTTCTACGCATGGACGACCCCGAACACAACCGACTCAGAAGCATGATCGCTTCGCAGTTCACCGCACGGCGGGTCCGATCCATGCGCCCTGCCGTCGAGGCACTGACCACACAACTGCTGGACGATGTCGCTTCCCGGCACCGACCGGTCGATCTCCACGACGCGTTCTCCAGGAAGTTGCCAACATTGGTGGTCGCCAACCTACTCGGCGTCCCCGACGAGGATTCGCCTTTTTTCGTGGAGAAGACCAGAATCACGATGTCGCAGGAAGATCCGATTAGATCGTTCGCAGCGTACCAGGAGATGTCGAACTATCTGGCCGACCTGGCGGAGCGCCGCCTGCACGACCCGCAGGACGACCTCATCAGCCAGCTCGCCTCGAACAATCTGGCAACCGGAGAAATTACCCTCAAGGAACTCGTAGGAATTGCACGACTCGTCCTCGTTGCCGGCCACGAGACCACCACTAATCAGATCGCACTGAATATTCTCAGCCTGCTGCTCGACCCAGAGCTACGCGCCTCGGTACTTGCCGACGACGGCGCACTGGTCCCACAGTTCATCGAAGAAGCAATGAGATTTTGGTCTATCTCGCAAGACGCAATCGTACGCCTGGTGCTCGAAGATCTGGAACTCGGTGGACGACAGATGCGAAAAGGCGATGCGGTTGTCATATCCATCCCGGCCGGCAACCATGACCCGGAGGTCTTCCCGAATCCGGGCCATCTTGACATATACAGGAATTCCCAGGAACATCTACAGTGGGGAATCGGGCCACACTATTGCCAGGGCGCGCCACTAGCTCGCCTAGAGATGGCAATTTCCCTTGAGGCGCTGTTCACCCGGTTCCCGACCCTGCGACTGGCGACCGACGAGCCCGAGGCGCTGTTTCGCCGAGGAACCGTGTTCCACGGCATCGAATCGCTACCGGTCACCTGGTGACAAATGATTGGAGATCCGCATGCCATTCTTCAGAGCAAACGACGGCACGAACATCCACTACGTCGACAGCGGAGCTGGCCCGCCGATGGTGCTGCTGAGCAGCGCCACCATGGGCATTCAGATGTGGGACAAGCATCTGCCTCCGCTGGACGCCGCAGGGTTCCGCGTCGTCGCCTACGACCGTCGCGGCCACGGCAGATCGGACTGGGCCTGGGGCGGCTACGACTACGACACCCTCGCCGACGACCTCGCCCGGCTGATCGAATCGCTTGACCTGACAGATGTCACGCTCATTGGAAGCGCCATGGGTTGTGCTGAACTGGTCCGCTACATCGCACGGCACGGCACCGACCGGGTTCGCCGAGCCGTGCTGATCGCTACCGTCACCCCAGCCCTCGTCAGTTCGTCCGACGACCGCGATGGATCGGCGGCGAATGAGGTGAATCAGATGCTGGAGCAGCTACGGACGGATCGACCCAGGTACTACTCGGAGATCTCGATGGCTTTCTACGCTGGCGTCGGCGCATCTGCCAAGGACATTCCGCTGTCGGCGGAGTTCACCGAGTGGTTCAGCGATCAGGCGCTGCAGTGCTCTAGTCGGGCCACCATCGAGTCCTACCGGCTGCTGTTCACCAGCGAGCTCCGCGAGGACCTCGGGAGCGTCACCGTGCCGACCCTGGTGATCCACGGCGCCCGCGACCCGATCGCCGACCTAGCCCAATGCGGTGAGGCTACCGCAGAGCTGATCAAGGACAGTCGGCTCGTCGTCTATGACGACGCCGCGCACGGACTGGCGGTGACCGCCGCCGATCGACTCGTCGCGGACATCGTCGCCTTCGCTGACAGCTAAGAGGAGCCACGGGCCCGACGCGACAGCAATCGAGACGCCGCGCTCGCCCATCCGACTCTGCTGGTGGTGGCTCTAGCCTGGTTATCGACCAGCGTCGCCAACCAGCTACGGGCCTCGGACGAGCGGGGGTTCGACGCCCTGAACCCAAAATGGAGCGGGGGCGCACCGAGACGGATCGATGAGCAGACCAGAGACTGGTTCTGCGTCATCGCCCGGTGCGACCCCGCTTCCTCGGTCAGCCCTTCTCCCGCTGGTCCCTAATCAAACTGCACGAATACCTCATCACTGCGGGCCACATCACCACGATCAGCGTCGAGACTCCTCCGGCGGATCCTGCACGAACGCGGGATGTCCTGGCAGGCCAGCAAGACGTAAACATTCACGTCTTGCTGGCGGGTTTGCTGTTGGGTAGCGTGACTCGCCGGGCCGAGCTGGGGGTGGTTGCCGTCTCGGACCGATCGTGATCTTGTGCCCGGGTGGTTGATCCGGAGGCGCTGTCGCGGGACGAGCTGATCGCGGTGGTCCGTGATCAGGCCGCTCAGTTGGCGGATCAGACGGCCGAGGTGGAACGGCTACGTGCGGAGTTGGAGCAGATCAAGCGGTTGATCTCGCGGAACAGCCGAAACTCCTCGATGCCGCCCTCGACCGATGATCTGCCTGGCCGGTCGGGTAGGAGCAAGCCCGCCGGCGGTGGGCGCTCGGGCGGGAAGAAGCCGGGGCGAGGTAGACAGCCCGGTGCGCCGGGATCGTATCTGCCCTGGTTGGACGAGGCCGACGTCCGGGTGGTTGACCAGCGTCCGTGCGGGCCGTGCGAGTGCGGGACGGACCTGGCGGGGGCTGTCGACGAGGGGGTGGTGTCGGCCAGTCAGGTCACCGACGTGCCGCTGGTCACCGCGTCGACGGTGGAGTACCGGCAGTACCGGGTCCGGTGCGGCTGCGGCCGGAAGCACGTCGCCGCCCCGCCGAAGCAGGCGGGGGTGGGTAACACCCGGGTGTACGGGGCGAACCTGCGCGCTCTCGCCGTGTACCTGCTGATCGTGCAGCACGTGCCGGTCGAGCGGTGCGTGCGGCTGATCGCCGATCTGGCCGGCACCCGCGTGTCGGCCGGGTTCGTCCACAAGGTCCTCGCCGCCGTCGCGGCGGCGGTG